>DASXSR010000187.1:0-37997 GCA_036505875.1 Blastocatellia bacterium | reverse complement strand
AATCACCGGTACGGTCACCGATCCACAGGGTGCGGTAGTGCCCGACGTTCAGGTGTCAGCAATGAATGAGGCAACGAGAGTCACTCAAACGACCAAGACTACATCGGCTGGGATCTATGCGTTCCCCTCGCTTCCGGTCGGTGAGTACACAATAACTGTGGAGGCAGCTGGCTTCCGCAAGTCTGTGAGCACCAAGAACGTCCTCACGGTCGGCTCGCCGCTTGTGGTTGATGTCACGCTTCAGGTCGGATCGACGACCGAGGTGGTCGAGGTTCAAGGCGGGTACGAGCGCATTGAGACCTCCAACGCTACGATCAGCGACGTGCTGGAGACCAAGCAAATCCAAGAGCTGCCGCTCAATGGACGCAATCCTCTGGCGCTGCTCACGCTGGAGCCGGGCGTCGTGCAGCGCACCACCAACGGCGTCGGCTCTGGAACCCACGTGTTTGGCTCCCGCGACCGCGCCCACAACGTCACCATTGACGGCATTGATGCCAACGAATCAACAGTGCCCAATCCGCAGAGCAATATCCAGCGCCTGAATCCCGACAACGTGCAGGAGTTCCGCACGGTCACGCTGGGAGCGACGGCGGAGACCGGCCGCAACAGTGGCGCCAACGTCATGGTGGCGACGCGCGGCGGCTCCAATACCCTGCACGGCGCGGTCTACTACTTCAATCGCAACACTGCCTATAACGCGAATGAGTGGTTCAATAACGCTAGTGGCCAGGCTCGGCCCGAGCTCAAGTTGCACCAGTATGGCTTCGACGTCGGCGGGCCAATTCGCAAGGACAAGACTTTCTTCTTCGGCAGCTTCCAGCGCAATTTGATCAAGCAGACCTCGCCGATCTCTGCGGCTTTTGGCACCCCGAGAGTGTATACGTCGGCGGCGCGAACCGGCATCTTCCGCTTTGTGCGGGGTAAAGTCACTGCGTCTAACGGCTTGAGCTTCACCCAAAACGACCCACGCATGGTGGACGCGAGCGGCAACTTGCTTCCTGGCATCGCGGTGTGCGGCAACGGCAACTTCTCAAACTGCGTTGACAGCTATAATATTTTCGCCAACGACCCCAAGGGGATTGGCGCCGATCCAGCAGTCTTGGCCTTCATCAAGAGTCTGCCTTTGCCCAACGGTTTCCAAGCCGCCGGCGATGGCTTGAACACCGCGGGCTTTCTGTGGAACCCGCCAACGAAGTTCGTTGGCCCCCACATCATGGCCCGCATTGATCACACCTTCAATGCGCGGAACACTATCTTCGGGCGCTGGCTGCAAAACCGCTATGACACCAAGGACGGAGACTTCCTCAACGCGCGCCCGGCAGTGTTCCCAGGCTACCCGCCGCTCGGCGAAGTCTCGCGAATTGGCCGGAACCTGGCGGTGAGCTACCGCCGTACGATTACGCCGACCTTGGTCAACGAACTGACGGCTGGGTTCAACCGCTTCGCCTTTGCCTTCACCTTCGGCGAATCGAATCCCAACTTCGGCGATCCAAGCAAGCTGCCGCCGTGGGCAGACGAGTGCATCTATGGCTCCTTTAGCACCTCCGGCAACATAAACACGCCTTACTGCGTCTCTCCCCACACGCAGCGCGGTGTGACGACGCCACAATTCATTGACAACCTGAGCTGGCTCCACGGGGCGCACACCTTCCATGCCGGCATCAACTTCCGCTTCTACATCCACAACGACAGCCGCGGTTTTTTTGGCAGCACGATCTTGGCGCCGGGCGTGCTCTTTAGCCAGAGTACGCGGCAGGGCGGTTTCCTGAACATCCCCACGACCATCGGTGGCAACTCTGCGACGACGCCTAATTCTACCGATATCAATCGCCTGCAGCAGGCCATCGTAGAGCTTGCGGGCATCCCCGCGCAGCTCAGCCAGAGCTTCTTCGCGGACTTTAATGCCGATCAATACAAGGCCGCAAAGTACGCCACTGTCATGACGCGCGCGCATCAATACGACTCCTACGTGCAGGACGAGTGGAAAGTGCGGCCCAACCTGACCTTGAATGTCGGCGTGCGCTGGGAGTACAACCCCGCGCCTTACGATGCAGTGCAGACGCTGGTTCCCAACGTCAATCCCGACGGTTTGCATGGCACGGTGACGTTTGCGAAGGGTGATCGGTGGTTCAAGAATAACAATATCGGCGCGGTCGGCCCGCGCATCGGCATCGCCTGGTCGCCGAACCCCAAGACGGTGGTTCGCGCCGGATACGCGTTGCTGTTCGATACGTTGTCCACGTTTCAGGTGACGGCAATCGCCGGGAAAGTGCCAGGCTTCATGCAACTGTGCAGCAACACTATCGACACTACCGGCGCGATCAGCACATCGGTCGGCTGTGTCACACCCTCCGGGCTGGCCAATCGCATCTCCACTGGTTTCCCGCTCAGTGTCGCTCCTCCTACGATTACTCCTTCCGCTGCATTGACTGTGGCGGCGCAACCGTCGGGTACAGCACCGAGCGTGGGCGCGTTCGATCCAAACTTGAAGAACCCTTCGGTGCACGAATGGAGCCTGACCATCCAGCGCGAACTGCCGAAGCACTTCGTCGCGCAGATCGGCTACATCGGCAAACGCGGGACGCATCTGTATCGCGCCTACGATTTGAATCAAGGCTCGATCGGCCAGCCGGGTTTTCTGGATACCTTCAACATCGCGCGGGCCAATGCCCTGGCGGGTTGTAATGGCGACGGGACGGGCTGTCCGGCGGGCGTGACCGGCCAGACGCCGACTTTGCTCTTACAACTCGTCTCGCCCGCCTTTATCAATAGCAGCACGTCGAAGACGAACCTGCAGCGCGGTGACATCGGCGGTTTTGCGGCGCGCATGGACGCGCTCGCGCTGACCAGCTCGCAGCGCCGGAATCTGCCGCTCAACTACTTCCGCCCGAATCCGCAGTTTGCGCAAATCTTCTACCAGGACGCGGGCGGCGATTCCTACTATCACGGCCTGTTCATCACGGCGCGTCACCGCTTTGAGGCGGGCCTGGATTTAGGGTTCTCCTATACCTTCAGCAAATCGATTGACGATATGTCGGTGGATCCGACCGGCGCCAGCACCGGTGGCGGCTTAAGCACCACCAGCTTCTCGCGCACGCCGACCGATATCCATAACTTCAGGCTGGATCGCACGCGCTCGGACTTCGACAATCGCCACGTCTTGTTGACCAATCTGCTCTACGAGCTTCCGCTTGGCAAGGGCAAGCAGTTCGCAGCGAGCGCGCCGCGCTGGGTGGATACGATCATCGGCGGGTGGCAGTTCACCGGCATCTTCAATTTTCAAAGCGGCGAGCCGTACACGATCAGCAGTGGTGTGCGCACGGCGAATCTCGGACATACCAGCACCGCGCTCATCGTAGGACCGAACATTCCGGGCGGCGACCTGCAGGTTGTCCCCGGGATCGTCGGGCCGGTGCTCTATAAGACAGGAGGCTTCATCAGCGCGCCGCTCAATGATCCGCACCTCAACTGTCAGAACGTCACCGGCACGCAGACCTACTTCTGTGTTCCGCCGCCAGGGCAGCAGGGCAGCGGGCGCAATTTGGCGCAAGGTCAGCATTTTTGGAATCTCGATGCTGGACTGACCAAGAGCTTCCAAATTACGGAGCGTTTCAAGGCGCAGTTGCGGGCCGAGTTCTTCAACGTGCTCAATCATCCCAACTTTGAGAACCCGCGTAACTCGACATCGGGATCGGCGACGATCACCAGCACGGCCTTCGGCCAGACCTGCTGCGTGACGGCGTCGCTTGCCAGCTCGGCCAACGTTAATGCGGTCGGCGAGCCGATGCGGGTGCTGCAGTTGGGCTTAAAGATCACCTTCTAACGGCGTGGGAATCAGCCCGCGTCATTCAGTTTCACGCCACTCGGCGTTTCTCGAGGGCGGGAGGCAAACACGTTTGCTTCCCGCCTTTTCTTTCGGGCGATGTAGCTTGACCGTTGAGTGTGTATCGTGGAGAATTCACCGCGATGTCCAGCGAGATAAGCGAGGAACTATTAGCCATCTCCCGAGAACTCAGGGAGCAATTAAGGTTTTACCGCGAGGTCGGCGTTGAGGATATCGGCGGTTCAGCCTTCCCCGTGGAATCGGCTCCAGGAGTCGATTCCACGGCGCCAGCCTCCCCGTCCCTCATCGCTGCTGCTTCGGTTGCCGATGCTCAGATGCGAAGCGAAGCGCAAGTCGAACAGGTCGGGCTGTTCGGCGATATCATTCTTCAAGATCAAACTGGCTCCCGATCACGAAGTACTTCTATGCCGGCCTTGGAGTTCAACGACTCATCACTGAACGACATTCGAGAAGACATCGGCGATTGCCGGCGCTGCAAACTCTGCGAGCATCGCAGAACCATCGTTTTTGGAGAAGGCAATCCACACGCGAGGCTGGTGTTTGTCGGCGAAGGCCCGGGCGCAGAAGAAGATGCAACCGGCCGCCCATTCGTGGGGCGCGCTGGCCAGTTGCTCGACAAGATCATCGAGGCCATAGGCCTGAAGCGCGAAGAGGTCTACATCGCAAACATCGTGAAATGCCGACCGCCCGGAAATCGAGCACCTGAACGCGACGAGGTCGAAACTTGCGAGCCCTTCCTGTTTCGTCAGCTCGCTTGTATCCGCCCGCAGGTTATCGTCGCGCTCGGTTCGCCGGCCTTTCAGTGTCTTCTGCGAACCAGAGAACCCATCACCCGAGCGCGGGGCGTGTGGCGTGAATGGAACGGCATAAAAATCATGCCGACTTTTCACCCGGCGTTCCTGCTGCGCTCGCCCGATAAGAAGCGCGAAGTCTGGGAGGACATGAAAAAGGTTAGAGAGGAATTGAAAACTGAAAAATGAAAAATGTCGAAACAATCTGCAATTTGCACTTTTCAGTTTTCAATTTTCAATGTAGTTTTTTCGGCCTGGCTGTGCTCTTGCGAGGCCCGCATGCGAAGGAAGCAATCACGACAATAAACCGGCCGTCCCTGGGTCGGTCTGAAAGGCACTGTGGTTTCAACTCCGCATAGGGCGCATTTGACGGCGACTTCGACACGCCCACGCGGGAAGGGTTGGCCGTAAGCCTGCGCATTGGCCGCGATCTGCTCGTTCTTTTTCAGCTTACACGGCTTGCACCGCTTGGGGGCATTTCTTAATCCCTTGTCGGAAAAAAAGAGCTGTTCCCCGGCGCTGAAGATGAATTCTTCGCCGCAATCAATACACATCAGAACTTGGTCACTGAACTCGTACACTTTGCGCCTCCTATCCCCTTGCTCGTTAGCGCGCCGTAGTTCGCGATTTGCGGTAGCGAGCTCAAAGTAAGCAGGTCCGCCTATGCATAAAACCCGACTGCCTGCTTACAGTCGTAATGACTCCGGGCCAATCTGTATGTTAACTAATAGTCCAACCTACGGGATGCCTGACATTATCGCTCTATTTTGAATGCTGTCAAGTAAATTGTGGGAGATCAGGATTGGCGGACTAAGAGTGGGACTCCACGTTGTAACGAATTCATTTTTTCTTGCGAAGTTAGAAACGCTGCTGCGGCTTGGGTCTTGCGACCTTGTCGTCGTCCTTCGCCTCCGCGTCGTCGGATTGTAATTCGCGTTGATTCCGACCTTGTTTGTCGTTGTTGAGCGAGACGCCCATTATCTGAGGATTGTTCATAAACTCGACCAGCTTAGCGGGACTGAACTTCGTCTGCAGGACAACCGCGTCCTTCTGCATAAGCGTGACAACCAGCAGCTTCACATCTTCATTCTCGCGAGTGATGTAAACATACGACCACTGCCGTTCGCGCGACGAGCTGTATTGCACTAGAGGTTGCCATCGCGGATCGATCTTATCTCGCATGAACGAATGAAACTTCCCCGTGGAAGGGGCCGGGCCTTCTGAATAATCCAGGTCTCGAAGCAGCGCGACTTTGAAATTCTTAACGCCTGCCGGCTTTATGATCTTGACTGCGAAACGCGCGAGCATCATTGCTCCGAAAAAGCCTTGCTGCTTCGCATGGTAATTCGACTTGATGTGCTTCACTACCGTGCTGAAGCTCTCATCTCCGGCATGCGCTACGACCGGAATAAGCGACAAGAGCACAACGGCGATCGAGGTTCGCAGGAGATGTCTTTTGCGGTTCGTCATCGCTGGTTACCCCCTCGGCGGTTTCTCGCTCCGAACTAGCGTCGGCGGTTTCTTCTCGGTTTTGTTTTCTTGCTTCTCGGGTTCTGGGTCTTTGTCCTTCTTCTTTTCTGTAACCGAGACGCCCGGTATCTGCTCTAACCCGAAATGCGGGATTCCGAACTTCCCTTCCAGCTCCGACAACTTGGCAAGGTCTACCGGGCCGACGATGTTCACAACGGTGAAAGCCTTGGCTTCAGCGGCCAGGACGGCGAGGCCCTTGATCACACTGCCTTCGCTCATGATTACGACATCATAGTTTCCCGCGCGCTTGCTGCGAACGTTTGCGACCCGCGTCCATCCAGGCGCATTCAACTGCGAGCGGATCGAATCGACATCAGCCATCGTGTACTCGCCTTCCTTCTCGAACTCGAACCGCTTGACGAAGATGCCTTTCAAGCCGAGTATCAGTTCCTTGATCTTCCCTTCGTCGGGCGAGCGCTTCTCGTTCAAGATCGAAGCCGCCAGTCGCAGCAACTGTCCATCCACAGTGACATCGATCACCTTATCGGCGCGGTCGGCAAAGCGGTCGAGGTGGCTCATATCGATCTTCGCTGGATCCTGCGCGAAAGCCGAAGCCGTCGCGAAGACCGAGAGCGCCGAAAAAAACGCGACCGCGCGCAGTGATTTGGTCATAACTGTTTTCATAAGTCCTCCAATATTAACTACCGAACTTCTTAGAGCTATGGCTTGGGGCTGTCGTCGTGAACCGCCCTCTCCGCATCGTTGAGCGTGGCGCTCGCAATGTAAAGCGCCAGCATTAATTTCTCTTTGGCGGCTCTTGCTTCAGCGATTGTCACCCTCTGCCGATCATCGTGAGCCGGCGCTTTCACCTGGCTCGTGGAAGCGCGGTGACGCTGCAGCAATTCGCGCGGCGTTGATATTGAGCGAGCCCCGCCATCTTGAGAGCCGTCAACCGCGGGGCTGGCAGCATCTCTCTCTCCGGCTTCTGAATGCGGCGGCACCTCGGCAACTCTGGGGCGATCCTCCGTCACGGCTCCGCGCAATCTGCCATACTGAACCGCGCTTACCGCCAGCAGCAGTAAGGCGGTAACTCCGATTGCCACCCACCGCAACCTCGGCGTCCCCAGCAGCATCGCCAGCCTTTGCCACCAGCTCGGACGTGGCTCGGGCTGCAAAGCTGCTCGCTCGAGAACCCGCGTCAGAAAATCAGCCGGCGGTGGCTCGCGTCTGAAAGCGATTCTCAGTTCATCATCGAGGCGACTCATACTGCTACCTCCCCCAACGTGCGGCTCAGCTTGTCTCTAAGCATCGAGAGCGAACGCCGCAAGTGACTCTTCACCGTGTTGAGTGGCATATCCATCACCTTCGCGATCTCCATCGGATCAAGGTCCTCCTGGTAACGAAGTATCACCACCATTCTCGCCTTCTCCGGAAGCGTGTCTACCACTCGACGCAGCATCTCGGAAAGAAACAGATCGTTTTCTTTGGCGGTGGCTGCCGGCTCGGGCACATCTTCGAGGCTGACCTGAGGCCGGACCTTCTGGCGCCGCGACTGGTCGATGCAGCGGTGGCTTGTAACCTTGCGCAGCCAGAACGTGAGGTGCTCGGGGGACTTTATCGCGTTAAGGTTCTGGTGCAGATTCAAAAATACTTCCTGCGCCAGCTCCTCGGCAAGCGAGCGATCACGCAAGTAGTGATAGGCCAGACTGAAGACCATTCCCTGGTGACGGCGAACGATCTGCTCGAAGGCCAACTCGTCTTCCAGCGCCGACCGTTCGATCCGATCGTCCAGCCGCGCTGCGGTCGCCTTATCCAAAACGATTGTTCCTTCCCACCCCACCATACATAAGTACGCGCCGGTTTGATGATCGAGTGCAGCTTTTTCGTCCGCCGAGCCCGAGCGAAAAGCTTACGACATCTTCTGAACTTTTCATAAGCCTCGCTTCGTATCAAAGTGAGGAGAGATTAATGAGAGACCCAGGCATAGCGGCAGTGCTGAGCCTTTTCATTCCGGGCGTCGGTCAAATTTACAACGGCAAGATTCTTCGCGGAATCTTTTGGCTGATCGTCACGCCGGGAATATGGATTGGAACCGGAGGCTGGTTCGGTTGGGTCTGTCACGTCATCTCGGCTTGTACAGCTTACTCATACGCGCGACGCCATCCAACGGTCTAAGGCCGGACTTTCGAAAGATATCTTGGGCGGACGCCAGCCCATCGGCGAAGAAGCAAGCGCTACGCACTCTTTATCTCTCCGCTCTTCGCCATGCGAATGATGTGATCCGCAGCCCTATACGCAAGCGCTTGAATCGTGCAGGTCGGCTGGCCACGCCCCGACGTCACGAAGCTGCTGCCGTCGCAGACAAAGAGGTTCGGCACATCATGAGCTTGATGATACTTATTAACCACAGATCGCTTCGGATCGTTTCCCATCCGACACGTGCCCAGCAAATGGACGCCAAACTGTTGCTCCTCGACCGGCGCCGACCAAACCTTCTTCGCGCCGGCCGCTTCGAGTAGTTCCTTGCCGCGGTCTGAAAAGAATTTGGCGATCTTGAGGTCGTCCGGGTGATCTTTGTAGGTCACTCGCATCGCAGGCAAACCCCACGCGTCTTTGGTCACGTGATCGAGCGAAATGCTGTTCCGTTCAACCGGCAACGAAGTCGTGTGGCCGAACGAGTATACCGTTCGAGTGAAAGAATCTCTGAGAGCCTTCTTGTAGTCGGCGCCCCAGCGCGGGGTCTCGCGCGGCAAGGCACCTCCGAGCGCAAAGCCTATGGGGGTGACATCGAAACGCATATCGATTCCGCCGCCGCCGTAGAAGCCTCGCTTCGGGTCCGAATCGTAGAAGTCGTGAATTATTCGCGTGACCACCACGCTCTTGAATTCATTCAACTCGTGCTCGAAGACGCCAGTGGCGAATCCTCCGGCGTTGAACATCAGATACTTGCCCACGAGACCGCTCGAATTCGCGAGTCCGTTCGGAAACAGGTTCGACTTGGAAATCAGAAGAAGCCTCGCCGACTCCGCGCCGTTTGCGCACAGCACGACAGCTTTCGCTCGTTGAAACACTTCAGTCTTCTTGTCGTCGAAGTAGATCACGCCGGTCACGCGGCCCGCGTCGTCGGTCTCGATCTTCCGAACGTAACTGTTCGGTCGGATCTCGCAGTGACCCGTCTTCTCCGCTTCCGGAATTACGGTCGCAAGCGTGCTCGACTTTGCTTTCACCTCGCATCCAAACGCTTCGCAGAAACCACAATGTGAACACCCGCTGCGTCCGCGATAAGGCTGAGAGATGATGGCCATCGGCGCTGCTTGGGGGTGCCAGCCGAGCTTGCGCGCGCCTTTTGCGAGTAGGGCCCCCGAAGATTTGATCGGTAGCGGCGGAAGCGGATAGGGCTTGGATCGCGGCGGATCGAACGGCCCCGGCTCGCCGGAGATGCCCAGCTCCCACTCGGCCTTAGTGTAATACGGCTCGAGCTCAGCGTAAGTAATGGGCCAATCATCAAAGCCGGTTCCCGCAATCGTTCCGAGCTTGCTTCGCTCTACGAAATCTATTTCGTGAAACCGCCAGAAATTCGCTGTGAAGTGCACGTTGCCGCCGCCTACCATTCGCCCGTAAATGATGGCAGGTTGAACCCTGGCCTTCGCGTTTGGTGTCTTGCGAAAAGTTGTAGGTTGTTTACTCCAATCATTGACCAAAGCGTGCTGCCAAAAATTCTTTATCTCATCGTGATCAAAATCTTTCTCTTTCAAGTAAGGGCCTTGCTCAAGGACCACGACTTGAAACCCCGCGGTGGACAACTCCTTCGCGATGATGCCGCCGGCGGCCCCGGCGCCGATGACGACGAAGTCGACCTGTGATTGCGTTTCAAACTTCGGCTGTTGTGGATTCATCTTGCTGGTCACGTTCCTTGCTCACTGCGCTTCTTTGTATTCGCGATCGTAATAGCCGAACGGGGGTTTGAAATAGAAGTCGTCCTGGAACCCGATCAACTTCCAGCCGATCTTGTCGTAGTTGCCGCCGTAAGACGGATCGGCGAAGAAACCCATTATCGTGTGAACGCGCACAGTCTCGAAGAACGGGGTTTTTTCGAGCGACTTCAGAACTTTGATCTGGTCTTCCGATCTCAGGCTCGAGAACCTGGCTGAGTTCTTGAACATCTTCTTCTGCTTCGCTTGAAGCTCTTTGACACCTTTGACGTATTGTTGTTGTTTGTCCTTATCGAATGTAGTGAGCGCGCGGTCGATGAAATAGATTACTCTTGCCTCGCGGGCGCCGGGTGTGTCGTCAGTCGGTATGATCTGCGCGGCGATGGCTTCGACTTCGGTGGCCTGTTCCGGTGTGAAGAACTCGAATTTTGTTGGCGTCTCAGACTGAGCTGCGTGATGCGCGTGCTCTTGAGCAGCTACGATGTCAGGCAATCGCAAAACCAGCCATGCCGAGCTCACTCCCGTCAACGATCTAATGAGAAATAATCTCCGTGAAACCTCTTGCGTGTCCATCCTTCCATCCCTTCTTGAATTCCCGTTTTCAAAGTAGCAACGTTGCGCCGTTCATTATCACGCCGACGGCTTCGTGAGTCAACGTTCCTGAGAACGCTCTGCAAGCCATGCTAAGATTAATTGTCATCGTGGGATCACTCAGACAGAATCGACGATCGAGAGGGCGGCAAGCTTGTTTTGCTGCTTTGCTCGGCATCTTCATCTTGTATGACGACGCCTATACAATCTCGCCGCAACGGTCGGCTGCAAAACGCCCCGCTGCGAAAGAGCCGGTCCCCGTTGTAAGCTCTCTGGAGCGGATCAACTCGCGGGCCGATTTCGATCTCCTGGCGCGAGTTTACTATCGCGGCCGTCTGTATGCGCTACCCCACATGATGTTCGTGATCGACCGGCGCTCGCAAGATCGAGTCTATTACATCAACTCCCGCGCGTATCAATTTCACAAGGACTTCGCCAATGCAACTTATCTTTCGTTGGAGCGTGGCCGCGCGTTCTACGATAACAACTTCTTGAAGCCAGACCGGCGTTTCATTCTCGGCACAATCGCGTATCAGACTGCCGCGGATAAGTTTACATTTGAGTTCTGGGAAGGCGATCAAATCACCAACCATTTGCTTGCCGAGTGTTACGCGGCGCTCAAGAAGAGCTTTTACGCGCCGCTCTTCTTTAAGCCCAACTCACAAGCGCAAGAAACGGTCGCGCGTGAGCTCAATTCGGCAGCAACAAGCGATGCGCGACTGCCTGTGCTTACTGCGAGCGAGCTCGCCGCGGATCGAGCCTATCAGCCACTAAATCTCGGCGCCGGAATCGGCCAGCTTCGAATCATCGACCGCGTCACCGACGAGACCGTCATCGACCGAAACCAGATCGTGATCTTCAAAGAGGTTCCAATACATCTAACTCCGCTATCGGGAATCATAACTACCGAACACGCTTCGCCGTTGTCTCACGTCAATATGCTTGCCAAGTCATGGGGAATCCCTAACGCGACGATCAAAAACGCCGATAAGCTCTTCAAGACACTCGAGGGCAAATACGTGCGTCTGGAAGTGCGCGAGAACGACTACAGCCTCGCGCCAGCCGAAGCGCGCGAGGTCGATCAGCGCAACCGTGAATGGGTGAGGCGCAGCGATCTGGTTACGCCGCGAGCCGATCTGACCTATGACCGTCTCACCGATTTGAATCATCAGCGCGCAACTGACGCCATTCGCTTCGGCGCAAAATCAGCGAACCTGGGCGAGATAGTTCACGCGCGCTTGCCGGGCATCGTTGTCCCGCCCGGCTTCGCGATTCCGTTTCATTACTATCAACAATTCATCCACGAGAACCATCTCGAAGAACGCATTGCTGCTGCCATCGAGGAAGAACGCTTCGTTCACGATCCGCGTTATCGCAAGGCGCGACTGGCGGATATCCGCAAGTGGATCCAGGAAGGCCGTCACGATGAGAGCTTCCCGCGAACCGTCCTTAAAAAGGTCCATCGAGAATTCGAGGGCAAAGGTTTGTTTGCGCGAAGCTCGACAAATGCTGAGGACTTGCCGAACTTCAGCGGCGCCGGGCTCTACACCACCGTGCCCAACGTCCGAAGCGACGATCAGTTGATGGAAGCGATCAAGACGGTGTGGGCTTCGGTTTGGAACTACGAAGCATACGAAGCGCGCGAGAGTTTCGGCTTGAGTCACTTCGCGGTTTACCCGGCGGTGTTGATCCAGGAAGGCATCAACGCCGACAGCGCCGGCGTAGCGATCACTACTGATCCGTTTGATCGCGCGGATCGCGCAGCCATTTACGTGAACGCAAAACGCGGGCTCGGGATGAAAGTAGTCGAGGGCCGTCGAGTTGCCGAGCAAGTGATCTTCCATCCGCGCTCGGGCGCGATTCAAGTCCTTACTCGCTCGGACGAAGACACAATGCTGGCATTCGACGAGCGCGGCGGAATAAAAGAAGTAACCATTGAACAGCAGCGTCGCGTGCTAACGGATCAAATGGTCAGACAGCTTGCCACTGCGGCGCTCCGACTAAAGCGAGTGTTTGGCGAACGGGACCAGGACATCGAGTGGGTCTACCGCAATGGACAGTTGTTCATCGTGCAGTCGCGGCCATACATAGAAGGAAGTTAATGAATCAATCGGCTGCGGGACTAAGGACCAATTCAGGGTTCGCCGGAATTTGTCCGACGCTAGCTCGCTCTTCAAGCATTTTCTCTCTGAGATATTCATCCATCGCCACTGCGGCTTTACGCGCCGCGCCTATAGCCGTCACTACAAGGTCAGCGCCGCGAACGTTGTCGCCGGCCGCGAAGATCCCGGGGTGTGAAGTTCGTCCGGTCTCTTCGGACTCGACCTTTATCAAACCCCATTTGCGCGTCTCGACGTGGGCCGTCTCGGCAATCTCAGCGTCTGGACCATAACCGATTGCGAGCACAACAGTGTCGCAGTCGATCGTGAACTCGGAGCCCTTCTTCGGGACCGGCGACTGTCGGCCGGAGCTGTCGGGTGGACCGAGCTCCATCCTGATCAACTCCATCCCGACAACCTTTCCTTCCTGGTCGCCAATGAAGCGCGTAGGCGTCGTCAGGTAGTTGAACACTACGCCCTCCTCGCGGGCGTGCACTCGCTCTTCGGCTCGGCCCTGCATCTCAGCTTCGGTGCGTCGATAGACCAAAGTCACTTGTGAATCGGGCGCGAGCCGCCTGGCCGTGCGCACGCAGTCCATCGATGTATCGCCGCCTCCTACTACGACCGTGTGCTTGCCAATGTGAGGCCTTTCACGAAACCATTCCGGCAAATCCTCTAATGGAAGATTGCCGCGCACCAGGTATTCTGTTGCTTGATAAACATTGTTCAAGTGCTCGCCGTCGATTCGAATCTCGCTATTGATCGTTGCGCCGTGGCCGAGGAAGACCGCGTCGTAGCCGTGTTTGTCGAGCAAGTCTTCAACGGTGAAGCCGTAGCCCACCCTGACGTTGCAAATGAACTTGACTCCGAGCGATTCGAGATGTTCGAGATAGTCGTAAACAACTCTCTTCTCGAGCTTGAAGTTTGGAATGCCGTATAGGAGTAGTCCTCCAGGCTTAGGCCACATGTCGTAGACGACGCATTCGTGGCCCGCGACTGTGAGCTCTTCGGCGACGGTGAGCCCCGCGGGACCCGCGCCGACGATTGCCACTCTCATTCCAGTCGGCGGCTGCTTCTCTCGCTCGGGCCAGCCTTCGGTTCTTCGCTGATAATCGGTGCAGAATGCTTCGAGTTTGCCGATGAACACGGGCGGATATTTATAACCCACTACACAGGCGCCTTCGCAGAGCTTTTCTTGCGGGCAGATGCGCCCGCAAATCTCCGGCTCGGTGCTTGTCTCGCGAAACTTGTCGGCAGCCCCGATAAAATCACCGTGTTCGAGCAGCCAAAGCGCGCCGGGAATATCGTTGCCGACCGGACAGGCAACCGTGCAAGGCTGGTGCTCGCATTGAAGGCAGCGCGATGCTTCAACTATTGCGCCTTCAGCCGAGTAACCGAGAAAGACTTCTCTCCAGTTGTGAAGTCGGTCTTCTGAATCTTGTTTGGGTACCGGGACACGGGGGATCTTGAATTTGGCCTGACGTTCTAGGTCCATTCAATCTCTCCTGATTGCCGAGCGCGACGAGAGCTTCACACTTTATGTGACCGAAATCGAATCGTCCTTTCGAAGCTCGCCGCGGCGAACGTGATCGCTATGAGTTCAGAGCGACAACACCCAATCCCGAACTTTATTAAAGGTATTTACTCCTACTGACTTGAGTCTATGTGGCCGAATTGAGGCTTGTCAAGAATTGTCGGTGCCGCGAGCGGTACCGTAACCGGCGGCGCATCTCGCTGTGCTACAATCAACAAGGTGAACCGGGACAGACTCAAGAAACTGCTTGAACAGGTGCGAGCCGGGCGCATCGATGTTGATGAAGCAACACGCAGGCTAGCGCGCCTGCCTTACGAAGATATCGAGGTCGCCAGAGTCGATCATCACCGCGAGTTGCGTTTGGGGTTTCCAGAGGTGATCCTCGGCACGGGAAAGACTGCCGAGCAGATCGGTCAAATCGCGGAGCGTATCCTGAGTGAAAGCTCCAACTTGCTGGTCTCGCGAACAACCGAACAAGTCTTTCGAAGTCTCCGCGAGCTGGCTCCGGACGCCGAGTTTCATCCAGAAGCGCGAATGATATCCGTAATGCGCGATCGCACCGAGCACGGCGACGGAATCATTGCAATCATATCCGCGGGTACTTCCGACATTCCGGTCGCCGAAGAAGCTGCGGTAACCGCCACCGCGATGGGCAATCGAGTTTCGCGCATTTTCGACGTCGGCGTGGCCGGCATTCATCGTCTCTTTGGAGCGCGGCAGGATTTCGAGTCCGCCCGTGTGATCGTCGTCGTAGCCGGCATGGAAGGCGCGTTACCGTCAGTAGTGGGCGGAATGGTTTCAGTGCCGGTGATTGCTGTGCCGACGAGCGTCGGCTACGGGGCTTCGTTCGATGGACTAGCGGCGCTGCTCGGGATGCTCAACTCGTGTGCTTCGAATGTAACAGTGGTAAACATCGATAACGGCTTCGGCGCCGGGTTCGTTGCCAGTTTGATTAATCGAAAGAGGAGTCCGTAGTCATTAGTCAGTAGTCCGTGGTGGTAAATAGATGTTGCTACGGGCTACGGACTACTGACCGCTGACTACGGACAATTTTGCTTTGACCATATCGCTGAGAGCTTTACCGTCAACAGTTTTGCCTTCGAGCTTTGGACGGACAGCTTTCATTACCGCGCCCATCTCCTTCATCGAGGTCGCTCCCAGTTCCGCGATCGTTTCGTCGACGGCACGCGACATATCTTCATCACTGGCTGACGCGGGCAGGTAACTCTGAATTATCTGCGCCTCTCTTTCTTCTTTTTGAGCGAGGTCCTCGCGGCGGCCTGCTCGATACTGCTCGGCGGCATCGCGCCGCTGCTTGAGCAAAGTGTTCAGCACCTTCATCGCTTCGGCGTCGTCGACTTCGCCGGGCAACTCAGTCTCGCGCAGCTTGAGCGCGGTCTTGATCATTCGAAGCGCGCTCAGACGTTCCGCCTGTTTAGCTTTCATCGCTTCGGTTAAGTCGCGGTTGATCTGATCGACTATTGGCATGTCAAGTTCCTCGAACCAGAGTATACGGACTCGACCGTTTTGTTGACAAACCTGCACCCCAAAAGTAACCTGTTTTCTTGATATTTCGTTTGAGTGTTTGCATATGAGACAAGTAATCTATCCGGGCATTGCTCCCGAGGACGACCCTGACATCGAAGTAACTTTTCCAGACGAGCCGGCCGGCTCGGCGGGGCTCTGGGCTGAAGTAAAATCGATCACTCGCGACATAATCTTCGCTGCGGTGATGGCCGTGCTGATTGTTGTGTTCGTAGTTCAACCGGTGAAGGTCGAAGGAACGTCGATGCAGCCACGGCTTGAAAACGACGAGCGCATCTTCGTCAACAAGTTCGAGTACAACTTCACTCAGATAAAGCGCGGCGATATCGTGGTGTTCTGGTATCCGGAAGATCCGACCAAATCGTTCATCAAGCGCGTGATCGGCCTGCCCGGCGAGAGCATAGATATGGACTCACTGGGTCACATCACCATCAACGGCGCCTCAATCGAAGAACCATATCTTGCGCCGCAACGCAACCAGGCTGCCCGCGCCCGCTGGAATAATGTTCGCAACGATTTCAAGTACGTGAAACCACACTATTATTTCGTGATGGGCGACAATCGTGATGCATCAAATGACAGCCGTTCGTGGGGGCTCGTGCCTGAAAAGTATATTTACGGCAAGGCGATGTTTCGGTACTGGCCGCTCCCACGAATAGGCTCGCTCGACAGCACGGTGGATGTCGAGGACGAAAGGTAGCACGCGTAGCACAGACTTTAGTCTGTAGCTCCGCCCTTTTTCGTGAACGAAAACGCTTACAGACTAAAGTCTGTGCTACATCTCTTCTAATGCGCTCCAGGCTCACGCCCCTAATCAAACTCTTCTACAGGCCGCGCCAAGCGATGGTTGAAATCTCAGCCCGGGCGCCATACTTGGTCGGCGCGATTCTCGCGATTGCGGCCACTATCGCATATTACGAATTATTGAGCGCAAGGCTGTCGCCGGTCGTTCCGTCTTTCAGCCGCGAGCAATCGATTGGGCTAGGCGCTCCGATCATTCTTTTCGTCTATCGTCTCATCGCTGGAGCAATCAGCCGCGCCACGCCGGTGTTGTTTCTGGTCGCGGTGTTTGTGCCTGCGTTGTTGCTTTCCGCAAGCGTGATCCATCGGCGAGCGAGCTTCACGGTCCTGTTTCGACAAGAGTACGCGCCACTGGCGAGTTGCGCGCTTTACGCCTGGGCGGCAGCGCATTTGATCATGTTGATTCCAGCGATGTTAGTGTTGCAACCCGCTGGGCAGAGCCCGGCGGCGATGGAACTCGCGCTCAAGCTCGTGCCGCTGCCTTATTTTGTCTTCTTGATAACTCTCGGCGTCAATACAGTATTTCGAGTCGGTTACGGCGGTTCGATCGCAGTCGTTGCGCTGGGGTCGCTGTCGCTTCTGGCGTTGCCGCTTCTTCCCAGGCTGCTGTTCATCCTCACCTCGCCGTTTCTGCTCATCCTGGCCATTATCCTGTTAAGAAACATCCTAGGAGAAATGGTGAGCGCGCAGCGAGCGCGAGAAGACTTCAAGCGGAATCTCGAAGCGGCAACTCTGAATCCCGCCGACTCGTCCGCCCATTACAATCTGGGATTGATCTATCAACAGCGCCGTCAGTACGAAGAAGCGAAGACGAGTTTCGCGCGTGCGATAGAGATCGACCCCGAAGAAACCGACGCGTATTATCAACTCGGTCGTATAGCTCGCGAGCAAGGAAGGTTGGCCGACGCCATCAATCATTTCGATGCGGCAGTGACCCGGAATCCTGCTCACAGCCAGAGCGAAGTCTGGCGCGAGATAGGTCAAACGTATTTTCAGGCGGGACAGCTCGAAGACGCGCTAGCGTCGTTCGAGCGATTCTTAGACAAACGTCCATCGGACGCTGAAGGGCGCTATCGTTATGGGCTTACGCTCCATCGCCTGGGCAGGAGTGAAGAGGCAGCGGCTGAGATGCAGGCTTGCATAGAAGCAGTGCGCACGTCGCCGGCGTACAAGTATAGGGCTGAGAAACGCTGGGCGAATGAGGCGCAGTCGTTCTTGCGCGCACGCGGTTTGGAGACTGGTCTGCAATAAATAAGCTCGGTTAGCTTTTTTTCGTCTTTTTGAGTTGATCTCGCGTCCAACTGTTAGCCACCAGCAATGTCAAGACGGCATGTTATCATTTCCGGCACTGGCCGAGCAGGAACCACCGCGTTGGTACAGTTGCTCACAGAACTGGGACTGGACACCGGTTTTACCGATCTGTCTTCAGGTTTGTTCGAGTTTGCCAACGCCGGGATGAGTTTGGACATCAGACGACCCGACGCTCCTTATATTGTTAAGAGCCCCTGGTTGTGCGATTACCTGGATGAAGTACTGCAGGGCGGAGACGTGATTATTGACCACGCAATCCTTCCAGTCCGCGATTTGTACTCGGCCGCTGAGAGTCGTAGAGTAGTTACCGAGAAAGCCGATCGCAGCATATATCCAGATAGTGTCCCGGGTGGCCTTTGGCACACTGAAGATCCCGCACGGCAAGAAGCAGTATTAGCCGGCCAACTGTACCAATTAGTCTATGCGATTGCCAAGCACGAAATCCCACTAACCCTGCTCCATTTCCCTAAGTTTATTTACGATCCTGAATACTTATACAAACAGATTCCTTTTGTGCTTAAGGATGTTGACTATGACTCGTTTCTTCGGGCCTTCCAGCGCGTAATGCGGCCCGAACTCGTGCACAACTTTGAAAGGTGCAACCGGGATTTACGTACTTGTTCTCCTCCTGAAGCGTCAGGGATGGCAAGTTGATGAGTCGAGTCTTAGATATCGCGATGCCCGATTTGGCCGGCCGCAGATCTTAACCTTCTTGCATCTGGAATTTCTAACTTGTTAACCTACTTCAGGTGGAAGCAATCCTGGCTCTTGAAGACGGGCGAGTCTGGCGCGGGCGAGGCTTCGGCGCCGAAGCCGAGGTCGTCGGCGAAGTTGTCTTCAACACCGCGATGACTGGCTATCAAGAGATCCTCACTGACCCATCTTACTGCGGCCAGATCGTCACCATGACTTATCCGCTGATCGGCAACTACGGCGTCAACGATGAGGACCCCGAGTCTCGTCGCGTGTTCGCTGAAGGCTTCATCGTCCGCGAGCTGTCTCACACCTACTCGAACTGGCGCGGCGAGCAGTCGCTTGATGATTATCTCAAGAAGGCGGCCATCCCCGGTATTTGGGACATCGACACGCGCTCTCTGGTTCGTCACATCCGCGAGCGAGGCTCGATGCGCGGATGTCTATCGACCAAACAAGCCGACGAGCCACACGTGATCGAGCGCGCTCGCCGTGCTCCGGAGATGGTCGGTTTGGATCTCGCTTCGGTTGTGACGTGCAGCGAGCCTTACATCTGGACGGATGATCAATCTGAAGCATACGGGTCGCCGTATCTTCTTCACACCGCCGTCAGGGCTGATGCCAGCACCGATCCGCGCTTTCACGTGGTCGCATACGACTTTGGCTTGAAGCACAACAGCCTGCGCAACCTCGCATCGTTAGGCTGTCGCGTGACGGTGGTTCCCGCTCACACTTCCGCTGAAGATGTGATAGCGCTCAAGCCCGACGGTGTATGGTTGTCCAACGGTCCAGGCGATCCCGAACCGCTGACCGACATTGTAGCGAACCTTAGAAAGCTGATTGAGCGATACCCGGTCTTCGGCATTTGTCTGGGCCATCAGTTGATGGGGTTGGCTTTAGGAGGGCGCACTTACAAACTGCCCTTCGGGCATCACGGCGGAAACCATCCCGTAAAGGATCTTAGAACCGGCCGCGTGGAAATAACCGCGCAGAATCACGGGTTTGCGGTTGATGCGGACTCGCTTCCAGCGGATTGCGAAGTCACACATATCAACTTGAACGACAACACGGTTGAAGGGTTGCAACATCGAAGCCTCCCCGTTTATTCAGTCCAGTACCATCCCGAAGCCGGACCCGGGCCACACGATCCTGCCTATCTGTTCGATCAATTCGTCGCGATGATGGAGGAAAACCGAGCACCAAAATGCTAGCTGCAGGAACACAACCTGCGGCAACCTATTTCATTAGAGTCGAATCAAACGACAGGCTTCTCTTAATCAGGAATCCACGAGAACGAACAAGGGGAAAAGGGTTACTGTATGAACACGCGAAAACTGTCTCGACGAAGTTTGCAAGCGGCTCTGCTTGCGTTGTCAATCAACCTCATCGCCGCCGCGCCGGCAATCGCCAAGTCAGCGCAAGCATTTTCAGGTATCGGAATCAAGAATTTCGGCCAAATGGATGACCGATTTTACCGCGGCGCGCAGCCAAAGGAGAGCGATTACAAAAGTCTTGCCGCATTGGGTATCAACACAATCGTCGATCTGCGCGATGATCCGACAAGTTATGAAAAGCGCGCTGCTGAAGCCGCGGGAATGCGCTACGTGAACATCCCGATGAGCGATTCAAGCACACCGCGAGACGAGCAGATAAAGCAGTTTCTCAATCTCGCAAACGATAAGTCGACCGGTAAGTTTTTCGTACACTGCGCGGGCGGCCGACATCGCACCGGTGTGATGGGCGCGGTTTATCGGATGACTCACGATAGTTGGGATTTCGATCGGGCCTACCAGGAAATGAAGAATTATGACTTTTACACTCGCTGGGGGCACGGCGCATTGAAAGATTTCGTGCAGGATTACTACGGCCACCTGCAGGCGCATGCCAGTACGGTAAAGGCGTCGGCACAGACATCCTCAAGCGTTGCTCAGTAACAGATTCTCATTAACAAAGGCCTGGGAGCGCAAACGGCCCGCCTGTTGAAAGGCAGCCGAGCCGGCTGCGCTCCCAGCGGTCTTTGATGCTCGAACCAAACAAGCTCACCGTTTGAGTAGTTATCTCATTTGACCTTTTCGGCTCCGGCGGCCTCCAGAAACTTTCTAGCCTGCTCGACGCGATCGTCGTGGGTGTATACGCCTACAAGAATTCCGCCGTGCTCGATTTGCTCGTTGTAGAATCTTGCCTCGTGCTCGGGAACGCCTAGCCCAATCAATGCGCCGGTTACTCCGCCGGCAGCGGCGCCAGCGCCGAGTCCTGCAAGCACCGCAACGATGGGCCCCGCGGCAACCAATCCGAGGCCGGGCATTGCTACTACTCCGGTTGCCACGAGCCCCGCCGCAATCGCGCCGATCACGCCGCCAATCGTGCCGCCGGTTGCCGCGCCTTCGGGCGCTTTGGTCGCCATCGCAAGCCCGAACTCGCGCCCTTGCGTCGCATCACTCATCAGCAAGCTGATATCGTCTCGCGACCAGCCGTGCGCAACAAGGTCTTCAACGGCGCGCTCGGCACTTGAGCGAGTCTTGAATAATCCGGTTACTAATGTCGCCATAAATTACCTCCTTGAATAATCGATCCTGATACTACAGCGCAACGATGGTGCCACGACCGCTTGCCACAAATCGTCAACCGCGGCGCCGTTTGATACCACGGATTCAGTGCTCGCTTGGTTCTTCATAGCCCTCTGTCGTCGTCTCTATTTCATACAGCGCCTTTCGCCTCTGTACTGAATCAGGATAATTTCTATTTCAGAATGGTGGACTGAGTTACATCTTATCCGGGAAACGTGCGTGATCTGCGGATCACGGACGCAGCTTACTTACCGCCGATTGCAATTCTTTGATCTTCTCCATAATTCGAGATGAGAAACCATCGATCTCCGCTTGCGTCGCCCCGGCAGCCTCGAAGGCGCGACGGACCTGGTTTTCGGTCAACTGCGCGGCCAATGCAACAAACCAGCGAGCATGCTCGAGCGGAACTTCGCTCATAGATTTGGAGCCGCCCTCGTAGTGAAGATAAAGCGTCTTGCCGTTGACCCGGTCGATAAACTTTTGCTTCTTGAACTCTTCAAGATTCCACGTCGTGCGGTGTACCAAACTTGCCATGTGCCCGAAAGTCTCGCCGAGATCGCCAACCTCGTACCAGTCCTCAACAGTGCCATCCTCTCTTCTGATCTCCACGACAAGATTGTTCTCGCTTCTCCTGCGAGTATCCCAGTTGTTAAGCATCGTCATCAGGATTCTCAACCCGGAAAGCTCCTTTGTGCCCAGGAACGGGTTCTGGCCCCAAGCCCAGTGGATCTCGGTGCGTTTGATGTTCTTTGACCGTCTCTCGAAGCGCGCCTCTTGAAATGTCCCGTCAGCGGCGATGAAACGACGCGCGCGCTTTAGGCCGGTCGCGCCCTCGATCGTTCCTGAAGGTACATAATAGGTCTCATCAACCATGTAACCGAAAGCCCAGACGAGCCTGGTTGCTGCGGTTTCAGCGTGAACTTCTTTGCCGAACTTGACCTTCCACTTTTCGCCGTTTGCGTCTGTGACATCGATTTTTGATTGTGTGCCCTTCAGGTCTTCGCTTTTGAAAGCGAATGGGGGCTTTGGCGCATGATCCTCGCTGCCGCTGCCCCAGTAGAGATCCTTCTCTGCGATGTTGCCCGGATCACGCCAGATCACAGGCGTGCCTTCGCCGCTCGGTTTCTTGTCTTTTGGTTTTTGAGCGGTGCTGCCTAGCGAGATTACTGCGAATATCGGCAAGGCAAGCATTAGAGCGTAAAACACTCTCTGAGACAACATAGAATTCCTCCGATTTCTTACTTGCTCAAAGGTCCACGATGCCGCAGAACAAACTGCATTCCAGAGTCCGCGATCTTGTGCTGTGTCTCCTTTCAATTCAAGTTGTGGTAGAAAACGAATTGTCTTATCAGCGTACAGAATTACGAATTCGTGAAATAGTCCAGCGCGCGTAGCTTCACGATGCAATGCGCAGCGCCGCTTGACAGGAATTGCTGCAAGCCATAATTTTGCTGCGTGCATACAAAATGTTCGAGAGAAGATGCTATGCGCTACCTAACACGCACCTCGTTGCTGATTGCAGTTCTTATCCTCTTAGCAGCCGCGAGCAACGCTCAGTCAACAGGTCTTGCGGCTGACAAACGCGAAAGGGTCGAGAAAGCGATATCGACCCAGATGTCACGCCTGGGAATACCCGGACTCTCTGTCGCTGTGGTGGTCGATCACAAGTTGCAATGGTCGAACGGTTATGGGCTGGCTGACGCGGAAAACTTCGTTCCCGCGAAAGCGACGACCGCTTATCGGCTTGGCTCGATATCCAAGCCGATTACGGCGACGGCAGTGATGCAATTGGTTGAGCGCGGCAAGCTCGATCTCGACGCGCCGATTCAGAAGTTCTGCCGCGCGTTTCCCGAAAAGCAATGGCCGGTCACCGCTCGTCAATTACTCGGCCACTTGAGCGGAGTTCGCCACTACAAAGGTGAGGAGTTCGCAAGCACTCGTCACTACAACGGCATCATCGAGGGATTGGAGATGTTCAAGAATGATCCGCTCCTTTTCGAGCCTGGCACAAAGTACAGCTACACGACTCACGGATACGCGGTGCTAGGCTGCGCGGTTGAGGGAGCCTCGGGAATTCGGTTCGCAGACTACGTTCGCGACAACATGTTCAAGCCGGCTGGAATGGATCGTATTCGAGTGGATAACGTTGCAGACATCATTCCGAATCGCGCCCAGGGCTACGTAAAGACTCCCAGCGGGGAATTGCAAAACTCAGGGCTGGCCGACACCAGCTACAAGATTCCCGGAGGAGGGTTCATCTCAACCGTTGAAGACCTCGCGAAGTTTGCGATCGCTATGCAGACGGAAGTGCTGGTTAAGAAACAGACGCTCGACCAGATGTGGACTTCGCAGAAGACTCGGGATGGCAAAGTGACCGGATACGGTTTGGGCTGGGGAGTTAGCGAACGGAACGGGATGAAAGAGGTGCATCACGGCGGCGCTCAGCAACGAGTCAGCACGTTTCTGTACACGATTCCTGAAAAGGGATTTGCTGTAGTGTTGATGGCGAATCTGGAAAACATCGGCAGTGGCCTGGCGAGCTTGTCGAGGCAGATTGCCGACATCGTGTTGCAGTGAGCTGATGGTCTCTACAGCCCAGCCAGATACTCGTTCGCTGCTTCGAAAGCTTCCGGTTCGTCTCCGAATCGACCGATCCACTTCACTCCCGGCCACGCCCGCCACCACGTGAGCTGGCGCTTGGCGTAATGCCTCGTGTCTAGCTTCATCTGCTCGAGCGCGTCCTCACGCGTGCGCTCCCCTCGCAAGAACTCAACGACACGCCGATAGCCGTGAGCTTGAAACGCCTTTGCTGTCGCAGGAACGCCTGAAGCAATCAGCGACTGAACTTCCTCGATTAGTCCGCCCGCGAACATTTCATTCGCTCGCTTGTTTATCCGCGAGTACAACTCTTCTCGTGGCGGGTTAAGCGCAATTACTCGAACGCGCGAGGCGAGTTCGGGGACGGATGGCATTTCAGGTTGCGACTCAGAAATGCGCCGACCTGTTTGAAAGTAAACTTCCAGGGCGCGCATCGTGCGTGACCAATCTCGCGGGCTGATCCTCGCTGCGGCTTCTGGATCAACGCGCTCGAGCATTCGATGCAAGTGCTCCGCGCCGTGTCTGTCGCGGAGGCTTGCGAAGCGCTCGCGGAGCCTGGTCTCAGTCTTCGGGCCCACGAACAACGGCTGCACCAACGCGCGCAGGTAGAAGCCCGTTCCCCCCACGAGTATGGCGGGGTGATCACGCTCTTCAATGTCTCCAATCACTTGTCCGGCAAGGCGTGCCCAATCGCCAGCGGTGAAATTCTCGGTGGGCTCGACGATGTCGACCAAGTGATGCGGGACGCCTTGACGTTCGGTCTCAGGGACTTTTGCTGTCGCAATGTAAATTCCTCGGTAGACCTGGACGGAATCGAGGTTGATGATTTCGCCGCTGCGCGCAAGAGCTAATTTGATTCCGAGGTCGCTTTTGCCCGAAGCTGTGGGTCCGACGATTGCGGGAATGACTCGCACCCAATGATGTTAGCATCGGGCGGCGAAGAGTGTTACGAGTCTCTAGCGCCAACCTGGCTGAGCATATGACATAGCGCTCCAATCAACAGCAGAAGCATCGCCAATACCGTGACTGGCGATTCAGGCTCTCGCGATACGGTTCGTAGAAGACTGCCGCAAGCAACGCTGCCGGCGCTATCAGCACGCAGATCGACCCAAAGACTTGAACGGCCTTCTTATGGCGGCTCTCGGACAATCGCAGGTAAGTTCCGAATGAGATGTTCAACAGTCCAGCGAGCAAGATGTAAATATGGGCTGAACGGAAGAGCATTCTGACAAAATAGTTCGTCTCGGGAACCCGGATGAGATGAAATCGCATGAACGGCCAGTGGCGAGAAAGCTCAACACGGTGATGACGCCTACCGTCTGGTGAAGCAGATTAAGTTTTGTTTTCATCGATTCTGATAACAATCTGTGCAGGAATATCGCGGGCGGGTCCGGAATTGTGCCTCACCTTCGACGCTTTCCTTTTTCCAGAAGCATGTTGAAGCCGAAGGTCTTCTCGCGGATTTCCTTGCTCAGCTTGCTTCTTTGGTCAACGTCGGAACAAGACGCGAGACGGCTCTTCAGGGCCGTGATCTCCTTGAGCAGCTCAATTTCTTCAGGGACGAAGTTGTTGCTCTTCAAGATCGAGTAAGCCAGTCGGAGGTCTTCAGGCGTTTCGAAGTACGCTTTGAGATCGATCGGCTTCCCTTTGCCGGGGAGATTGTCGAACTCGCCCGCGTCCATTGCCTTACGCACTTGATCCTCGATGAACTTCTCTATTCCCATACGCTTACTCTGATGATGGTTCTGATTAAGTTTGGCGAGTAGGAGCGGTTGACGCAAGAGAGGCTATATGACCGCACCTTCGGGAATCACGCCGTTCTTGGGAATTATCACAATTCCATCGCGAATGAAGAAGCCATCACCCGCGAGCTCTTGATGCCCTGCTTCATTAAGGACTTTGACGCCTTCGCCAATCCGCGCGTTTTTGTCTATGATCGCGCGGCGAATCACGCAGTTTGGGCCGATGCCAACCCGAGGGAAGCCGCGATCTATGTCTGCCTGCAATTCCTCAATCGTCTGATAGGAGTCGGCGCCCATCATCAGAACTCCTTCCAGTCGCGAGCCATGCTCGATGCGGCTCCGAATCCCGATGATCGAATCGGTGATCGTTGCACCGTTCAGTATGCAACCCTCCGTTATGATAGAGCTTTGTATGTGGCAGTCGAGCAACTTGGAGCCGGGCAGATATCGCGGACGCGTGTACATAGGAGACTCTGCATCAAAAACATTGAACGGCGGAAGTGGCAGGGTCATCTCGATGTTGGCCCGATAGAACGCGCCAATCGTCCCGATGTCTTCCCAATATCCATCAAACAAGAACGCCTGCACGTTGTGGCGAGATAGGGCTGCAGGTATCAGCTCCTTTCCGAAGTCGACCGCCTCGGGCATCTCTTCCGACAGCAATCGATGCAGCACTTCCTTTTGAAAGACGTAAATTCCCATCGAAGCAAGGAAAGGCGGTCGCTCAGCTCGTTCCGACGAAAGCCCCAATCGAGTAGTGTCGACTCGCATGCGATCCAGCGCTTCGCCTTTAGGCTTCTCGCTGAACTCAATTACGCGCCCGGTCTCATCGATCTTCACCAGACCGAACTCCGATGCCTCCTCCTCACGCGCGGCGGTAACTGAAATCGTCACATCGGCGCGCGTCTCGGCGTGTCGCGCGATGAAGTCGCGATAATCCATTCGATAGAGATGATCGCCTGACAATACCAGGATCGTCTCGCCCTTGTAGTCGTCCAGATGATGCAAGATTTGTCGCACAGCATCTGCAGTCCCTTGAAACCAGTCCGGCCGCTCGGGTGTAATTTCCGCCGCTAGAATCTCGACGAAGCCGTTGGTGAAACGGCTGAACCGATACGTGCGCGCGATGTGACGATTGAGCGACGCCGAGTTGTATTGAGTCAGAATGAAGATGCGATTTACGCCGGAGTTGATACAATTGGAAACCGGGATGTCGATCAGGCGGTACTTACCGCCGAGCGGAACAGCGGGCTTGGCTCGCTGTTTGGTGAGCGGAAAGAGGCGCTGACCTGCGCCCCCGCCAAGTATGACCGCCAACGCATTGTTTTCCGGCATTGGCTACCTCCGACGGCGTCCGCGGTGAACGCTGCGTGGAGAAGAGTATAGGACGTGTGGACTTATGAGACAAACGGAGATTCGAATTGCGGATCAGGTAAGTCGGGCGCTCAAGGAACGAAGGCCGGTTGTCGCTCTCGAATCGACAGTTATAGCTCACGGCCTGCCTCATCCGTTCAATCTTGAAACGGCGCTGGCTTGCGAGGAGGCAATTCGACAAAACGGCGCGACGCCGGCAACGATTGGCATCGTCGATGGCGTCCCAACCATAGGATTGAGCCTGGATGAGATTGCCGTCTTCGCCTCGAGTTACGCCCCTGACAGACACCCAGTCGAAAAAGTCGGCCTGAACAATCTCGCCGCGGTGATTACAAAACGCGCCTGGGGCGCCACCACGGTGGCATCAAGCTTGACGCTCGCGCACGCCGCAGGCATTCGAGTCTTTTCGACCGGCGGAATCGGCGGCGTCCACCGAGAGGCAAGCGCAACCTTCGATATCTCCGCCGACGTCACCGCGCTCGGCGGCATACCAATGATCTGCGTGTGCGCTGGTGCAAAAGCTATACTCGATCTCGAGAAAACGGTTGAGAGGCTGGAGACGCTCGGCGTCCCCATAGTTGGTTATGGCACAAACGAGTTCCCTGCATTCTACTCTCGTCGCAGCGGGCTTGGAGTTGACATTACGTTTGAAACTCCAGATGAAGCTGCAGAGCTCGCCGTCCATCATTGGCGAGCGATTGGCCACACGGCGGTGCTGGTTTGCGTGCCCGTGCCTGAAGAATTCGAAATACCTCTTGAGCACGTGGATCGGGCAGTAGCGGAAGCCGTTCGGACAGCAAACCGAGATCGGATTCGCGGGAAAGCGCTCACGCCTTTTCTGCTCGACCGGATGAAAGAATTGACCGATGGCCAAACGCTTGATGCTAATCGCGCGCTGCTTGTGAACAATGCCGCCATCTCAGCGCAGATCGCCGTGCGGCTGGTCAATCTATTCTAGTCGGCGCGAAGCCTCATCGTGCGAAATTCACAACCGCCCATCTCATTGCGGCGACCATCAAGGAGCGCCTGCAGCGTTTCGTGTTTTTGACTCCAGGTATGATTCTCGAACATACAAAAAGAGAGGCAATGCGAATGACAGCCCGACCGCCAAAAGAGCCACTAGATAGATCCACCAGCGTCTGATGAAATGGCGACTCGTCTCCTGACGAAGATAGCGCACAAAAACCAAAGAAGAGAGCAGCAAATCTACGGCGAAGAAAGTAGAGATCGGCGTGCCGAAGAGCTGCTGAACGAATGCCTTTCCATTCAGGCCATTCGCGGTCAGAAAAGAGATAAAGAAGATGTAGGGGCCGACAAACCCGATGACTGCCAGAATCAGGTAAACGTGCTTCCGCCCCATAGGTCAACTCCTCCTTATTCGTGAACGGCGAACTGACCACTGTGGGAGAGGTTGAGGCTCAGTTGTCCGTTGGTTGAGGTCGTCTGCCCGACAATCTTCCGTTCGTGATAGAGCAGCCATTGCTTGCGCCATAAGCCGCCGCCGTAACCGCACAGATTGCCATCGGCACCAATCACTCGATGACAGGGGATGACCACTGCCAGAGAATTTCTGCCGTTGGCGCGACCGACGGCGCGCACGGCTCGCGGGTTCCCGATGCATTCGGCGAGTTGCGCATACGACCAGGTCTGGCCGGGCGGGATCGTTTGTAGCTTTATCCACACATCGTGCTCAAAAGCCGAGCCGCCGACCACAACCGGCACGTTGAAAGCAAGTTCCCTGCCCTCGAAGTAGCTCTGCAACTCGCGGCTGATAGTTTCGAGATGCACATTGTTGCCGGCCTCAATCGGGCGTTTGATTCGCGCTTGCAACGCAGCGATCTCATCGCCCAGCTCGCGACGGTCGACGAATTCAAGCAAGTGCAGGCCGACTTGATCAGCCAACGCCAGCATCTCGCCGAGTGGCGTGTCGATCCGGCGCGCTTGCAAGCGCCCCGAAGCTTTCAATGATGGCAGCTTGCTCATAGCCCTATTGTAACGGCGAGCCGCCGTCCCTGCATACGATTTTTCCGCCATGAAATTCGCGAACGTCTAATACCAATCCGCAGCCACAATCTTGATCATGTCTTGATTCGTCGCACTCAGCGCCGTGGCTCGATCCGCACAACCACAATCGATTTGATTTCAGCGGCCGGTCAAATATAATCGCTGTTTCCTGGGATTGTTCGCCTTTGGTCGGTTATTACTAGAGGGTTGTATGTCTGCGCCTGTCGCAAAGCAAGTCGAATTCGATCGATCTTCTTCGGAGTCTGGTGTGAAGACGAGACGAGTATGGCCACGTGTCCTGATGGTGCTGATTGCGGCGCTTATTATCACATTCGTGACGCTTGGGCTGTGGCCGGTGAAGCCAGACTTTGCCGGCGCGGAAGGCACTGCTGGAGTCAGCAAGGGCGGAGGCGGTCTAGTGCGTCAGTTTCCGAAGATGGTCCTTCGCGCTGATAATCCGACCCCGATCAACAAGGACGACGAGCGCGTTCAGCTTGGGCGCTTGTTGTTTTTCGATCCGATTCTTTCGGGGGCGAACGACATCTCGTGCGCAACTTGCCATCATCCCGATCTCGGCTTCACCGACGGGCGACCTCTGTCGATGGGCAGGGGAGGTCGCGGAGTCGGACTCGCGCGAACTGGTGGCTCAGCGATCCGTAGAGGCGCGCCGACGCTTTGGAACGCCGCCTATAACCATAAACAGTTTTGGGACGGACGAGCCGCAGACCTTGAAGAACAAGCGAGAGGCCCAATTACCAGCGAGATCGAAATGGATGAGAATCCCGACACGTTGATCAAAGAGCTAAGCGACATTCCAGAATACGCGCGGCGATTTGACGCGGCGTTCAAAGGTAACGATGGTTCTGCGGTGACGTTCGACAACGTGCTCAGCGCAATCGCCTCCTTTGAAAGAACCCTCGTTACGAACAACTCGCCTTTCGATCGGTTTGTGAGAGGGGAAAGGAGCGCGCTCAGCGACGCTCAACTGCGAGGCTTCAATCTTTTTCGCTCGGGACGGACTCGTTGCTTTGAATGTCACGGACTGCCTACCTTTGCGAATCGGGACTTCAAGATCATCGGCGTTCCTGATGTCGATCCCAGTCAACCGGACTTCGGAAGATTCGAAGCGGTAAAGGGAGAAGGCAACAAATACGCGTTCAAAGTTCCCACGCTGCGCAACGTCGTCTTGAGCGCGCCTTACATGCACAACGGCCGCTTCAAGTCTCTTGAAGAAGTCCTCGACTTCTACGCAGCCGGTGGTGGTCCAGGCGCCGGTTTCAACGACGCAAAAGTGGACGACAAAATTCACGCCTACTTGATCAGTGCTGAAGAAAAGCAGGACTTGATCGCATTCCTGTACTCGCTCACTGATGAGTCCAATCTGCCGGAGTTTCCCGACAAGGTACCCTCGGGGTTGCCGGTCGTGCAGCGCTTAAGGAACGCGGCCCGCGAGCTTGTTGCGAAATACAACACCGGTTCGCCCAAACAAGAGATTATCGAGCGTCCGCCTCAAACGATTACCGTCAAAGCGGGTGAGTCGATTCAAGCTGCCGTGGATCGCGCTCAGCCTGGAGATACAATCGAGGTGATGCCTGGAGTTTACACCGAAGAAGTGAAGATTGACGTGGACAACGTAACGCTCCGTGGCATTCGAGTCGAAACACCGCCCCCGGGAGGCGTCTCGCGACCGATGTTAGACGGCGGTGGCAAGCTCTCCGACGGCGTTCTCGCGACGGGCAGCAATTTTCGCATCGAGAACTTTGACATTCTTCGCTATACCGCCAATGGAGTCGTGTCCCAACACGCCCGAAACGTTACGTTTCGAGATTTGAAGATTGACCAAACTGGACTCTATGGTGTCTATCCGGTTAGCTGCACAGGCGTCCGAATCGAGCGCTGCGTCGCAACCGGGATTGCCGACGCCGCGTTGTACGTCGGACAATCGCGCGACATAGTCGTTCGAGATTGCGAAGCTCACGACAACGTGACAGGCATCGAAATCGAAAACTCAGTAAACGCAGTCGTTGAGAACAACTTCGTTCACGATAACACGGGCGGGATTCTGGTCTTCATTCTGCCAAACAACGTCTCGAAGGTCGGCCACAACTGCATCGTTCGCAACAATCGAGTGATAAATAACAACCATCCGAACTTCGGCAATCCGAATTCGATCGTGTCGAATGTTCCACCCGGCACTGGCGTATTGGTGATGGCGGCCGACAACAACGAAGTCGCCGGGAACGAGGTTCGCGGCAATGACTGCTACGGCGTCGCGGTGTTCAGTCTCGAGACTGCTTTTGAAAAAGACACGGCTTTTGACGTCGGGCCGATCCCTGAGAACAATTGGATTCACGATAACAGTTATTCCGACAACGGACGCAATCCGGCAGGAGCGCTCGCGCGGGCCGGGATCAAAGGCGCTGATCTGGTTTGGGATTTGAGCGGCTGGTCCAACAGATGGCAAGAGAGTAGCGCGACGCATTCGACGCCGATCATGAATGCGCGCTGGCCAGCATTCGCAAGGCGCGCTTATTGGCGGGTGCTCACGCTTGCTCAGAAGTATCTCTAACTCAAAGGAGAACATGTCCAGAGCCGCGATCGAGACCGGGAGCACCACAGGAGTCGCCGACGCTGCCGAGCAGCGAGGGTCGATCCTAACAGCGAGTTTGCCGGCAGCATGCCTATCAGAGTTCGTCGGAACCTATATCTTGATACTGGTCGGAGACGGAGCAGTTGCGGCTGCGGTGCTCGCCGGCTCGATCGACGGTTGGGGCGTCGCGGTACTGTGGGGACTTGCTGTTACCTTTGCAATTTACGTCGCCAGCCCGGTATCAGGCGCGCACTTCAATCCGGCGGTCACGATAGCGATGGCCGTATTTCGCGGGTTTCCGCCGAGTCGAATTATTCCTTACATTGGGAGTCAGATCGCAGGAGCGTTCACCGGCGCGGCTTGCGTATATGGGTTGTGGCATGGCTTCTGGCCTCGCGCCCTGGAAAAGTTCGGCGTCGAAGTGGGAGCCGCCGGAAGTCAGAAATTGATGATGATCTTCTCCTGCTTCTACCCAAACCCCGGCGGAGTCGGCGTGGACGCTGCCGCGATGTCGACGGTCAGCACGACCGGTGCGTTTTTCATCGAAGCAGTGCTGACGATGTTCTTGTTGCTGATGATTTTCGCGCTGACCGAGCCTGGTAATCCCGGTCTCCCTCAAGCTGGTCTCGGCCCGATATTCATCGGTCTCACTGTGACAGCCATCGTGGGCATTGGCGGCCCGCTGACGATGGACGCGGTGAACCCGGTCCGCGATTTCGGGCCACGCCTTTTCGCGTACGTCGTTGGGTTCGGTCGCATTGCGTTCCCAGGACCGCGCGGCAACGAGTGGTGGCTTTATGTAGTTGCGCCGATCATTGGCGGATTGATCGGACCGGCGGTTTACCGCTATCTGGTGCGAAGGTTTCTGCCTACTTGAAGAGTTTGTCGAACGCCGAGCGGGCGTCTTTCACTTCAGCGACGGCGGTCGTGGTTTCGCGCTCGACGGTTTTGCGCGTCTCGAACATTACGCACTCGTTTCGAACGTCCTTCTTGGCAATGCGCTCGGTGATTGGTTTGCGACATTGAAAGCGAGCCCCCGGGTCGAAGCTAACGCAATTCTTGCACGTATGCAGGTCGCTGTGGCATTTCGGGCACTGGGCGTCAAATTGAATCCCACCAATCTCTATGTTGACCATAGTCCCGCATAGCGAGCACCGCGTGACTTCTCTAAAGGCGGGCATTTTCGGCGCGCGAATGTCGGGAAACTGTTGCATCGCGGGGCGCGGCCTTTGCTCTTTTTCTTCATCTTGATAGCCGCGCTGCTTGTACTTTCTATCCATAAAAATTCTCCTGTTGTTTTACAGGCAAGTGTGCGAATTAGTCTTCTAGCGTCCGTTTCCGGCAGTTAGTGGTAAATCTCGGTTGACAGCTTGGACCGGCGTCGGTCGCCGTCAGCAATCGAACGGAACCTTGTACGGGGTTTCCAAGAACGATAGATGTGACACCTCATTTATACAGCAAGCCGGGCCGGGGATCAAATGTTTTATAACATCGAAGCGGAGTTTTTTCCAGTGCTGGGTGGACGTGGCCTCTCCGGACCGGATAAACGTTACGCACAAAGCGCTAGCTACCGCTCGCCGCGCTGATCTCGGGCTCCTTAAAACAACTTGATCATCAGCCACATTACGATCACGTGCAGTGACCAAATCGTCAGCGCGTAAGGCAACTGAAACTTTATCACGCCATATTGATCGCGCATGTTCAGCAACGCAGCCGGAACTATGTTGAAGTTTGCAGCCATTGGCGTCATCAGGGTTCCGCTCGAGCCGGCCGTGAGCGTTATGATCGCAACCATTTCCGGATTGACTCCAAACGGCTTGATGATCAACGGCGAAAGCACTCCTGTTGCGATGACCGGGAAGGCCGCGAAGGAATTCCCCATAACGATCGTGAACAACGACATTCCCAGGCAGTTGGCGAGCACAAGCAAGAACAAATTATCGCCGGGGATGATTCGTATGATGCCTCCAGCGATCAAATCCCCTACCTTAGCCGCGGTGAAGATCACTCCGAGCGAAGCAAGCAGTTGTGGAAGAATGTTAACTGCCCCCATCGCTTCGTTGAGGCGCCGGCCCTCGTTCATCATTACCCGCGTCTTGTCGCCGGTTATCTTCAGACAGGCGATCATTGCTGCGACTCCGCCGAAGCCAAGGCCGACCAGCGCTCCGCGATTGACGTCCAGCCTCAGCAGTCGAAAGACAGTTGCAAACGCGAAGGTCACAGCCGGAATCAGCAGGACGGGAATAAAGATCTTGTCTCGAAGGCGTCGAGCGTTTTTGATCTGGTCCTCCGGTGAGGCCTCGTTGTAACCTCCGCGCGCGACCCCGCCTATTCCATCGAGTGAAACCATGGCGAGCACGAGCAGGCCGGTCAGCCAGTGAGGCATAACGCTTCCAAAAACAAAGATGATCCCGAGAATTGACCAGAACGTTCCGCTCGCGCGGCGGCGCTTATTTGCTCGATCGCGAAATGCCATTGCCGCGAACACCCAGAGCACCAGTCCGGTCAGAACATACACCGAATCGAGACTGAATAGCTTGTCGGCAATCGTGCCAGCGTTTTGGATCATTGGTCCTTCTCCGCTTTTCGTCGGTATCGGCGATCGAGCAGCCAAAACTGAATCGCGCCGAGGAGAACCGAGATCGATGTGATCGGAATCGCATAGATCACGAGCTTTAATACGCTTACCGAGTAACCGAGCCCGGTCATCACCGCGAACACGAGCAAGATTCCCGCTTGCACCGGCGACAGATTCTGGCCGTAAAAATTCCCGTAGTTCTCACTCGCGGCATTTGCGGCTTTGATCTCCTCCACCACTTCTTCAGGAATGTCCTCGGCGCTTTTTGTCTTGAATGTTGCTTCCGCGGCGCCGACAGACATCGGAAAAATCAGCGGTCTGACGAACGACGGATGTCCATTTAGCCTTATGCCCGAGATTCCGATAACGACTCTGAAAAGCTGATAGACGATTTGTAATCGGCCAACGGTTGCGGCGGCTATGCGCCGAATGAGCGCTGCGGATTGCTCCTGCAAACCGTAGCGTTCCGCCAAACCGATCGCCGGAAGCGTGATGATGAACAGAGTCATCAGCCGGTTATCAGCAAACGCGCGACCCAGCATGTCGATGATGCCTTCTTGACCGGCCTTGGTGAGTAACGGAAGACCTTGAAAGATTCCCTCACTGGAAAGCAACGGCAAGCCGACTCCGAGCCCGGTCACTAACGCCGCAGCCACCACAACAAGTGTGGTGCGCAGTCGAAGCGCAAGCCCGATAATTACAATCACAATCCCGCTGAGCTTAAATAGGTCTGTCACGTTCACGTTAGTTCCTCCAAGACGAGACTTCAAGGCACGAAAACTGTGGGAGTCTACCCCATACCGGCCAAAAAGGTCATGGCGAAATTTATCATCAATCCTTGACATGCTTTCGAATGTGACGATAAGCTACCGAATCGCCCAGTGGTTCCAGGCGCCCCCGTCGCAGCGTTCAAATCCGATCTGAAAGAGGAGAAAGCAAGTGAAAGCAGACGAGTCGAAGAAGAGCTCAGGCCTCGTGCTGCCATCCCCGACCAGAAGAGCGTTCATCGGAAGCGTAGCCGCAGGTGTTGCAGCTTTGCCTCCGTTGCTCTCGTCAAAGAGCGGGGAGGCGCGCGCCCAAGTGTTTGAACCGGCAGCCACCACCACCGGCAAGAAACGCGCAAAGCAGGCCGAGGCACTTCGAATAGACGCGGCCGCCCAGCAGCGAGCGCTCGGAATTCCCGATCACCCTGATAACGGCGACGAGGCGTTGTATCCAACGAGAATAGGAAACTATTCGAAGGGGCTTAAGCACGATCCTTCGACCGGCGAAGTTAATCCCTCTGCGTACAATGCATTGCTCGCCGCCATCAACAGCGGAAGCAACGCCGATTTCGATGCCATTGTGACGAATGGGCTCTTTGGTTCCTCGGACCCCTCTCGCCAGCGGCGCCAGGTTAATCCACAAGCGGCCTATGCATTTGATATGGAAGGGACGGATTCACATCAGCTTGCGATGCGAGCCGCTCCTGCTTTTGCGAGCGCTGAAGAAGCCGGCGAGATGGTTGAGTTGTACTGGATGGCCCTTCTGCGAGACGTGAATTTCGCGGATTATGCTACGAGCCCGCTTGCTCAAAAGGCCGCCGCGGATCTTTCGGCGATGTCGGATTTCAGAGGACCGAAAGTCAACGGGCAGGTAACACCACAAACTCTGTTTCGAGACAAGTTTCCTGGGTGCACCGACGGGCCCTACATTTCGCAGTTCCTGTATCAACCTGCCGGATTCGGCGCGCAAACGGTCGACCAAAGGATCAATACAAATACGGCGAACGTAGACTTCGGAACCACGTATCAGGATTGGCTGGATTTGCAAAACGGCGTCGTCCCCAGTCAGTCTTTGACGCCTGGCGGCTTGTTCTTTTGTCGAAACGGGCGCGATCTCGGTCAATACGTCCACGTAGACGTGCTATTTCAAGCATATTTCGTTGCGTTCTTAGTCCTAGCGGGCGGGGGATATCCGCTCGACGCAGGAAATCCCTATGGCCCGACTCTCGACCCTGGCAGCGGAAGACCGTTGGCTGTGGGCGCTAAAGGTTCAATCTCTCAAGTGGGCTTCGGAACTTTTGGGGCTCCGGGCATCGCGGCTCAGATAACCGAGCCGGCAACCAGAGCCCTCAAATCGGTCTGGTATCAAAAGTGGATGGTCCACCGACGACTGCGCCCGGAGGAGTTCGGCGGGCGCGTCGAGGTTCAACGGCTCGGGCGCAGAACCTATCCGTTCCATTCGGACCTGGGTCGGTCTACGGTGCTCGGTGAGGTCTTCAGCAAGTTTGGCTCGCAACTGCTGCCGCTTGCTTTTCCGGAAGGCTCACCATTGCACACGTCGTACGGGTCGGGCCACGCAACAGTTGCGGGCGCCTGTGTAACGATGCTGAAAGCGTTTTATGACGAGTCGGCGCAAATCAAGAATCCGGTTGTTCCCAGCGCAGATGGTTTGAGCCTGGTGCCTTACACAGGAACTCCTCTGACCGTTGGCGGGGAACTGAACAAGATTGCTTCGAATGTAGCCCAAGGGCGAAACATTGCGGGGGTCCACTGGCGAACCGATGCAACGGAATCACTGAAACTTGGAGAAGACATCACCACCAGCATTTTGAGGGAAGCCAAGAGTTGCTATAACGAGCCTTTCAACGGCTTCTCGCTCACCAAGTTCGACGGGACGACGATTACGATTTAGCCCTGGTCGCCAGATGTGCGGGCGACGCGAGGCTGGCCGCACGTCGGCAAGCCCCGGAGCGGCGAAAGAGGGATCAACAGGCGCGCACGTATTGCAAGCCATGCGGTGGCGGCGGACGATAACCCACATCGCAATCGCGGGCAGCCTCGCACACCGGTAACCACGCAAAGGCACGGAGCGGCGAAAGACTCGACGAAAGATTGGCGTCAGCCGAGAACTACAATCACAAGCATTCCACTAATCTGCGCACTCACAGCTCTTCAGCACCAAGAATAGACCTGCCTGGTCGGACGTATTACTAACCCGCGGCTCACGCAGCGGGCTATCCATTTTGCCTAGTTGTAGTGTGACCTTCCCGTTGGGCATCTTCCAGCGACTGCACCCTGGGCCATCTCTGTTCGCCACTCCAGGGGTTGTGACCAGCCGTGAATACCTCTTGCGGGATAGCGTGCCTGAGCTCTCTTCTCTTGACCTGTGTCTTGTGAACTCCCGCGTTGGCGTCTTCGACGAACTCACGCAGGCTAACGTTCCTTCGCTGATTCATGCTCGCCTCGCGCGTGACCCAAAAGGACATGACCAAAATAAAGGAGGGCCACTCGCGTGGCCCTCCTTGGTTTCGCAAGCTTGGTGAGGAGGCGGACCTCCTCACCACCGCTTGAGGTTAGTTAGACGGACAGCTCTTGTTGCAGAAGAACGGAGCTGATGGAGGCGCTCCTCCAGGATTCGTGACCACGATGTTACCAGGCAGCCCGTTACAGATCTTCTTGAGCAACCTGATCGTCGTCGGACCACTCGTCCCGCCGTCGACCACTGTTCTGACCTTCTTCGGCTCGACGCCTCCGACGGTCACCGTGAATCCCTCCTTGATGTTCGTTCCAGTCACATCGAGGAAGAACTGCCCGCTCTCCTGTCGATCTAGCGCGCATGCGGTTATCACCGCCGGTGTTAGCGGCGACGGAGTCGGATTCGGGTTCGGAGCCGTCGCACACGTGACGGTCACCTGAATGCCGCTCTCGTTGCCAGCCACGAACGTGCAAGGCTGTCCCGCTACTGCTGCGCTCAGGTTCCGGCTCGTTCCGCCAGGCCCTGACACAAACACCAGGAACGTCTTGCCCACGTTAGCTGACGTGAAGTTCACGAACGCGTCCAGTATGCAGCAGCTCTGCAGGAACACCGACGATGCGGTGATCGTCGCCCCGCCACCAACTGGTACGAACGTTACGCTCGTCACCGCTGGCGTGCCATCCGGCAAGCAGA
>DASXSR010000186.1:0-36645 GCA_036505875.1 Blastocatellia bacterium | reverse complement strand
AACGGTAACTTTAAGCGCGAGCGGCTTGCCGGCCGGCGCCTCCGCCAGCTTCAATCCGCCCTCGGTTACCGGTTCCGGGTCTTCGACGATGACGGTTACAACCAGCAGCACGACGCCCACGGGCACTTCGACTCTGACTATCACCGGCACGAGCGGAAGCTTGGTGCACAGCACGACTGTGTCTCTGGTTGTTTCCAATCCGGGCGCAGACTTCGCTATTTCCGCAAGCCCGGCATCTCAGACGGTCGTGCGAAGGGGGAGCACGAGCTACACTGTGACGGTGACTCCAACCGGTGGGTTTACAGGGACGGTCACATTCAGCGTGAGCGGGTTAACCGGAGGAGCTACTGCAAGCTTTAATCCTCCGTCGGTTAACACCTCCGGCAGTTCTACAATGACCGTGACTGCCGGAAACCAACGAGGTACGTTCACCTTAACGATCACCGGAACAAGCGGCGCTTTGCAACAGTCGACATCGGTGACTCTGATTGTGAACAAGTAGCGACCAGCCAGTCATTCACCTTTCGGGGGGCCTTCGCCGTTATGGAGGCCCCCTCCTTACCAGCTATCGCTTGGAAATCTCTGAGAAGCTGATATTCAGGATCGGGTACTCTTTCCAATCCTTGTAGTCGTAGTGCCACCACTCAGGCTCGTAAACCGCGAACCCTTCGGCTTCCATCGCCGCCCGCAGCAGGTCTCGCAAGCGACGTTGCTCTTCTGTCCCGCCTGTGTAACTGATATGCGAGCGCTCAGTCATCTCGTCGTACTCGGAGGGCATCACGACTTCTTTGCCGGTCTTGAGATCAAACAGCGATAGATCGACCGCGCAGCCTCGATTATGCCGCGAGCCCTGAGCGGGATCTGCAACGAACTGTTTCTTATCAGCCGGCGTCGCGTCCCAGAATATCTTAGTCACTGACCACGGGCGATAACCGTCGTGAATGATCAAGCCGTATCCTTTTTTTCGCAGGGCTTTGTTCGCGCGGACGAGGGCTTCAGCGGCTGGGCGCTGAAGAAACGCTCGAGCTTCTTTGTACACGGGCCGCCCCAGGAAGTTGTTCGAAGTTGCGTATCGAATGTCGAGCTTGATGGTGGGGTCGAGTTTCACAAGCTCGACGAGATCGGGCTTGCGAAAGTTGCCGGTTTCTTTCGGCGGTTCCTGTGCGAAGACCCTTAAACCACAAAGGCACAAAGTCACAAAGCAAAAAACAAGGCTTAATGACTTTGCGCCTTTGTGGTTAACCTGCTGATTCATCTGATGATCGGCTCCAACCTGCGCAGAATCTCCTGTTTGGGCATCGCGCCTACCAGCCGATCAACTTCGCGGCCGTCCTTCAGCACAAGCAACGTAGGAATGCTCCGAACGCCAAAGCGCGCCTGAGACATCGGGTTCTCGTCGACGTTGAGCTTCGCGACTCTGACACGACCCGCAAGTTCGCTCGCGAGCTGCTCGACGATCGGTCCCACCATCCTGCAGGGTCCACACCACAGCGCCCACATATCGAGCAGCACCGGCAGCGGCGAACGCTCGACTTGTTCAGTGAAGTTCGCGTCGGTGACGATCACCGGGCCAGCCGTCGTGAGTGGCTGCTTGCACCGCCCGCAAATTGGTTCGAGGCCCCGGCGAAGCTTTTCCGCGGGCACTCGATTCTTTGCTCCGCACGAAGAACATTGAATGATTTGTGCCTCTGATGTTGCGCTCATATATACAGTTTAAAATGAACTCTCGTTTCCGACCACTCAGCAAGGGTTACGATTAGTGGATGGCCATCCGACGAAGCAGATCTCCAAATCTCGCATCGCTGCGGATTGGGTCCCAGACCGGCGCATCTTTGAAGAAGATCGGTGTCGCTCCTGCCTCTAAGCCTCGCTCCAGCCATCCGAGGGCCAATTCGTTCTCGTTCATGGTCGCATAGATTCTAGCAATCAAGTGTGCGAGGTTCAGGCTTGGGCCGGACATCTGTTCTAGCTGTTCAATTATCCGCAGCGCCTCTCCGCGCCGTGCCCGCGCGGCAGCGACCATCCCCGCGCCGTAGACAAGATTAGGATCATTTTTTCTTTCTTGGCTCGCCTTCTCCAATTCGGCGAGAGCTTCATCGAGTCTATCGTGTCATCGTCGCGTACTGATGCGCCCGGATAGCTTCAAACGGTGACACGACCCGCGCCCGCGTATCGCGACCAACAGCGGGACTGGCGACGTTGCGAGTAAGTGAAGCGGGTTGCAGGATGATTGGAAAGCAGCAAGAACAACCCCCCAATTTCAAGGATCTGACATTACTTCTTGATGAACTCTCGCATGTACCCGTCTACCAGCGCGGGTTTCTCGTGAACGACCCAGTGCGATCCTTCCGGAATGCGCTTGATGGTCAAGTTTGGAACGTATTTATCGAGCCCTTCAAGATTTCCGGTCAGCAGAGCTGTGTCCTTCTCACCCCAGATGACCAGCGTCGGCACCTTCACTTCGAGCGACGGGAGAGCCGCTGCAAAATTGGCCACCGATTTGTCGGAATCGGTTGGCGGACCCACGCGAGCCGCGCGATAGTAATTCAAGCCACCGGTCAGCGCGCCGGGCTGAGACCACGCTTCGATGTAGGCCTTCTTGTCTTCTTCGGTGAAGACGCCGGTCTTCAGACCTTCACCTAACACCGCGTTAACCAGAAGCGCATAGTTATTCGCCGAGAGCGTCTGCTCGGCCTGCGGGCTGCGGAACATCAGCATGTAACCGCTGGCCTTTTGTTGGGCGGGGTTTTCGCGCAGCTCGCGCTGGAAGACTCCAGGATGCGGAGCATTGATGATCACCAACTTTTCCAAATACTCGGGATGTGCAATTGCAAAAGCCCAGGCGACGGCTCCGCCCCAATCGTGCGCCACGAGGATAAACTTCTTGTGCCCAAGCTTTTCGGCGAGCGCCCGCAAGTCCTCCACCAGGTACTTCACCTGATATTGGTCGACTTCAGCCGGCTTGGACGAAAGATTGTAGCCGCGCATGTCAGGCGCTACGGCCTGATAGTCCTTGCCGAAGTCCGCGAGTTGGTTCTTCCACTCGTACCAAAACTCGGGGAATCCGTGAACAAACATGATCAGCTTGCCTTTGCCCGCGGTCACATAGTGAAGGCGGACGCCATTCACGTCTGCATATTCGTGTTTGAACATTGGCGGCTTCGCGTCCTTCTTTTCATCGTTCTTGGTCTGAGCCTGTGCGGCCATGAATTCAAGCGCCACAACAAGCATTGTCAAGATCGCCCTATTCAATATTGTGAATACGTTATTCTTCATTGTCGTGTGACTTCTCCTGCTTCGATGTTTGAAGCGTTATTCTTTCGCGTTCGGATGAAGATACTCCTGCGGCGGGCCTTCGTAGATGGTCAAGCAGCGCTGGCAGCGGTGAATTGTGTTGCCCGGCGCCGCCTTCTTAACAACGTCAGGCGGCGCGGTCAACCACTGTTTCACGTGACCCTGGCAGTTCTGACCCTTCTCGTTTTTCACGGTGCACACGGTTTGCCCTGGCAACAGCGGATGGTACTGTCCGCTATTCTGAGTTCCGGGCTGTATTGCTTTAGATTGAATGTCGGTCAAGCCGGCTTCCATCGCGGACCTCTCATCAAAACACTTTCGAGGCGGTATATTATGGCACGCGGTAGTTGTTGGTCAATTCATCGTGAAGAAAACTTTGATATAATTTCAATCTCCGAGCGAGGCATCAACCATGTCAACAAGTGAAAGCAGAACTGCAGTCAGCGGCGAAGAGTTTACGGCATCGCTGGCCGAAGAAACACGCGCGGCGCTTGACCGGCTTGGACAGCTAAGCGCTGCCGGCGAGGCGCCAAAAGAGCTGACCATCGATCGCCTTCTTCGCATCGCACTCAAGAACGAGCTCGAAGCAAGCGAGTTGGCGGCGGTATGGATGACTACAACCACCGAGCTCGATGTGAAGCTCGCGTTCGCCCGACAGGCCGGCGATGAAGCCAAGCACTATCGGTTTATCTGTGAAAGACTCAACGCGCTCGGTGTTGATGCTGACCGGATCGATCCGCGGGAGGGTGGTTACTCTCAACTGTTCGAGTATCTGCGTCAGCTTCAGAGCACCGCCGCGCGCGTGGCAGCCGGACAGTTCACGCGCGAGGGCATCGCGCTCGTGCGCAATCAGTGCTTCATCGATTTCTGCGAGAGCCGCGGCGATCACGAAACCGCCGCCCTCTATCGCGACATCATTCAGCCTGACGAGAGGCATCATCACGAGTTGGGGCGGCAGCTGCTAGCTCGTTATGCGACGACCGACAACGAACAGCAGGTCGCACGTCAAGCCGCCCAACGCACGCTCGAACTGGCGGAGGAAATTCAAGAGATGGCTCGATTGAAAGTCGGGATCAGCCGCGCGCCAGGCTGCTAAGAATGGCGGATGCGATGAAAGAATCTCTAAATCAGATTCTCAGGTTGGAATTACAGAATCTGAAGCTTTTCTTCAGAACCGACGTGTTTCAACTGGCCATCGTCGAAGCCATCTTTGCGGCTATCCTCACAATCATCGTAGTGATTCTCATCCTGGTGCTGCGTTGACTGTTCGCTGATCGTCGAGTACGCGGCGCCGATCAAATTAGCGATTTATAATTTAGGCCTAATACGTCATTAATCTCGCGGCGATATAATTAGCCCGCAAGCAAACAGGCTTCCGGCGCCTCGGGCGCTGTGATAAGCTAAACAATGAGCGGCTCTGTGGCTGTCTCGAGTATCATCAGCTTACACTAGGAGTTCACCAAATGAAGAAGTTCCTTTTCAAGCGCGTCACGGTCTTGACGCTGGCGGCGATGTTTGTATTCCCGGCCTCGCTGCTCGCAGACGACAAGAAAGCTTCCGACAACAAGCAGCCTTCGACCGATAACGGCGTAGGCGCGCCAAAGGGTCATCTCAGCGATGACGAGAACCCGTTGATGATCGGCAAACGGGACATCAACAAACACCAGATTAATTTCTATTCGCTCAACAAAGAAGTCACGCTCGGGCGCCAGCTTGCCGCCGACGTGGATCGCCAGGGCAAGTTCATCGACGATCCGGTGGTGACGGAATACGTAAACCGCGTCGGCCAGAATCTCGCGCTACATTCGGATGCGAAGATTCCTTTCACGATCAAAGTTCTGGACTCGGATGACGTAAATGCGTTCGCTCTGCCGGGCGGGTTCCTGTACGTCAACAAGGGCGCGATCCTTGCGGCCGACACCGAAGCGGAGCTTGCGGGCGTGATGGCCCACGAAATCGGCCACGTGGCGGCGCGTCACGGAGTCGAACAGGCCTCGAAAGCGACGCTTGCTAATTACGCGATGATACCGCTGATCTTCATGACCGGCGGACTTGGTTATATTGCTTACCAGGCGGCCCAGATCGGAGTGCCGTTGACGTTCCTCAAGTTCACGCGCGGCGCGGAAGCTGAAGCGGACAAACTGGGCGCCCAGTATCTTTGGGCATCAGGCTACGATCCCAACAACTTTCTGGGCTTCTTCGAGAAGCTGGAGAAAAAAGAAAAGCACAAGCCAGGGACGTTATCGAAACTTTTCGGCACGCATCCTCCGACGCCCGATCGAATCCAGAAGATCCATGATTTGCTGGCGAGGTTCCCGGATCGCGACGAGTATACGGTCAGCACGTCAGAGTTCAGCCGCGTGAAGTCGCGCCTGTTGGCGGTAACGAACGCCAAGACCATCGACGGCTCGGGTCGCGACACCGGCCCGAAGCGCCCGACGCTCAAGCGGCGTAAGGAAGGCGAAGGTGACTCGACTCAAACTCCGGGTGGACAAGATCAGCCGAAAGACAAGCCCACGCTGAAGCGACGCGACAGCGACGGCAAGCCTGCAGATACCAAGCCTCCTGAGAAACCGTAGCGTTAGATCATCACTCCTCCGTAAGCTGAACAGGGCCGGCTGTGCTCCCACACGCAGCCGGCCCGATTTGTTTTCTTCGTCATTGTCGCGATTCAGTTGTTGGTGATGTTTGACTTTGATCTGACGACCGTTGTCAGCAAAGGACTGTGGCCGTCCGAATCAAACGTGATGTCCTTATAGATCGGCGGCGACGATGATTTGGCCTGCTGACTGGGAGGAACGAATGCCTTGTTCTTCTTGAAATCCCAAGCTAGCCGAATCGGCCCGGCCACCGCGCCCGTTATTTCAACCACGCACGTTTCGAGGTTCAAATCCTCGGAGCCAGTGCCTTGCCCCGCAGCCTTCTGTTTTGAAGGCGCCACCACTATCAGATAATACGAACCCTTCTCCAGAACGCCCCAGTTGATTTTGCCATAAGCGTCGGTGGTGCGAGCCGCAGGACTTCCGCCGGGGTTCTTCCCAAGTTTGACGTCAACACCTTTGAGAGGCGCGCCACTGACGGTGGCAGGTCCCTTCTGTCCGGCGAAAGAAGGCGAGATCAAGCAGAATAATGTGAAGCTGAGTATCGAGAGAATCCCGACTGAAGAGCGATTGTGGTTTGACATTGAAACTCCTGTTTATTAGTGAGATAAGAAAGTCAATTCGAGGCCTAGACCGCTTATACATCACTCCGACGTTGGAAGCAAGGGCGTTACAAAAGGACACGGTCAAAGCAGTCACAATTGAAACTTTCAATCGCGTGTGATATTAACACGCCGCAGTGCAGCTTGAGCTGATCGACCGGAGTTTTACCGTCATTAAACACACTAGTTCTTTAGTCAAAGGAGAGGAAATATGAAGACGCGCGCGCAGCGCAAGTATGCGCTTTATTGGTTGCTGGCACTGATGGTGCCGATGCTCGCGACATACTCGACCATTCAAGCCCAACAACGCACGTACGATCAGAGTTTGCTTAAGGGCCTTCAGTGGCGAAACATCGGCCCTTCTCGCGGCGGGCGCTCAACCGCGGTCGCGGGCGTCACATCACAACAGGGCGTCTTCTATTTTGGGGCGACCGGCGGCGGCGTATGGAAGACTACCGACGGTGGTGTTAACTGGGAGCCTGTCTCCGATGAGTACTTCAAGACCGGGTCGGTCGGAGCGATCGGCATTTCGGAGTCCGATCCCAACGTCGTGTACGTCGGCATGGGTGAGTCGCCAATTCGTGGGAACGTCTCGCACGGGGATGGTGTGTACAAATCCACCGATGCGGGCAAGACCTGGAAGCACGTGGGGCTGGACGACACACGGCAGATCGCTCGCGTGCGGGTGCATCCGCGCAATCCGGAAATAGTCTTTGTTGCGGCGCTCGGTCACGTGTGGGCGCCCAACCAGCAGCGCGGGGTGTTTCGTTCGACTGATGGCGGCAAGAACTGGCAAAAGGTTCTGTATCGGAGCGACAAAGCCGGCGCGACTGATCTGATAGTCGATCCGACGAATCCGAATATCATCTACGCTGCGCTGTGGGAGGTTTATCGCAAGCCGTCGACTCTCGAAAGCGGTGGGCCTGGAAGCGGAATCTTCAAATCGACCGACGCAGGTGAAACGTGGACCGAGCTCACTCGTAATCAAGGGCTGCCCAAAGGCGTGATTGGTAACATTGGCATCACTGTTTCTCCGGCGAATCCGGATCGAGTTTGGGCGATTGTTGAAGCAGAAGAAGGCGGCGTCTTTCGCTCCGACAACGCGGGCAAGACGTGGGCCAAGCTGAACGAGCAGCGAAACCTTAGGCAGCGCGCCTGGTACTACACGCGCATCTACGCCGACCCGAAAAACGCTGATACGGTTTACGTACTAAACACCGGCTTCTACAAATCGAATGACGGCGGCCGAACGTATTCGAACATCGCGGTCCAGCACGGCGATTGTCACGATCTTTGGCTTTCGCCCGACGACCCGTCGCGAATGATCATCGGCGACGACGGCGGGGCGGAGGCGAGCTTCAACGGCGGGCGAAGCTGGAGCACCATTTTGAATCAGCCGACAGCTCAGTTCTATCGCGTGGCATTGGACAACGACTTTCCTTATCACGTCTACGGCGCGCAACAGGACAACTCGACGGTACGAATCGCTAGCCGAACCACCGGCGGCGGCATCGGGCTCACGGATTGGTACGACGTGGGCGGCGGCGAGAGCGGCTGGATCGCACCAAGCCCGAAAGATTCAGAGATTGTTTACGCCGGTTCGTACGGCAATTTGATAACCCGGCAAGATCATCACACCGGACAGTTGCGCAACGTGAACCCGTGGCCCGACAACCCGATGGGTTGGGGCGCCGCTGAGCTGAAGTACCGATTTCAGTGGAGCTTTCCCATTGTGTTCTCACCGCACGACCCGAACACGTTGTACGCCGGCGCAAACGTCCTGTTCAAATCAACGAACGAAGGTCAGAGCTGGCAGCCCATCAGCGGCGATCTGACGCGCAATGACAAATCCAAACAAGCTTCATCGGGTGGGCCGATTACCAAGGACAACACAAGTATTGAATATTACTGCACGATCTTTACTGTAATGGAGTCGCCCATCGAGAAAGGAACGATCTGGACCGGTTCCGACGACGGGCTGGTCTATGTGACGCGTGACGGCGGCAAGAGCTGGCAGAACGTCACGCCAAAGGGTATGCCCGAATGGATTCAGATCAACTCGATCGACGCGTCGTCGCTCGACGCCGGCACCGCCTACGTGGCCGCGACCATGTACAAGTCAGACGACTACAAGCCATATCTGTACAAGACCAATGATTACGGCAAGACGTGGAAGAAGATCACGGGCGGCATTCCCGATAACGCATTCACTCGCGTGGTTCGCGAGGACCCAAACCGCCGCGGGTTGCTTTATGCCGGGACCGAAACCGGAATGTACGTTTCATTCGACGACGGCGAAAGCTGGCAATCGCTGCAGCTCAACTTGCCTGTAGTGCCGATAACCGATCTCGCGATCCACAAGCGCGATAAAGATCTGGTTGCTGCAACTCAGGGCCGCGCGTTCTGGATCCTGGATGATTTGCCCGTTCTTTATCAACTGGCGGACGCGGCAAAGACCGACGCTTTCTTATTCAAGCCTGAAGACACTTATCGCCTGCCGGGAGGTTTTGGCGGCGGAGGCGGACGCGGACGGGGCGCGGTGGGACTGAATCCACCCAACGGCGCCGTGATTTACTATTACCTGAAAAACAAGCCCGCAGGCGAGTTGACGCTTGAGGTGCTGGACTCATCGGGAAAGTCGATCAAGAAATTCAGCAACAAAGCATCGGAAGGTCCCGCTCAGGCGGCGCCCGTCAGTGAAGAAGAAGGCTTTTTCGGAGGAGGCGGAGGCTCGCGGCGCCTGCCTGCTGAAGCGGGGCTGAATCGATTCGTTTGGGATCTGAGATATTCGGACGCTACGCGCTTTCCCGGTTTGATAATGTGGGCGGGTAACACGACAGGTCCGCGCGTTGTGCCGGGCAGCTATCAGGTGAAGCTGACTGTTGACGGCAAGACGTTGCCCCAAAGCTTCGAAGTGAAGAAGGACCCAAGGATCGAGACGACTCAGGCCGATTTCGCCAAACAACTCGAACTGCTGTTGAAGATTCGCGATAAGTTCAGCGAGACCAGCGACGCGGTTCTCGAGATTCGCGATGTGCGCAAGCAGATCGATGACATCACAAACAGACTGAAGGACCAGCCGAGTGGGAAGACGATCTCGGATGCGGCCAAGTCACTCAAGGCGAAACTCACGGCAGTTGAAGAGGAGCTTTACCAAACAAAGAACCAGAGCAGTCAAGACCCACTGAACTATCCGATCCGGCTCAACAACAAACTGGCGGCTTTGGGAGGAGTGGTTGCAAGCTCGGATTCAGCGCCGACCGATCAGTCTTACGCGGTGTACGAAGAGCTTGCCGGAAAAATTAACGCTCAGTTGCAGAAGCTCGACGAGATCATTCGCACCGATCTTCCGCGGTTCAATAAGCTGGTGCGCGAGCAGGACGTTCCTGCGGTGATTGTGAAGGGAAAGTCACGCGAAGGATAGAAGAGCTTAACAGCGCGGCAAGGCAGGTCTGAGCAGCGCAGCGCTGATTTTCGACGCTAGAATAGTGAGGCCATTCATGTCGTTGCTGCGCACGCCTGACGAGCGATTCGAGAACCTGCCTGACTTTCCGTTCGAGCCGCACTATGTCGACATAAATGGCGCTCGCGTCCATTACGTCGATGAAGGCGAGGGCGAGACGATACTGTGCCTGCACGGTGAACCGACCTGGTCTTTTCTCTACCGCAAGATGATTCCAGTCCTATCGAGCGGGCATCGAGTCGTGGCGATGGACTTCATCGGGTTCGGGCGCTCGGACAAATTCTCAGATCAAGCCGACTATACCTTCGACATGCACCGATCTACGATCGCGGGGTTCATCGAAAGTCTTGATCTTCAAGGAATCACCGCCGTGGTTCAGGATTGGGGCGGGTTACTCGGGCTTCGCGTCGTCAGCGAGATGCCGGATCGATTCTCAAGACTGGCGATCATGAACACCGGCTTGCCGACCGGTGACTCGCCTCCGACTGACGGCTTCATGAAATGGAGAGCTTACGCGACAAGCACTCCCGATTTGCCATGTGGAATGATCGTGCGACGCAGCGCGGTCAATCGCGAATCAATAACCGACGAAATCGTCGCGGCTTACGACGCGCCGTTCCCTGACGTTTCTTACAAGGCGGGCGCGCAAGTTTTTCCGCGGCTGGTGCCCATCGAACCTGACCAGCCAGGCGCTCGCGAAATGCGCGAGACTCGCGAAGCGCTATTGCATTGGGTGAAGCCTGCGCTTGTGATGTTTTCGGACGGCGATCCGGTCACGCGCGGCGGCGATCGATTCTTTCGCAAGCTGATTCCTTCGGCGAACGATGAGCCTGAGATCGTGATCAAGGGCGCGGGGCATTTTCTGCAAGAGGAGAAGGGTGGAGAGATTGCTCGTCACATCGTCAGCTTCATCAAACGCAGAGCAATGTAAGGGCGCCCCTCCGTGGCCGCCCTTTCTCCGGCGCCCGACGGTCGCGATCGAGATCAGGCGGCCACAGAGAGCCGCCCCTACACGTATCAAAACGATTCGATGAATTCAGATCAAAGTCCACCTGACAAAACGTGGAACGCGTCGTTCTACGACGACAAGAGCGCCTTCGTCTGGAAGCACGGTCGTGGTGTTGTTGAGCTTCTTTCCGCTCAGTCAGGTGAGCGCATTCTCGATCTAGGATGCGGCACAGGCCATCTCACCAATCAAATCGCCGAGGCAGGCGCCGAAGTCGTCGGGATAGACATATCGCAGTCGATGATCGAAGAGGCGAGGCGGCTTTATCCGAGAATTCGATTCGAGATCGCCGACGGCGCCAATTTCCATTTCGATCGATCATTCGACGCGGTCTTCTCGAACGCCGCGATTCATTGGATGAAAGATCAACCTGCTGTGGCGCGATGCATCTGGGATGCGCTGAAGCCTGTCGGACGGTTTGTAGCCGAGTTTGGCGGCAAAGGAAACATCCGTGCGATTCGGACCACGCTGACGAACGCAGTCAACGCAGCGGGCGAAACGGTTAATCTCGAACCCTTTGCCCGGTATTACCCGTCCATCGGCGAATACGCGACGCTTCTTGAAGCGCAGGGCTTTATCGTAACCTTCGCAACGCACTTTGAACGACCCACTAAACTCGAGGAGGGCGAGGCGGGAATGAGGAATTGGCTTTTCACCTTCGCCGACAACATCCTCGATGCGCTTCCCGCCAACAAACTCGAAGGGGTGATCGCCGAAGTTGAACGCCAACTTAAGCCTCAGTTGTTCAGAGAGGGAAGCTGGTTCGCGGACTACAGGCGCATTCGAATCGTTGCACGCAAGAAAATTTCGGGTTCAGTCTGAATCGGCATCGGCGGATAAGAGACGGATGGCCGCAGGAAGAACCTCGATGCTCGCGGGTGTGTAACCGACGATCTCTCCGTCCAGATCGATGGGGAGCGGCCTCTTGCTATCGATCGATACTCTGCGGGCGCGCAATTCTGTCACCCTCGGACTTCTCAAATATCCTCCTCGGCGGATGCGTGGCAGCTCTTTTATGACGTCGAGGCGTGATGCGCTATCGGTCAAGACAAGATCGAGTAATCCATCATCCACCTCGGCATGCGGCGCAAGCATCATTCCGCCGCCGGCAAACTTGCCGTTGGCGACGATTATCAAGTTGCTGCTTATGTGAAACTCACGCTCATCCGCCCGAATAGAAACCGGCACGTTTTTGTAGCGGTGAAGCGCGGCAATGGCTGCCGCGGCAAATCTCGAGCTGCCCCCGATCCATCCAGGCAGCGCGTTGCGCCATCGATTGACCAAAGCGGACACTTCGCCGCCCAATCCGAATGAGGCGACGTTTACGAACACTCGACAGTTGCGATTCCCGTCTCGATCAGTGAACTGTGCGCGCGCGACGTCGATCGATCTGGTCTGATCGTTCGTCAGAGCTCGAATCCAATCAGGCCGACCAAGTGAACGGTGAAAGTCGGAGCCGGTCCCGCTCGGAAGCAGGCCTATCGATGCATCAGGATTGATGGCCGTGCTGCGACCATCGAAGTATCCATTTGCTACTTCACTGAGCGTGCCGTCGCCGCCCACTGCAACTATGTAGTTGATCCCGGCGTTCAACGCCTCGCGAGTGACCTCTATGGCCTCGCCCTCTCGCGTGGTCACATGCTCGTCGAAGTGTAATCCGAGCGCCGCCAAACGTTTTCGCTGGCCGGTCCACATCCTCGACGTGGCGCCGCGAGCAGAAACAGGGTTTACGATGAACAGGATGTGTTTCAACTTACGCAGGAACGCTTCTGGCCAGAATACGCGAGCGTTCAGAATACCGACTTTAGTCGGGTTTTGGAAGCAACGAGATAACTAGCCGACTAAACTCGTACTCTGAACGCTCGGTTACTCTGAACATCCGCTTTACTGCGGCTTCGTTTCTTCAGGGTTGATCGGCGCGGTCTTGCGCTCGCCAGCCTCTTGCTGTTTGTCGCGAGTCTTGCGTTGACTCAACCACTCGTCGATGTTCTCGCGAATGAACTCGCCGAAATCTTCGATCTCGCGAGCCGACTTGTTCCAGAATTCCTTAAACGCGCGCTTATCGACCCAGAAGCCGTAGCGCGGGTCGCCCCACGCGCCTTTCCAGTCTCCCCAGCCTCCTGAACGACCGACTTCATCTTCGTAATAGGCCGCAAGCTGCCGGCACGCCATCGCTGCGACCGTCAGCGAGCTGCTCTCCGGAAGAGGATCGAATACAGACCCGACGTCCGGATCGATTTCCTTCAACCTCGCCAGCACACGGTTGTATTGGTCAATACAGAACGCAGCCACGTCCTGACTGCCGCCTGTCCACTCGGCTTGGAGCGCCATTCGAGAGGTTCGGCGCAGCACGTTCACAAGCTTGGCTATCTCTTTTTCTCTTTCCATAGCTCACCTCTCATCAGCAACAGCCCATTCTGACCCGGCCCGCCCACGCGTGACGCCCGCCGCACCCGCGCATCCTGACACCCGCTCCGATGCCGACCCCGGCTGCGGGAGCTTCATCTTCGAAATAAGCCGCAAGCTCGTGGGCGGCGATTCGAGTCACGTCCGGCGATGAGCTCTCGGGAAGCGCGGTGAACAGCGTCGCGGCGGCCGGTTCGAGTTCAGTGATGCGCACGAGAACCTTGTTGTATTGGGAGACGCAGAAGCGCGCGGCGTCCGGGTCGCGGCTCCACGCGGCGTGGGTGGCAGCGCGAGCGATGCGCCGCAGCACGTTTACTAGCTTTTCGATTTCTCTATCTCTTTCCATTTCTCACCTCGTAATCTTAAAAGTTCGATTTGTTCGCGCAGCAATTGCTTGCCGCGATGAATTCGCCACTTGATCGTCGAAAGCGTGGCGCCCAGAAAGGCCGCGATTCGCTTGAGCGGCATCTCGTCGAAAAAGCGCAACCGCAGCACCAGCGCATAATCAGCCGGCACGTTTTCGAGCGCTGCTCTCAACTCGTCGTCGTCCTCGCCTTCGCTCAAGAGCGGATGTGACAACGCCTCGACTCGTTCGATCAAAAACTTGTCCAGATCGACGCGCCCGGTTTGACGCGAGCGCTCTCGCTTGCTGAAGCGAAACGCCCGATGACGAGTGATGGCTGAAAGCCAAGCCGCGAACTTCGCCGGATCCTCGATTGAAGGCAGCGCCTTGAACGCCAGCAGCAGTGCGTCCTGAGCGACGTCTTCGGCGTCTTCACGCCCCACGATCGCCTGGGCTGCGCGCACCACAGCCGCGCGGTAGCGCAACGCAAGCTCGTCAAACGCTTCCAGGTCGCCGAGGATCGCCGCTACAACGAGCACTTCATCTGGCGGCTCTGCGACTATCTTCGCCATCCGCGCTCCGGGTTTGCAGCCTTCATAGGTATAGAGACATAGCCGCGTGAAAAGGTTAGAGGCAAACTCGTGGTTAACGAAATTTCTTCGTTGTTATCGCGTGCGAGGCTTGAGGTCCTCGGTGTAGAGCCGCACGTAAGCGCGGTAACTATTCATCACCTTCGCGACATAGTCTTTCGTTTCAGGTATTGCGATCTCCGTAAACAGACGGTCTGGGTCACTCGATCGCGAACGAGCGATCCATCGCTCGACGTTTTGCTCGGCAGTATTGTAAGCCGCCAGAACCGCGGAAGGATTGTTGGGAAAAAGCTTCTGCAGGTCAGCCACGTAGCGCACCGCAAATCGAATCGCAATCTCAGGGCTGTACGCGTCGTCAAGCTCGAAGTGCTTCATTCCCTCTTCTTCGGCTAGCTTCTGAGCAGTTTCGGGGATGAATTGCAACAGTCCTCGCGCCGAGGCGGCGCTCTTAACCGACGGATTGAAACGGCTCTCTTGTCGAGCGAGCGAAAGCACCAGCCTGGGATCAACTCCCAACCTCGGCGAATATCGATCGAACGCATCACGATAAGGCGCAGGGTAGATCAACTCCGCGAGATCGCGCGGCATAAGCTCGAGCTGATAGTCCTGAGGAATCGTCTTGGCGGCCGACTCACCGAACGCGATCGCGCGATAAGCCTGGTCTCCTCGGTTGCTATACACCGCCATCGAGTATTCAGCGTCGACGCCGGCTTGAAGCGATCCGGCCTGTGCGAGCTCGGTGACGCCTTCGTCATACAGTCCGAGAAACATGAGTTCGGCAGCCAGCGACTGGTGAGTAGCTTCCCCCGCACTTTGTTTCGACTGGTTGACGAGTTCGCGCGCGACGGGGATCAGTCTGTAGCGCGAAGCCGCCGCGTATGCAGGAAGGTTCACGTAGCTCTTACGCAAGATCCCGAGCAAGTCGCTTCTTGCGGTTTCATCGTTAATCAATCTCAGCGCTTGATTTGCAGCATCCTTTGCTTCCGAATAACGCCCGCCATCGAGTGCCGCTCGCGCCTGTGTGCGGTAGGCGCGCGCCAGAGGCTCGATCACGCGGCGCCCCTCGTCAGTTGCCAGCAAGCCTCGCAGCCTCTCAGTCGCGCGATAGCCGAAATAGTTGTCTCGCTCGTCAGGGATCGCTAGATATGCTCGCGCTGCTTCAGCAACGCGTCCCATCTTCTCAAGCGTGAAGATTCGCAAGAATGAAGCCTCGCCACGAATCGGGGCGCTGATTACTTTTGCGGTGACCGGCAGCGCGGCGACTCGCGTCAGCAACTGAAGCGCGGCGTCGTAATTCTCTCGGGTCAGCTCGATTTTCGCTTCGTTGTATAACCCGATTGTCGCGAGCGGTTGACCGGCGTACTTGCGCACGATTCGCCTCGACCACTCGATCGCCTCGTCGAACTTGCCCGCGTAGCGCAAGCAGTCGACGACGTTCCGATACGCGCCTTCGAGCAAGTCGCTCTCGGGATAAGCGGTGATGAAATCAGCATAACGTCGGGCGCCTTCTTCGTAGCGATGCGCCTGCTGCAGAGAAGAACCGACGTAATAGTAGCCCTGCTCACCTTCTTTTTTCTCCGCGAACTCCGAGTGCGCGCGCTCGAACCACTTGATCGCGTCGTCGTAGTCGTACTCGCGAAAGAAAGTGAAGCCTGTCTGATAGAGTGCCTCCGGGCGATTGGCGCTCTCAGGGAACCGCTCGACTATGTCCAGGAGATGCGCGCGAGCTTCGGGCCAGTGACGGTTAAAAAAGTAAATTCGCGCGCGACGCAGAGCATCGAACTCCGTTGGCTTGGTCCCGGCCGCCCGGTCCAGAGCATCCAAGCCAAGCGCTGCCGCCAATGCGTAATCGTCGCGCAACGCGGCGATTAGTTGATTGAAGACTGCTCGAGCCGATTCTGCATCACCGATCTTAGAGTAAGCCTCGCCAAGCTTTGCCATCGCGCTTCGGCCCTTCACACCAGTTATCGAAGAAATCGGTTTGAGCAGCGCGATCGCGGCCGGGTAGTCGCGGCTTTCGCGATGGCTGTCGATCAGTCGCTCGCGTCCGCGCGATGCGAGCGCGCTCGACGGGTAGCTCACAAGCAAGCGCGTAATGTATTGCCGTTCCAGAGTGAGGTCGCCTGAGGACTTGGCTAGCAGCGCCAGATGCCACAGCGCGTATTGATTGAGAATCGAGCGGCGCTCCAACAGCCCAAGATAAATTGCAGAGGCTTCGCTTCGCGCGCCTCGTCGCTCGAGGAGTCTGGCGAGGAGATAATCGTAGTTATTGCGCGCGAAAGTAGCGAGGTCGGTAGCGCGCAAGTCGCGGGCCAGGGCTTCGGCGCGTTGAAAGTCGCGCGCGTCCACCGCGGCGCGAATTTCGTTTGCTTTGCTCTGAAGTGACTGCGCGTTTGCAGGGAAGGAAGAAAGTACAAAAGCGACGAAAAGGACAGAAAGGACATAAGGAAGACAGATGCCAATTAGACAACGATTGTGCTCCCATTCCGAGCGTCGTTTGTGTCTCTTATGTCCCTTGCGCCCTTTCGTGCTACCCAAAGAAGTAAGCCTCAAGCGTTTCAGCATACAGCACCGAACCCAACACCAACTCGTCGATTATCACAAATTCATTTGGCACGTGTGCCAGCTTGTCGTCGCCGGGATAGTGAACGACAGACGTTATACCGGCAAAAAACAAGTTCTTCGCAACGGTGTTTCCGCCAAACGTTTCATAGTTCATCGGCAGATTCAGCTTTCGCGCTGCTTGATCGAAGCTGCGAATGATGATCGAGTTCTTATCAGACAAGTGGGGCTCGGTTTCGTGCAGCACCTTCACTTGAACGTCGGCATTGGGCGAACGTCGCCGCACCACTGATAACTTCTCGTCGATCCTGCCAAGGACGTCTTGCTTGCTGATCCCCGCAGGCAAACGAAAATCAATGGACGCGCGAGCCATCGCCGGAACGGTGTTTGTCGACGAGCCCCCTTGAATCGTCCCGACATTCATCGTCCAACCGTCGAACGCGCGGTCGTAATTCGCGCCAAGGTCCAGCGTCTTGATCTCCGCGATCGCTTCGGCCAGCGGCACTATGGCGTTTCGGCCAAGCTCAGGAGTCGAGCCGTGAGCTTGAATCCCGTGACTTTCGAGTTCGACCCACAGGATTCCCTTCTCGCCGTAAATCGAAACGTCCATCCGTCCGCCGTCCGGTATGATCGCGACGTCAAAACGCAACCCGCATTCTTCAACGAGATAAATAATGCCAAGCTCGGATCCCACCTCTTCGTCGGCTGCCGCGATCAGATATATCGTGCCGTCGAAACTGGGATGCTCGGCGAGAAACGCCTTGCAGGCCGAATAGGCGCACGCGAACGAACCTTTGTCGTCAAGCGTGCCCCGACCGTAAATGCGCCCGTCGCGAATCGTCGGCTCGAAGGGCGGCGTGTCCCATTGCTCGAGCTCGCCCGGCGGAACCACGTCCATGTGCGAGACGAAGCCGATGGACTTACCACCGCTGCCAATCTTTCCGACAACGTTTGTTCGTCCAGGCTCTTTCTCGTAATAAGAGACTTCCATTCCGAGCGACTGCATGCAGCGACTGACGATGTCCTTGCAAAGGTGCTCGTTGCCCGGAGGGTTGACCGTGTTCTGCCGAACGAGATCGCAGACAATTTGAACGATCTCCTCCCGGTCGACGTGTTTGAGGAACTTCGACTCCATCACATTCTCCTATCGTTTGGTTAGTTGGGGTTCCCTGCAGTCCGAAACTTGGATGAGCTGCCGAGCACGATATGATAGCCGCTGACTCTCCAGCGACCATCCGGATCTGCCGTAAGAGTTACAGTTTCGACGGCGTGCTTTTTGCGCTCGAAATGAGTCTCGTATTCTAGTGTCAGATGCTCGGCCACTGGTTCGTCAGGATATCCTTCGGCGTCTCGCGCCGCCTTCAAATCACGCGATACGGGTTTGCCGAGCTGAGTTTGAAAATTAGCTAAAGAAGATTCCCATTCGTGCTCAGATACACCTCGCCGAAAAGACGTTACGGTCTGAAGGTCAGACTTAAACAATCGCGAGGTTTGATTCAGGCTCTCCTTCCAATCACCGGCATCGATTAGAGCCAGCCACTGCTCGGCGACTTCGAGCGCCGCCTGGTCGATGACTTCATTCGCATTCATGACTGCTTACCTCACCTGTTGCTTACAAGAGTTCGAGTCGGCATCCATAGCAAAGTATAGACCGGCGCCTCGTGGGCAAGAAAGTGAGAAGAAGTGGAAAAAATTTCTTGACACGCGATTACTGGCCATAGTATTCTGCGGGTTCCGAGTAGGACGTGGTGATTTAAAGCAAATTGCTCCACGTAAAAGATGTGCTAAACCGCAACGGTTTTCAAAAAGCCCGCGCTGGTTGGCGCGGGCTTTTTGATTTGCTCTTTCATAACCTGAAACGTGGCGATTTAAGGTCACTTGCTCCACGTTAAAAACTGCTAAACAGCCCGGAGTGTTTAAGGCCTCGCGCTAGTTTGGCGCGAGGCCTTTTGCGTTTTTGGGCACAACCCATGGAGGAGAGTCATGAGCTTTGTCAATGGTTTGAAGTGCCGCGAGTGCGGACGCCAGTATCCTAAACAACTAATCGCAGGGTGCGAAGACTGCTTTGCGCCGCTCGAAGTTGATTATGACTACGAGGCGATCTCGCGCGTGTTATCGCGCGAAGTGATAACGTCGCGCCCGAAAAATCTCTGGCGTTATCGCGAGCTGTTGCCGCTCGATCGAGATCCAACCGTCGGTCTCGACAGCGGCGCCACTCCGCTCGTTAAGGCTCGGCGACTAGGTCGCGCGTTGGGCATCAACGAGCTTTTCATCAAGAACGACAGCGTCAACTCGCCAACACTTTCGTTCAAGGACCGCGTGACCGCGGTAGCCATCAACAAGGCGCTGGAGTTCGGACTGAAAGCGGTGGGCTGCGCTTCGACGGGTAACCTCGCCAATTCGGTCGCGGCAAACGCTGCGGCTGCCGGGCTGCCTGCCTATATTCTGATACCTGAAAGCCTCGAAGCTAACAAGATAATCGCGACCGCTGTCTACGGCGCGAGAGTGATCGCAGTGCGCGGCAATTACGACGACGTTAATCGCCTTTGCACCGAGGTAGCCGAGGGTCGCCAGTGGGGATTCGTGAACGTGAACCTCAGGCCATTTTATGGAGAAGGCTCGAAGACTTTCGGCTACGAAATAGCGGAGCAGCTTGGCTGGCGCGCGCCCACGGCAGTGGTGGTTCCGATGGCCGGAGGTTCACTGATCACCAAGATTCACAAGGGTCTGAAAGAACTCGAGCGCCTCAACTTGCTCGAAGGCGAAGCGCGCACGCGACTCTACGGCGCACAAGCCTCAGGTTGCAATCCGATCGCAGCCGCAGTCAAACGCGGCTCCTGCGACATTCAACCGGTCAAGCCGTCCACCATTGCGAAGTCGCTTGCGATTGGAAATCCAGCTGACGGTTATCACGCGGCGGGATTGATCGCCCAAACCGGCGGCTGGGCGGAAGACGTCACCGACACGGAGATCGTCGCTGGTATAAAGCTGCTTGCGGAAACCGAAGGCATATTCACCGAAACGGCCGGCGGAGTAACCGTCGCTGTCACGAAGAAGCTAGTAGAGCAGGGTCGGATCAGACCTGATGATTTGACGGTGATTGCGATCACCGGCAACGGACTCAAGACTCCGGAGGCCGTCGAGCTTGGGCGACCGACGGTCATCGAGCCGAAGATAGCTGAGCTTGAGCGCGCGATATCTGGATTGGCGAAAGCTAAACCGCATAGTCACTAACATGAAGTCAAGAAACCTTGTGTCCTTGTGGTTGATCGAAAGGAGGAACGAGATGTCACTGAAGCTAACCATACCAACTGCGCTTCGCAGAATCACCAACGGCGCAGACGTTGTTGAAGTCGAGCCAGGAACAGTGCGAGAGATCATCGCGCATGTTGATGAATCTTACCCAGGCTTTCGAGCTCGCGTGTGTGAAGAGGACGAAAAGCTGCGGCGCTTTATAAACATTTACGTTGACGGCGAGGACATCCGCTTCTTGGATAACCTCTCGACGCGCGTCCCGGACGGCGCGGAGCTATCAATCATCCTTGCCATCGCCGGAGGCTGAACATGACAAATCTAACCAACAAAGTGGCGTTGATCACCGGTGCGTCGAGAGGCATCGGCGCCGCGACGGCGATAAGATTCGCCGAAGCTGGCGCCAGTGTGGCACTCAATTATTTCAAGCACGAAGCAGAAGCAACGGACGTCGCCGAGCGTGCCCGATCTCTCGGAGTCCGAGCTGTTGCGATTCAAGCCGACATCGCGCGCTTCGATGACGTGCGATACCTGTTTGAGCGCACGGTGGACGAATTCGGTCGTGTGGACATCCTGATCGCGAACGCAGGCATATGGACCGGCGGCGCGGTTGATGAACTTGATGAGAGCAGGTGGCAGGAAACAATTGACGTGAACCTGAAAGGCGTGTACGCGTGTTGTCACTTTGCTGCGAAGTTGATGAAGCAACAGCGATCGGGCTGCATCGTCAGCGTTTCATCAACTGCCGGTCAGCGAGGCGAGGCGCTGCACTCGCACTACGCGGCTTCGAAGGGAGGGATAATCTCCTTGACTAAATCGCTGGCGAGCGAGCTTGGGCCGTACGGTATAAACGTGAACTGCGTGGCGCCGGGCTGGGTGGACACGGACATGTCGGCTGAGCCTCTGCGCAAGCCTCGCGAGTTGGCGGCGATTGTAGCAGGCATTCCGTTGAGACGAGTGGCGTCGGCCGATGACGTTGCAGGACCGATCTTGTTTCTCGCATCGAATCTGGCGCGGCACATCACGGGCGAGGTGCTCAACGTCAATGGCGGTTCGGTTCTGTGCGGATGATGCCGGTTTCTGATTTATAGTTATGGGATTCTAGTTCGGCGCAAACCGGCCAACCAGGAACCAGAAACTACGAACCCGGAAACGAGAAACCACAAACGATGATCGTTATGAAATTCGGCGGCAGTTCGGTTCAGGACGCCGCCGCCATTAACTCGGTGGCCGGGATTGTCGCGGCGCGCGCGGGCCGCAAGCCGGTCGTCGTAGTCTCGGCGATGGCGCGCGTCACCGATGCGCTTCTAGACGTAGCACAAGCGGCACGGGATCGTCGGTTCGATGAACTGTCGGCGGCGACGTCCCGGCTTCGCGATCGGCATCTGACAACGGCAAGAGAACTGCTCGGCCACTTATCCGAGTCTTCGCCGGAAATAATCGAGCGAGAGATTCAAGCACAGTTCGCGGAGCTGGAAAACATGACGCGTTCTGTTTCCACGCTCGGCGAGTTAACTCCTCGAAGTCAGGATGCGATTGTTTCATTCGGTGAGCGGCTGTCTTCAGTAATCGTCGCTGCGGCGTTTCGCGCGCGAGGAATCCCGAGCGAGCTGGTCGATTCGCGGCGCTTCATAATCACCGACGACCACTTCACAAGAGCTGCGCCCGATATGGAACAGACTGCCAGCCGAACTCGCGACGCGCTCGTTCCGGTTATCAATTCGGGATTTGTGCCGGTTGCGCAAGGATTCATCGGCTCGACAGCGGACGGAGTAACGACGACGATTGGGCGCGGTGGATCGGACTACACTGCGGCGTTAATCGGAGCGGCGCTTGGCGCCGAAGCAATCGAGATATGGACCGACGTTGACGGTCTGATGACTGCCGACCCACGGGTGGTCGCGAATGCCAGAAGGATTCGGGTTATCTCCTTTTCGGAGGCATCCGAGTTGTCGTATTTCGGCGCGAAGGTACTCCATCCGAGCACGGTGCTGCCGGCAGTCGAGAAAGGAATACCGGTGCACATCTACAACACGCAAAACCCGACGTGTGAAGGTACGCTGATCGTCGCGACACCCCCGCCGTCGCGCAACGTGATTAAGTCGATAGCGTTCAAGCGGGGCGTCACGATCGTCAACGTCACTTCGACGCGGATGCTGGCGGCGTTTGGATTTCTTCGGACGATCTTCGAAGTGTTCGAGCGTCATCAGACTTCAGTCGATGTCGTGACGACCTCAGAAGTTTCAGTATCGATGACCTTGGAAAACATTGAACGACTCGCAGCGATCAAGAGTGACCTGGGCGGGATAGGTGAGGTGACCATCGAGCCGGACAAAGCAATCGTTTGTGTCGTAGGTGACAACTTGAAGTCCACGCCGGGAGTGGCAAGCCGGTTGTTCCGCGCAATCGCCAGCACTAACGTCAACATGATCAGCCAGGGTGCGTCGGAGATAAACCTGACGTTTGTGATTGACGAAAGTGACGTCGATCGAGTAGTCGGCAGTCTGCACGACGAGTTCTTTGCCGAAGTTGATCCTGAAGTTTTCGCGTGACTCGTCAGGACTTCTTGCGCTTGAGCCAATATTCTCGAAAGGCTCTCAGTCGTGGCAGCGACTCCCGATCACGCTCGCGATTCGCCGCTGCCTTGCTTGCGATGATGTCGTCAGGATGGCAGACCGGGAAGCCTTCAACATCAATGTGACGGCGCCAGGCGTCTTCGAATCGCTCAATTCCGTCCGGAGCGAAAATGAGATCTATGTCGAATGGCCCGTTCTTGAGTTGAACGAAATCTTTGCCTCGCTCAATCTCCGCGGCTTGCGCAGCCGTCAGATCGAAGCCAAGCTCGCGAAGCGCTGTCGCGGCCGCGCGGCCGTTTTCCGGCGAGCGGTCCACAAAGACGTCCGCGTCCTGAGTCGTGTCGGGAAAGCCCAACAGTATTGCGCCGGATTTCCCGATAAAGAGATACCGCACGCCGTGTCGCCGGAAAGCGTCGCGAATTTCCTCAGCCTGTCGGTATTCAAACGCGGCCATAGCCTAACCACGAAGGGAGATTCTTTTCACACCACCTACGGTATTCCTCCATACTGTCGAACGAACGATAGGTTGTGTCATCGAGAACCGGTTTGTACGTGTGGATGAAGCTGTAGCGAAATCTGGTCTCAAGCGGACGCCGAGCTGCCGCCTCGAACTCTTCTAACCACTCGCGAGGAATGCCGCTGAGTTCGTCCGCTTCATTCTCAGAGTCGTTGGTATGCTTGCTCATTTTTTGAGACTGTCTTTCGGGCGAGCGCTATGCAAGCTGAGTATATCGGCCGCGATGGTACGCCAGCGGCTTATGCTCGGCAACGTTGGCAGTCTCGACCTCGCCTACTATGATGGTGTGATCGCCACCTGGATAGGTGTGCACGACGCGACACTCGATCGAAGCGAGCGCGCCGTCCAGCAAGGGCACTCCGGTTGCGCCGTACTGGTATCGTGCGCCGTTGAACCGATCTTGATCCTTGGACGCGAATCGGCGGGAGAGGTGCTCCTGGTCCTCGGCCAGGATGTTGACCGCAAAGTGGCGACCCTCGGTCAGATAGTCGTGAACGGACGCGCGCTTGTCCACACAAGCAAGCACCAGCGGCGGTTCCAACGAAACGGAGGAGAACGCATTCACGGTTATCCCCGCAGGGCGGTTGTCGGGGCCTGTAGTGGTGACTACCGTGACGCCGGTGACAAACCGGCTTAGCGCCATTCGAAACTCATCCTTAGTTACTGGCATTGTCCTCAGTCCGTACGTAGTCAGTTGTCAGTAGCTACGGACTACTGACCACGGACCCGGACCTACTGCTTCTTATACTTGTCTATCAATTGCTGCAACCCACCATCTGAGCCGTTGTGGCGATACTTGTAGTAGGCCGTAAGATCCTGAAGTTGTCGATCATGAAGCTGTTGCAGCCCAGGTTTGCCTTCCGACAGCGCGACCACACGAGCGAGAATCTGTATCTCTTCATCCATCTTTGCCAACGCCTGCTGAAGAACGCTGTCTTTCATGGGACCGGCGGCGAGCATCTTGTATTTCTGCGCGAGTTGTTGGTATTCGTCATCTACCACCATTCCCAGCAACGCTTGGGAAAACGCATCGGTGCCGTTCAGTGACAAGGCCTTGTCTATCTTGACGCGCGCGTCGGCTTTATTGCCGCTCATAAAAGCCACCATTGCGAGCGATTGGTAAAGCACTGGAAGCCATTGGGTCTGATACTCGCCCCACTTCGAGTCGTCAAACGCTTCAGGTTTCTTGCCCGATTCGATCAACTCGATAGCTTTGGCTCCATATTGCTGGCTCTGTTGCACGAATTTTGGGTTGTTCCTCTTCGCTTGATCGACGCCGACCAACGAAACCTGAGTCAGAACCGCAAGGTCGTTGCCGTTCTTGGCTAAATACGTGGAGGCCACGCGGAAAACGTCGTCCGGTCGCTCTGCCTTGGCGTAAGCATCAATTAATATCGGTTGGATAACGTCGAGATCAGCGGGTTCTTTGAAAACATTCAACAGATTCTCGAGCTGCGTTATGCGCTGGGAGTTATCGGTAGTCTTATTTGCCTCTTGCGCGACAAACGTCACGACTTTTGCCCGCGAGGTGCTCTTCGGATATTTCTTAATAAACTCCGTCGCGGCTTGAAGCTTGGCAGCGGCGTCGGGCGCAGCCGCGATCGCAGCCATTGCTTTCTGCTCGCCTTCCGATGCAGACTCTTGCTTAATCTTGGTTTGATCTTTACCCTGTAAGTCACCGGCCAGTACAGGTGAACCCGAGACGGCCGCGAGCGCAAAAGCACACAATGCAACCGCTGTTTTCCTTGATGTTGATTTCATACTACCTCGTTCTTCTTGTATCAGATTTGGGCGTGAGCGTTTCCACTGCAGCGTGATATTGTGCCGGATGGCGGTTCTGATTGGCAAGCGGTCAAAGCTTGAGGCAACGTGAAGCTTGCGCAACTGAGTCTTACGCTTTGGCGTATATCGTATGAGTGCTTTAGAATTCCAGAAGGAGTCCTTAACGCCAAACCCCGCCAGTTACGGAGGAACGAGCGTGAGAACGAGATTTAACATAGCCGCAACGGTTATCGCCTTAATAACGGTGTCAGCCGCAACCGCGTTTGCGCAGGATTGGGACCACTCCGTTTCGCTGTTCAATCAGAAGCAATACCGGCCTGCCATCCGTGAATTTCACGCGGTGCTGAAGGCGAATCCCGAAGCATGGCAGTCCTGGTACTACATCGGCGCGAGCCACTTTTTCCTTCAAAGCTACGAAGACTCAATCGACGCCTTTCAGCATTACATCAAGAGCGCGGAGAAAGATGACAAGGCCCAGGCGAGCGGAAGCTATTTCATAGGGATGTCATATTACCAGCTGAAACAGTACGACAAGGCGATACCCTCGCTTGCTCGCTACGTAGCGCTCTCGGAAAAGAGCCAGCAGAAGGTGGATACGACGGCTCGCGCGGCGCTGGGCCGTTCTTACATCTTCGCCAATCGTTTCAGCGAGGCAATTCCAGTGCTAACCGCCGCGGCTGCCGAGATGAAAACCAATGCCACGAATTACTACTACATCGGGTTCGCGCAAAACAAGCTTGGACACGGCGACCAGGCCATCGCGGCGCTGAACCAGGCTGTGACAATCGATCCGAAGGATGCGGACTCGCTCACGCTGCTGGCAGATATTTATTTCTCGCAGCTCCGTCAGAATCCGGCGCTCGCCGCCAAGTTGATTTCGGTAGGCGAGCGGCTGATCGCGGTTCGCGATGACGAGCGCTCTTGGGGCTTACTGGGTCAGGCTTACTTGGTTGACAAACAATATGCGAAGGCCGCTCCGCTGCTCGACAAATTTGCTCGCGCACACGCCGACTCTTCGGGCGCGTGGTACAACCTCGGCGTAGCTTTGTCAAGATCATCACAGTGGAAACCTGCAGCTGAGGCCCTGGAGAAGACGACAAAGCTGGCGCCGACTAATCTCGCAGCGCTTCTGGAGCTGGGCTACGTCTACGAAAGCGACAAGCAGTACGATAAGGCGCTTGCTGCTTACCAGCGAGCATATGATGCTTCAGGGCAGCGCGACGACACTGCGCGCGCCGGGATCGAACGCGTCAAGCAGGTCAAGCCGCAGGGACAATAATTTGGAGAGCGGGGCGCTACACTCGCCCCAGCGCTGCAAAAATTATAGAATTTCTCTGTGAGCAGTCCAGCGCAATACTTGAAGTCCATCGCAGTCCTTTCAAGCATAATCCTCGTCACAACTTTGATGGTTCCAGTCGCGCTCTCGCAGAGCGGAAGAGGAAGACCCAAAGTTCCTCAACCCTCGCCGTCAGCTTCGCAACCTCAGCCGATCAAGATCCCAGCCGCAGCGGCAGTTATTAAGCAGGAACAGTCGGGTACGACGTCGCGTTTTGTTCTTCAAGACGGAATAACCGTTATCATAAACGAACAACACAACGCCCCAATCGCGGCGGCTGTGGTCTATTTCAAGGTGAGCCAGCTTGACGAATCTTTTTCGATGAGCGCAACGCGACGGCTCCTTCAGCACATGCTTTTGAGGGGCACGGTGCTGCGTCCCGGCGATCGCGCCCTCGCTGATCTGCGCGCAATCGGGGCTTTGATCGAAGCTGACAGCTCGCTGGACGGTGCCAGCCTTTCGATAGTTGCGCCTACAGACCGGATCAACGACGCCTTGGCTATTCAAGCTGATATGGTTCAAAACCCCTCGCTTGACGAAGATGCGATGCGTCGCGAGATACCACTGGTGATCGAGGAGCTAAAGCGCGGACCAATCGAACCTGAAAAAGGCGAGCTTGAACGAAACTTGTCTAACGAGCGGCTCAAACGCCTGATCGACTTCGACGATCCGAGCGCCTATTCGCTGGGGCGAGTGTTCAATCTCGCGTTCACCGGCGACGTATCTTCCCGTCTTGAACCAGTTCCGTCGATAACTCGCCAACAGCTTGTCGAGTTTTATCATGCGCGCTGCCGTCCGGAGAACTTGATCGTTTCGGTGGTCGGTGACGTCTCGACGTTTAACGCACTTGTTCAGATCCAGCAGCTATATGGAGAATTTGGAGCGGCGCGAAACATTGTGGCCCCGGTCTCACAAAGTAAACCTCCACAATCGTCCGTATCGGCGAACCGCGAGCCGACGGCTCCCAAGCCAACGTTTACAACCGAGCAAGCCAGCGTACGGTATGCGGCCGAGCGTGCGGACATAAGCCAGTCTGTTGTCAGCGTCTCGTTTCGCGTTCCCGGGGCTGAATCGAAGGATTGGGCGGCGATCGAGCTGCTGGGGGCGCTTGCCGGCCGCGGACGAGCGTCGCGATTGAACCAGATCTTGATTGACGGACAAATGGCCGCAAATCGCGTTGAGTCGAATTGCACAGCGCTGGCGGGCACGGGTTTGCTCACTTTTCAGATCTGGGTGGCGGCTGGGTCCCGCGAGGCTGTCTCGATAGACAAAACTGAGTCGGCGCTGTTCAAAGAACTGGATCGACTGCGTCGGGAGGCGCCAAGTGAGGCGGAGATCGCACGGGCAAGGGCTGTGCTGGAAGAAAGGTTCATCGACCAGACCGCCAGTTACCGCAGTCGCGCCCGAATGCTTGCGCGCGCTGAAGCCGCCGGCGTTGGTTTCTCCGGCGCCTTTGGTTACCGGGCTCGCATTCGCGCTGTCCAGCCGGAAGACGTGAGGCGGGCTGCTGCCAAATACCTGTCGCTTTCGCGCGCTTCGGTTCACGAGTATGAGCCTTTATCATCGGCGCTTCGAACGTTCGACGCCGAGTCGTTCGCAAAGACCGTTACAGTGTGGGCGCCCGGCTTTGCTCAACCGGTTGAAAGCGTCGAGGTTCGTGCCGCCGACGCGAAGTCGCCTCCGCCTGTGGCGCAAGGACCCGAGCGGACGCCGGAGCGACAAGCAATGATCGAATCCGTTCAGCCGCTTCCCATAAAAGATTTCTCGACGCTCAACGGGCCGAAGGCGTTCGTACGCGAGGATCATTCTCAGCCGAAGGTCACCATCGCGATTCTGTTTCAAGGGGGCCGCGACGTTGAAGACGCATCCGACAGCGGACTGACCGAGCTGATGCTGCGCTCGATTCTTTACGGCACGCCGCGACGAACCGGTTCGCAGATGATGGCCGAGCTGGACGGGCTCGGGGCGCAAGTGCACGTCGTTGTTGAGCCGGACTTCTTCGGGTTCGTTTTGAGCACGCTCTCTCGCAACGGCGATCGGGCGTTGAAGCTCTTGCGCGACGCAATCGAAGAGCCCGCGTTGAGAGATGACGACGTGGCGCGCGCAAAGCTCGGGCAGATCGCGTTGATCCGCGAGCTGCGCGACTCGAGCGCGGCGCGCGCGCGGGAGCTGCTACTCGAATCGCTATTCCCCGGTCACGCGTACTCGCTTCCGAAGCACGGTCGCGAAGAAATCGTGGCTTCACTTACAAGTGACAAGCTTCGAGAGTGGCACGTGAGGCTAGTCAAGCGACAGCTTCCGCTTGCCGTAATCGTCGGTGACACGGACGGGTCGGCGCTGGTGTCGTCGGTACTTGCTGAAGGGTTTAGGCGCCGCGATCTCGATGCTACGATACAACTAAAGACTCCTCAACCCGGGACCGCCGCCGAGAAGGCCGAGTCGCGTGCCCGCGAGCAGACGGCGCTGGCGATTGGGTTCGTGGGTCCGAAAGCAAACGGTGGGGATCTCGACGCGCTCCGATTGATTGAAGCTGCTGTGAACGGAGAAGGAGGCCGGTTGCTGCGCGGGCTACGCCAAAACCAGAATGTCGTGTTTGCTGCCGCGGTTTCCAGCGACGCGATGTTCGCGGCTGGAGAGATCGCCGCTTACGCGCTGACCTCACCCGAGAGTGAGCAACGCGCGCGGTCGGGACTTGCGGCGGAGCTGGCGTCGATTGCCCGCGAGGGACTTTCAGGCGCTGAGCTTGCAAGCGCAAGGCCACTGGCGGCGACTTCGCACATCGAGATGGCGCAGTCGCAAGAGCAGCACGCGCTGGAGTACGCGCGAGCGATCTTCTACGGCAAGCCGGCCTCTGACGCGGATAGTTTTGCAGACCGAGTGTCCAAGCTGAGCTCAGAAGACATCAAGCGAGTTGCGTCGGCTTGCTTCAAGCCTTCCGCCTCAGCGACGGCTGTCGTACGAGGCTCGTCACAAAAGACGCCTCATTAAGACTTAAGTCATGAACAAAGCGCTGAGATCCGTCCTTTCGCTGCTGGTTCTGTTTTCAATTCAGGTCTCACCAAATATACGACCAACCGCGCTTCGATTCGAAGTAACGATTGCGCAGCAACTCGTCTCGCCTCCGCAGAGCGGGAGGCTGTTTGTCGTGATGAATCCGAAGAGTCAACCGGAACCCAGGCTTACAATCGGCGAGACCGGTTTGGACGCCTCGCCGGTTTTCGGTCGCGACATCAACAACTTTGCTCCCGGCGTTGTCGGCACAATTGACGACACTTGCGCGGCCTTTCCAGTCGAAAGCCTCGCGCGGCTTCCTTCAGAGGATTATTTCGTTCAGGCGTTGTTTGATTCAAACATCGATCTGAGATCTGTGAACGCAGCCGGGAATTTATATAGCGTGCCGCGCAAGATTCATCTCGATCCGGCTCACGGCGGGACAGTGAAGATCGAATTGACCGAGAAGATTCCAGACGAGCAATTGCCGCCCGACACCGACTCCGTCAAGTACGTGAAGATCCAGTCGAAGCTGCTGAGCAAGTTTCACGGGCGGCCAATATACTTGCGGGCCGGGGTGATCCTGCCGCGCGGCTTCGACGCCGATCCTGGCAGGCGTTATCCTTTGCGGGTTCACATCGGAGGATACGGCGAAAGGTTCACGGCCGTTCAGAGACTGATGACCGCAGGCTCGGGTTTTCAAAGCGCCTGGCGCCGCGACGATGCACCGCGAATGGTCTTTCTTCATCTCGACGGCGACGGACCTTACGGAGATTGTTATCAGGTGAACTCGGACAACAACGGTCCTTTTGGAGATGCGGTGACGCAAGAGCTGATCCCGTACGTCGAGCAGAGATTTCGTTGCGTCGGTCGGCCCGGGGCGCGAGTGTTGGACGGAGGCTCAACCGGCGGATGGGTCGCGCTTGCGCTGCAGATTTTCTATCCGGATTTTTTCGCTGGCGCGTGGTCGGGCTTTCCCGACGGCGTGGACTTCCGCGCGTTCCAGTTGATCAACATCTACCAGGACGAGAATGCCTATGTGAACAAACACGGCTTCGAGCGGCCAAGCGCGCGAGAGCTGAACGGCGACGTTCGTTTCACGATAAGGCACGAATGTCAGATGGAAAATGTGATGGGACTCGGCGACAGCTACGCGATGTCAGGCGAACAATGGGGCGCATGGAATGCGGTTTACGGGTCGCGCGGCGCGGACGGAAGGCCCGCTCCATTGTGGGATCCGAAGACCGGTAAGATCAATCGCGAACTGGTCGAGCACTGGAAGAAGTACGATCTTCGGATGCTTCTCGAGCATAACTGGAAGACGCTTGCGCCGAAGCTGCGCGGCAAGCTGACGATTTGGGTGGGCGAGGCGGATGATTACTTTCTGAACAACGCGGTGCATTTGCTCGATGAGTTTCTGTCCAAGGCAGATCCGCCTTATGAAGGGAAGATCACCTACGGCCCGGGCAAGGGTCACGGTTGGATGGCGCTCAGCGAGCGTGAGATCACGGATCAGATGGCGGCGGCAATTGAGAAGGCGCGAAAAATAGACCGCTGAATCAATCCGCGTTGTCGAGGCTCTATTTGCAGCCTGCTTGACGCGCTCTGGCCGGTTTGTTAGTTTCAGTTTCACTCAAGCTCACTAGACCGATTTGCTCGGAGGACTCTCTTCAATGAATATGGAAGCGCTTGGAATGATCGAGACCAAAGGATTTGTGGGAGCCGTTGAAGCCGCAGACGCGATGGTGAAGGCTGCAAACGTCGTGCTCGTTGGCCGCGAATATATCGGCGCGGGCTACGTGACCGTGCTGGTGCGCGGCGACGTCGGCGCTGTAAAGGCTGCTACCGACGCCGGAGCTGCGGCCGCGCGACGCGTCGGTGAGCTGATAAGCGTTCACGTCATACCTCGCCCGCATAAAGAGCTTGAGCAGGTGTTGGAATCCAGCGGTATAGTCAACACTGTGGCACAACTGGCGGGAACCGAACGCGGGCAATTGATCTCCGGTAGTCAGGAAGATGGCAAACGGTCGCTGTCTTCTTCCTCCTCTGCGAAAGAGAAAGTGAAATAGGTAATAGTCCCTGTCAGTAGTTCGTGGTCATTAGCTGCGGACTACGGACGACGGACGATGGACTGGTTGATGAGCAGCGACAAGGATGTTCAGTCGATCGAGCAAGCGCGTCAGCTTGTCGAGCGGGCGCACGAAGCTCAAAAGACCCTCGCCAACTTCCCTCAAGAAAAAGTTGACCAGATAGTGGGCGCAATGGCGCGGGCGGCTCTCGAAGACGCCTATCGCCTGGGTGAGATGGCTCATCTTGAGACCGGTTACGGTTCGGCGGCTGATAAAGCAACCAAGAATCGATTCTCGGCCGAGCAGGTTTACAACTTCATCAAGCCGCTTCGCACTGTCGGCGTCATTCGACAAACCGATAGCGTGATCGAAGTCGCTTCGCCGCGCGGCGTCGTTGCGGCAATTATCCCTTCGACCAATCCGACCTCAACCGCTATCTTCAAAATCCTGATCGCGATCAAGGCTCGCGACGCTGTCGTCTTGAGTCCGCATCCGTCCGCTGCCAATTGCATCAGCGAGACTGCGCGCGTGATGCGCGAAGCCGGAGAAGCAGCGGGGTTGCCCGCGGGCGCAATCGGTTGCATGACTGTTGCGACCATCGAAGGCACTCAGGAGCTGATGAAGCACAAACGCACTGCGGTGATACTGGCAACCGGCGGAATCGGCCTCGTGCGAGCGGCGTATTCATCGGGCAAGCCCGCCTTTGGAGTCGGCCCAGGCAACGTGCCGGCGATGATCGAGCGCTCGGCTAACGTCTCGAAAGCTGTTCGCGACATACTCACAGGCAAGTGCTTCGATAACGGAACGATTTGTTCCTCCGAGCAAGCGATCGTCGTCGAGCGACCGGTAGATTCGCATGTGCGAGAGCGACTCGCCGCCGAGGGCGCGTACTTTTTGAACAAAGAACAGCAAGACGCGCTGACTCGCGCTGTAGTGTCCGGCACCAACTCGCTCAATACCAAGATCGTTGGCAAGAGCGCGAAGGTCATCGCCGAGATGGCCGGCATCACGATTCCTGAAGGGACTCGCGCTATGATCTGCGAGCTTGAAGGCGTCGGGCGCGATCACCCGCTGTCGATGGAAAAGCTCTCGCCGATCCTCGCTTACTACGTCGTCGACAGTCTTGAAGAAGGCTGCGAGCGATGCGCGCAGATTCTCAGGTACGGTGGCATGGGCCACACCGCGTCGATTCACACCGAGAGGCGCGAGGCGGCTCGCGAATACGGAATTCGGATGCCGGCGTCGCGGGTTGTGGTCAACAGCCCTTCAACTCACGGCGCGATCGGCTTCACGACCGACCTCGAGCCGTCGATGACGTTGGGTTGCGGATAGTGGGGCGGGAATGTCACCTCGGACAACATCTCGCCGCGCCACCTCGTAGACCTGAAGCGCATCGCGTTCGAAACTAGACCCATTAATCAACCAGCTGCCACCGCGCGTCCAGCCGCACGGCCGGCAGCTACCATTGATCGTTCTGAGATTGCAGCTTTGGTTGATCGGTTCCTCGCCGAACGACACATACACCAGCCCACAACACCGCCGCCTCCCGCAGAGGTATCGTTTGTGAGCCCCATGGCTCAACCGACGCAGACCCCTGCGGCAACAAACGGCGCGAGCAACGGTCGCGTTTATGATTTCGTTTGTGAGGAAGACGTCAAGCAGGCGATAAACGCGCGGGAGAAGATTTACGTAAATAGCAAGACTATCATCACGCCTGCGGCTCGCGAGCTGGGCGAAGCCCGCGACATTTTTGCACATCCATAGTCTGGGTAGCATTGCGTTCCTTCGTCTGTGGGTTTCCAGTCCGCGATACAACGAAATACTGCTCGGCAATTACTCAGGCGCAGTCCAACTATCCGCGGCGAGACTTTGTCCAACTTGCGGTCAGCCGGCGCAACCGGACGACAAATTTTGCTCTAACGACGCGACTCCGCTGCCTATCCACTAGACTTACGGAAGGACAGAAACAACAGATTGGAACGCGGCGCGCTTGGCCAAATGCGCAAATTTGTGTTGTCTCAGAGAGGGCATGGGTGTATTCTGTTAGGTTAGATCAGAGGGATACATAAACCATATAAAGCATCGCGAAAGGAGACGAGTTTATGAGTGCTGTTGGCGCTTGTGCTGCGGCAGGCGGTCGGGTCGAATCTCAGGATTTCTTGCGTGCCCGTTGCGAAACCAATGGAAATTCTCGTGACTGCCGCATCCTCAATCTCACGGCCCAGCGAGTTTTTGTTGAAAGTTTCGTTCCCGCGCTAAAAGGGTCGCAGGTTGAGCTCAGTTTTCGTTTACCAAACGGACATCAGATCTGCGCCAGAGGGGTTGTGAGCGAGCACAGATTTCAGGTGGGTTTCGACGTCGATTTCGTCGAGCTTTCCGCGCGCGATCGCGATCAGATCAACAGCCTGGTGGGCTGATTCTCGAATACCGCGGCGTTTTCTTGCTTTTAATAAATAAGGGGTGGCGTGCGAGCCACCCCTCATTCATTTCTCAGCCTGGAAATCCGGGGCCTACTTATCGCCGCCGGTGGGCGACGAGACTTGAACGTTATTGCTGACGAGCGTCATGCCGGTGACGCGCTGCAGATCGGCGAGCGCCTTGTTGTAGTCGGTGAGCGCCCGAACTGTGTTTCCCTTTGCCACCGATAAGTCGGTTAGGCGCTGCAAGACCACAAAGTTGGTTGACAGTCCCGCGCGATATCTTTCCTGCTCCCCGTTGTATTGCGCGAGCGATGCCGCTTCCGCTGCTTTTGCCGCTTCCAACCGCTGCGCCGAAGCCACCACCGCCTGCAAAGCGTTGCGAACGTCAACCTGCACCGTTTCCACCAATTGACGCTGACGCGCATCAAGCTGCCTTGCTTCAGCCAGCGAGCGCCCGAGGTTCCCCTCAGCTGTCCTATTCCGCCACGGGAAGCTGAAGTGGATCCCGAACTGGTAAGTCTTGTAATCCTGTGTGAAGAGGTTGTTGAGCGCCTGGAAGTAACCCCCTTTGAATCGCGAGAGGACATTCGCTCCCAGCGGTTGGCCTGTAGTGCTGCTTACAACACTTGAAGGCGTGCCAGCCAATCCGATATCACCGTAGCTTCCGACAAGATCTATCTGCGGCTTTGTCTGGCTCTTGTAATACGCGATATCTATGTTCTTCTGCTCGGTCTGAAGCCGTATCTGATCAAGCTCAGGTCGGTTCTTCAGAGCCAACCGCGTGGCTTCGTCGAGGTCGAACGCCTGGTTCGTCGTTTGCGGCTGATCAGTAGGAGATATCGCCGAAGACCAAATCTTGTCACCCGAATCCTTGAGCAGCAGAACCTTAAGCGCATTCTCTGCGGTCGTAATGCCCTGCAGGGCGACGATAACGTTTCCCTTTGCAGTCTCGAGCTGGGCCTCGGTGGAACGAAGCTCGATCGGCGCCAGCGTCCCGGCCTCCACCATCTTACGATTGTTCTCAAGCTGGGTTCGCGCCAGCTCCACCGATTCGCGCGCGATCTGTTCATTGCGAATTGCATATACCAGGTCCCAATAGGCGCGCTGGACGGAGTTGATGATTTCAATGACTCGCTGGCGGAATTGGCTGTCCGATAGATCCAGGGCCTTCTTTGCGATTCGAATCGTCCGCCGATTCTGGTCGATCTTGAAGTTCCGAAGCAAAGGCTGCGTAACCTGAAGCGTCAGCGTGGGGTTGAATTGAGTCGACAGCAGCGCGGCGGTGGAGCTCGTGACCACCCGATTGTTGTTGAAGTCCGCTTCCCAATAGCCGCCGGTCCGCTCCACGAACTGGCTGGTTGTGAAGTTGTAGGTAATCGTCCTTTGCGTCAGCGACCCGGTCGATCCCCCGCCTCCGAATATCGAAGCAATCGGTATCGTCTGGCTGCGATAATTGACGTCCGAAGTCGATAGGATGTCGTAAACTCCCTTCAACGAATACAAGTTCCGCTCGGCTATTTGCACGCCCTGGCGAAACTGCTCGATATCGAGATTGTTCTGCAGGGCCATTGTGATCGCGTCTTGAAGGGCCAGAGCCTGCACTTCGCCGTCTCTTATACCTACGCGCTGATGCGTGACTTCGGGCGAAAGCGCAAGCGGTTGAGTTATCGGATTCTGCGCCGGATTCTGTTGCTGCCCGGCGGGCGCTGGGGGTTCCTGCCCACGCGCCACGATGCCCTCCTGGGAAAACGCGACAATGGGAGACCACGCCGCCAAAAGAACTGTTAGAGACGCAGCCACCACCAGGCGGCGCGATTGTTGAAGTTTTCGTGCAATTAAACTCATAAGAACTTCCTCTCAAATCAAGAATCGACACGTGTGCCCGGATTCAAATCACCCGGTCGAGCATTTCTGGTTTCCAATGCCTTAGTCAAATGCTTGATACGACCTTCCTGAACCTGCCGTTTCATTAAAGTCCTCAAACCGATCCTCGCGTCTAGTTTGCGTCTTCGCGAGTTTTCGACTTCTGTGCGCGAAACGAGCAATCTAAAAGTGTACACGTTGGCCGCGAAATTACAAACGTTGGCGCTAACGTAATATGAAAGGGGCGCCCCTTTGGTGTACTTTTTGGGTTTCCAAATCCAAACAGAACGCCGAAAGGAGAACCCCATGAACAAACACAAGTATGTAGGACTGGACGTGGACCAAGCAACCATTGTAGCGGCGGTGGAGGATGCAAGGGGGAACTTTTTGATGGAGACGTTCCTCCCGACTAGAGCTGACGATCTGAGAGATTTCTTCAAGGGGCTGAAGGGTACGATTCACACTGCATTCGAAGAGGGAGCTCAGGCCACCTGGTTATACGATCTGATAGAACCACTGGCTGAAGAGGTAGTGGTATGTGATCCGCGCCGCAACAAACTGATCCAGACAGGGAACAAAGGTGACCGACCGGATGCGCGGAAGCTAGCAAGGTTGTTGCGACTGGGTGAGCTGCACGCGGTGTATCACGGCGAGCGGGGGACGCGCGGGCTAAAAGAACTAGTTCACGGGTACGACTACTTGGTGGGTGACCTAACCAGGGCGAAGAACCGGTTGAAGGGAGCATTCAGAAGCCGCGCGATTTGTTGCCGAGGCACGAAGGTGTACACGGCGGATGAGCGTAAGGAGTGGCTGGAGAAAGTGGATTTGCCAGCGGTGAGAACTCGGGTCAGCAGTCTTTATGAACAACTGGACTATTTGAGAAAGCTGCGAGACAAGGCCCATAAAGAAATGCTCAGGGAAGCGCGTAAGCATCCAGCTTACAAGCTGCTGCTAAAAGTGGCAGGGTTGGGAC
>DASXSR010000185.1:0-4919 GCA_036505875.1 Blastocatellia bacterium | reverse complement strand
CGCCACCCACCACTCGCCCACGTGGTCTTCAAGCACCAGTTGATTCCAGCCCCAGCCGTAATAGGTGTCTCGCGGAAGCCTCGGCTGAATGGCGGTGAAGCGCTCGCTCTCGAATCGGTTAATCAAATATTTTTTATTGGTCTCGTCCGGGCCGGAGAGGACATAGAGGTCGCCAGCGTTATCCTTGAAGATCGCACTCGCGGTCTTAAACCCATCGGCCTCGCTGAAAGCGGTGATGCCGCTGCGTGCTACCTTGACGGCCCCGCCGTTTGCCAGTCCCAGCCAGAGGTTGCCGTTGCGGTCTTCGGCCAGCGCCTGCACTTGTTTGTAGGTTAAGCCGTGGGCCTGCGCGTAAAGGCGAAAGTGAAAATCGCCGCCATCGGCAGTCGGAATGAACTGGATCAAGCCTAGGGGGCTGGCGGCCCACAGACGGCTGTCTGAAGATTCAAATAACTGATTGATCCATGCCGTCGGCAATTCGTCCTTCAATGAATAAGCGCGAGCGACCACGGGCCGCGTCGTCTTCGCGTCGGCGACCAGCCGACACAATCCTCCATTTCGCATGGCGATCCAAACTCGCCCTTGGCGATCTTCGAGCAGGGATTGGACGGAGAGGTCAGGCAAGCCGTGCGGTTTGGCGTAATGCTCAACCCGCCCATCCGGCAGCAGGCGATAGAGGCCGTTGATCGAACCGATCCACAGCGCGCCGCGCTGGTCTTCCAGCAGGCAGGTGACATTTCGGGACTCTCCATATGCAGCAGGCATACCGAGATCGACAAAGCGTAATGCGACGTGTCCACCTTCTTGTGGCTCCAGCCGGTAGAGTCCTTGTGCCGTGCCGCACCAGATCCTGCCCGGACGATCTTCGAGCAGCGCCGTGACCTCTTTCGATTTGGCGTCGTCGCCGGGAGAGTAGACCGCGAACATCGCACCCTTCGTGGCGGTTTGCGGCGCGTCAGTTGTGCGTTGTTCAGCCATCCCTTTTGGATTGAAACGGCAGAGCCCCGCGCCGGTTGCCACCCAGTAGTCGCCTTCTCGCGTCTCAAGCAGGTCGTTGATGACCTGGCTCGGCAAGCCTTGCTCTATGCCGTAGGTCGTGAAGCCGTAGCCATCAAAACGCGACAAGCCCTCAAAGGTACAGAACCACAGAAACCCGCGCGAATCTCGGACGATGCGCTGCACGTTGTTGTGCGCCAGACCATCAGCCGTCGTGTAGATTTTCACCGGCAGGCGTTCGCCCCTGACCATGCTGATGGCAACGATCAACAAGACGAGCGCTCCAGAGACGAGAGTGAGGCTCCGCCTTGCTTTTATGCTGGGCATTCGCGCGTTACCTCTCCCAGGGTCTTGGCCGTGTGACTCGATTATGCACAAAGCGATGGACCAAGCAAAAGGGGGGTGCGGCTCTTGGCAAGAACGTCATGGGAACCCTGGCGCATTATGCACAAATTGCGGCAAGGAGCAAAAGCAATTGATCGCACTACAGTGGCGGTTCTTTATGAAGTCGTGTGGATGTCCGATGTATCGCCTCGTGGTCCTCCAGCGGTTTTCAACCAGGAGGCCAGGCGAGGTGACGCCCGCCTAAGACGTGGACGTGAAGATGAGGAACGCTTTGGCCTGCGGCGTCGCCGGTGTTGATGACGACCCGGTAGCCGCTCTCGGCGATGTCCATCTGGTTTGCTACTTTCGCGGCGGTGTAAAGCAGATGTCCCATCAACGATAGATCCAGCTTCGAAGCATCGTTGAGAGACTCGAGGTTGTGCTCACGCGGAATCAGTAAAACGTGAACCGGCGCCTGGGGATTGGCATCTTTGATTGCGACAACCTGCTCGTCCTGGTAGACAATCTCGGACGGAAGGTCGCGAGCAACGATGCTACAAAAAATGCAGCTTTGTTCCATGTTTTCCATAGTCGTTGTCTTTAAGCCAATTATCAACCAAGCGTCGTAATCGAGTCAATAAATAAATGATTCGTGATGCGTGATCCGTGATGCGTGATCCGTGACTAACTTCCTCGCCGTTTTACCTCTCACACATCACGAATCACGAATCACTCCCTCATTCTCTCGATGTCCGCTCCGACCGCGCGCAGCTTCTCCTCTATCTTCTCGTAGCCGCGGTCGATGTGATAAACGCGATCCACAATCGTCTCACCTTGCGCTGCCAGGCCCGCCAATACTAACGACGCAGACGCTCGCAGATCCGAGGCCTGAACTCGCGCGCCCGAAAGCGCGTTGCCGCCTTCCACGACTGCCTGGCGGCCGCTCAATCGAACTCGGGCGCCCATTCGCAACAACTCGGCCGCATGCATGAATCGGTTCTCGAATATGGTCTCCGTGATTACGGAAATTCCATCGGCCAGGGTCATCAACGCCATGTACTGCGCTTGCATATCCGTCGGGAACCCGGGATGCGGAAGCGTTGTCACATCGGAACACCTGATCTGATCGGCCGCGCTCACACGAAGCGAAAACGCATTAGGCCGCTCGACGCGAACTCCGGTCTCTTCGAGTTTGTCCAGCACGGCAGCAAGGGCTTCAGGATCGCAATTCACGATATCCAGTTGCCCACCGGTCATCGCGGCGGCTGCGGCGAAGGTACCAGTCTCTATTCGGTCCGGGATGATTGTGTGTTCCGCTCCGCCGAGTTGATCCACACCCTCTATTCGAATCGCGCCGCGCCCCGCGCCTTCAACCCGTGCGCCCATTTTGTTCAGCAGCTCTGCCAGATCGACGATCTCAGGCTCGCGCGCCGCGTTATTGAGAACAGTTACTCCGTCAGCGAGCGTAGCAGCCATCATCAGGTTCTCGGTTCCAGTTACGGTGACCCGGTCGAAGTAAACCTCGCGTCCCTGGAGCCTCTTCGCTCGCGCGATGACGTCGCCGCCTTCGATCGCGACAATCGCACCCAGCTTTTCAAACGCGGCCAGGTGCATATCGATGGGGCGCTGACCGATTGCGCAACCGCCGGGGAGAGAAACGCGCGCTTCTCCGAATCGCGCCAGCAGCGGGCCTAACGCGAGGACCGAAGCCCGCATCGTCTTTACCAACTGGTACGGAGCCTCGAAGAGTTCGACTTTGGCGGCCGAGACCTTCAGCGTTCTCAGCTCGGGCATGAGGATCTCGCAACCGAGGTCCTCGAGCAGCCGGCGCATTGTAATGATGTCGCGAACGTACGGTAGATTATGAAGCGTCACTGTCTCAGGAGTGAGCAACGCGGCAGCCATGCAAGGCAGGGCGGAGTTCTTGGCGCCGCTGATTTGAATCCGGCCTTCCAATGGCCGCCCGCCGATGATTCTAAACTTATCCATGACTGGTTTGGCTTCTTGATCGAATAATCATGTTACCACGGCAGTCTTGTTAGCGATGAGTGGATTCCAGTGCACTGTAACATTGAGACCAGGAGGCCGTCAGAAAAAGCGTAGCAACACCCCAAAACCAAAATAGGCGTGCTTTTCTCATTAACACCCAACTTCAGTTGGGTGCGAATGGGTGCCGTGATTTGCGTAGCTGTTTCAACAGCTTTGCCAGGTTCTAAGCGAGCCAGACCGTTGAAACGGTTGCGAGCATCTGCCGCCGTCGTGACACCCAACTGAAGTTGGGTGTTAATGAAAAGCTGCTGGCGAATTTGTGATTAGTTCGAGGGAATAAGGGATAGCTTGATTAAGAGTCCTATTGAGCGGCAGAGGCCAGACTCGCCGAGTCGATAATCTCCCAAGCCGAGTCATCGCGAAGTACCCGTGAAACAAGAGCCGTATGAACACCGTGACCTGTCCGTTCGGCGTTCACGCGCCCGAGCACCGGCATTCCAAACAGCGCCAGGTCGCCGATGATGTCCATGATCTTGTGACGCACAAACTCATCAGTGAACCTGAGTCCTTCGCGGTTCAGGATGCCGCCTTCGGGCGTGAGCACAATCGCATTCTCGAGCGAGCCGCCTCGTGCCAGCCCAAGGTTGCGCAGCGCTTCCACTTCGTCGAGAAAGCCAAACGTGCGCGCAGGCGCTACCTGCCTTGCGAACTGACCGTCGGTCAATTGGATCTCACGACGCTGCGTTCCAATCATCGGGTGAGGAAAATCGATCTGGCATGAAATCGAGAAAGTTTCCGCAGGGCCGATACTCATACGCCGTTCGCCTTGCGCTACGTCGACGTGCTTGAGCACGCGCAGAAGTTGACGCGGCGCCTCGAGGTGTCCGATGCCGGCTTTCTCGATCATTTCGATGAATGGCTCAGCGCTCCCGTCAGTTATGGGCACTTCGAGCGAGTCCACGTCGATTATGCAATTATCCAACTGGCTTCCGGCGAGCGCTGCCAGAAGATGCTCGACGGTGGAAATCATTACGCCTTGTCGCATCAGCGTCGTGGCGTAGCTCACTCGGGCGACAAACTGCGGCGCCGCCGGAATCTCGAAGTTGTTGAGGTCAGTGCGCCGAAAAACGTACCCGGTGTAGGCGGGCGCCGGATGAAGCGTTACGCGCGATGGCTCGCCGGTGTGAAGCCCGTGGCCGCTGATCGATACTGATTGTTTGAGCGTCGTCTGTTGGACCAAAAAGAGTTGCCTCTGAATTGTTTTCGACAACTGTCAACGATACTTTGGCAATGAGCGTGCCAGCAAGCAGCTCTCTATTCGGCAATGTTTTTTCGCGGGAAAGCCAAGTTTTGAAATTACAAGTGTTGCAGTTAAGCTACAGCAGTGTTGTCGGTACAGTACGGGGAGCGTCAGCGACCTGGGGCTCATATCGTGATCTGCGAGATGCGCGGGTCGCTGACGCTCCGCGTACCGTGATCTGCGAGATGCGCGGGTCGCTGACGCTCCCCGTACCGTAACTCGCTCACATCGCGATCACTGTCGAGGAGGATTGATGAAGCCGACTGCGAACTTACCGATTGGAGCAACGGCAACCCAGCATATCGAGGTT
>DASXSR010000184.1:0-18749 GCA_036505875.1 Blastocatellia bacterium | reverse complement strand
CACCGAGTGGTCGAGGATGTGCCGTGGCAGCTATATTGCGCAACTGCTTGCCGGAGCTTGGCGGGGCTCGCCCTTTAACGGGGCCGCAGAAGAGCTGGACGAGATCGCCAGCTTGGTTGCGACGAACGGGGCGGTCGCGTTGGCCTGGCGCCGAATTCGCTATGCGGTTGACCGGTTGGGGAAGAAGCGTCTCCTTGAGGATGCAGCAACGTGGCCGGCGGATTCCCGACGATTGTCACGGCGAGATGTAATTCGAAAGGTAGGGCTTGCGGCGGCGGTCGCGTTGCCCTTAATCACTACTGTCGTGTCTCCAAAGGCCATTCAAGCTGCGACCTGCTCGCCAAACGGTACACCATGCACCGCAAGCGCCCAGTGTTGCAACGGATGTTGTAAGAATCAAGGCGGCCAGCTGTTGTGCGCCGGTCGCACCGGTGGCTGTATATGAGTTGCTTTGCATAAAGAGACATATTCGTGAAACATTAATGCCCTAAGAACGGCCCTCGGTCCAAGAGAACGAGTAACAGGGGGAAGTTATGAAGCAAGCAGAAAAGAACATAAAGCCTCGCGCACGTGAAGAGGGAATAGTTGTCAAGGAACTCGCGGATGAAGTGTTGGTCTACGACACAAACCAGTACAAGGCTCACTGCCTGAGCCAGACGGCTGCTCTTGTCTGGAAGAATTGTAACGGACGTAGAACAGTCGCCGAGATCGCCGAGATTCTCAGGAAACAGACAGGCACTCAGGCTGATCAAGTAGTCTGGTACGCGCTGGACCAACTTGGGAGAGCTGATTTGCTTCAAGGGCGGGTCAAACGACCGGCTAACACGCAAGTCTACTCTCGGCGGCAATTGCTTGGCAGAATCGGCGTTGCCGCATTGCTCTCGGTGCCGTTGATTGTATCGATACCCGTGCCGGCGTCGGCTTCGGCGGCTACCGTGCCATGTGTCAATGAGAATCAATGCTCCCAGCCCGGAAACAATTGTTTCGGATGCTTCCCTTCAAGCGGGGGACCCGGAGATTGCAACACCAACAGGTGCTGTAACGGTAACTGCAGAGATTTTAACGCGGCCCACAATGCTTGCGGCTGCACGTAGCGACAAAGTTCTGCCGGCATCATGATTACGTCTGCTGTTGCCACCAGCTCAGTGAAATCGTCTGGTGCCTGGGTGGCAACAGTGCTGAAGGGTTCGTGGCGGAGCTGCCCACCAGACATTGACGTTTCCGCCGACGAACTGAAGCAGATCATTCCGCTCCTTCTCTCATCAGGCGCGGGCGGACTGGCTTGGTGGCGAGTCCGCCAATCTGACCTGCGCTCTCCTGAGATTTTCAAGCTTCAACAAGCCTACCGCCAACATTCAATTTATTCCGCCATCCACGAGCAGAGGATCCAACGGGTCATCGGTCTTCTGCATTCCGCAGGTGTTGTCCCGCTCTTGGTTAAAGGGTGGGCAGTAGCTCGCCTGTACCCCGAAGCCGGCATGCGTCCTTACGGGGACATCGATCTGTGTCTACATCCACACCACCACCGAGCGGCTTTAGCCGCCTTGAAGGGCACCGAATTTGACAACATCACCGTTGATCTCCACGTCAGCTCCAAGAAGCTGGATGACTGCAGTCTGGAAGAACTATTCGAGCGTTCGAACACAGTGAAGTTCGGCGATGTCGAGGTGCGGGTGCTTGGCCTGGAAGACCAGCTTCGAATACTTAGCGTCCACTTCTTACGGCACGGAGCCTGGCGACCGTTGTGGCTGTGCGACATCGCTGCCGCTGTGGAATCGCGTCCTCTGGGTTTCGACTGGGACCGTTGTCTGGGCCGCAACTGCCGGCGCGCAGGCTGGGTCGCCTGCGCCATCGGATTGGCTCACCAGTTGTTAGGCGCGAAGATTGACGACACACCTGCCGCTGAGAGAGGCAAACACTTGCCTACCTGGTTGGTTCCCACTGTGTTGCGCGAGTGGGGAAAGCAGTATCGTCACCGAATTCATATGGAGCTTTTCGTGCGTCAGCCGCTGAACGGGCTTAAGGAGCTTCCGCATCATTGGCCTAATGCGATTGAGGCAACGATCAATGTTCGAGGCCCGTTCAACGCGCTGCCGAGATTGCCTTTTCAGATTGGAGACAGCTTCTTGCGCGCTGCGCGGTTCCTCCCGCAGATTCTGAGCGCCTCCCGAAAATCCCAGCAGCTCTTTTAAGCATGAAGAAATGAGGAAATCTCTCCCGCTGCTTTCAATACTCAGCTCGGCGCTGATCTACGCGGCCCACTTCTTTTTTGGTGGCGGCCGCGGAAACTTAGTGCTCGACAGCTTTGCTTACCTGGTATTGGCTGAGGGCGGAAAGGTTGGTGTTCCGTTTAGCACTCGAGTGCTCACGCCTGCAATTGCGTCTGCAACGGCGACTGTGACGGGCCTGTCGACCTTTCAAGCTTTTCATCTGCTGACGCCGGCTGCGCTGCTGACTTCGTTGATCCTGCTCGCACTCATCGTCCGACGACATAACGGTTCTCCCGAGTGGCAGGCTGGGGTGCTGCTCGCCTTCGGATGCTCGGCAGCGGTCACCTACGGATACACCCCGGTGATGGTTGATCCTTTGTTGCTATTGATTTCGTGCTTGACAGTTCTCGCTCTGGATAGCGGTTACGTCGCAGCCGCCGTCGCGTTGGCAATTCTAGCCGCAGTGACAAAAGAATACGGACTTACGCTTGGGCTTGCGACGTGTGCAGTTGCTTACCGTCGCGGTCGCCGGGCTCTGGCATTCGCGGGAATTGTTCTGCCGGCTGCCGCTCTATTAATCACGAGCTTCTCGACATCCGGCTCTTCAGCATTTGGCTTCTCAGGCTGGCAAAAATTCGTCTCCTCAATGTTCGGCTATCACCTGTCGTTGTTTCGTCTCCGCGGAGCTTCGGATTATCCGAAGATTCTGTACATGTGGTTGTGGTCGATGCCCTGGCCTGTGCTGATACTCGCAGTGGCGGCCATTGTTTTTGCTTTGCAAAATCGCATCAGGCTGAAATATCTCGAAGTCGCGTTCTTGATCTTACTAATCCTGTTTCCTGTCTTGCTTCTTGGAGACTGGGGAAGAACGCTGCTGATCATAGCTCCTTTTGTTTTTGTAATCGCGACTTCACATCCGCTGGCGAGGAATCCTCACTTCATTCTGCTGCTCGCGATAGGCGGGCTATCGACAGCATTGGCGCGCCCATTCCACGCCGAGACCGCGCCCCCACACCTCTTGACCTTGGTGATGACCGCTACCAGCGCTCTCTCGTCGTTAGCGCTGGGATCGACACTCGTGCGACACTTATTCAGGAGCGCGTTGCGGCACAAACCAGAATCACTGGAAGCTGCGCCCGAGGTCGCAGTTTCATAATTGAAACAGGCTTCCGTCGAGACGACAGCGACATCTTCACCCTGGTCCCGCCGCGCCACGCGCGCAGTAGTTGTTCTCTACCTTACCTCCCTGGTCCTGCTGCCGTGGGCCTGGTTCCCGCCTTTTCCCTGGCTTCATGAACACGCACAATGGGGCGATGCCGTTTTCGCTGCCGCCGCTGTAATGTGGGCCATCGAGCGATGGCGGTTTCGACTGTGGCCGCGGCTGCAGGCGGCTCATGCCGGCATTGCGCTCTACTTCTTATGTGCAGCTCTTTCCCTCCTGTTCGCAACGCCGAATCCTCGAGCGGGCATCCCAAAACTGTTGGGCGTTGCTGAGCTCTGCATTCTCGCCTTCATAACGTCCGATCTCGCAGTCAGGCCCGGCGTCTCTCGCAACATCACCCGAACGATCGCGATAACCTCGCTCGTCACAGCCGCAGCCGCAGTCGCTGGTCTGCTGCTTTTTTATTCAGGGATCTCATCCCCTCTGATTGGAATTTACGGCGAGCTTGAAGCGTCGCGTTGGTATGCCAGGGTGCAAGCCGGCACTTACAATCCGAATTTGCTCGCTAGCTTTTGCATTTTTGCCGCGGCGATTGTTTCCCGTGGAGACGAGGCACTGCCGCCCTGGCTGCGGCGAATGGTGCTGGCGGCTCTATGGCTCTCTGTACTTCTCACTTTTTCGCGAGGCATTCTTGGCTTCATCGCATCGGCGGCCATCAGGAATGCTCGCACTCCCGCGCGCAAGAAGGTCGCCGCCGCGACTGCGGTGGCCTGCGTGGTACTTGTGATCTCGGCCACTGTGTGGAAACCAAAGGTCGATCCGTCCCGCCCGCTCGAAACTCGCTTCGAGCAACATCCCTCAAGCCGCTTACAGGCGGCCAAATCTTCTCTCTTAACACTGGTTGCTCATCCGCTTTTTGGCAGCGGCTTAAACACCAGTCCCGGCATCTATCAAGGCGCGCCGTTTGATGCTCACTTCACGCTTCTCAATATCGCGGCGACGCTTGGGCTTCCGGCGCTAATCGCATTCTCATTCCTGATCGGCGCCCTTTGGCGGAGTCGCCGGCGACCGACTGATTTAGCTGTCTGGGGTGGTCTCGCCGGGCTGGCTGTCGATGCGCTGGCCCAGGATGTCGAAGACTTCCGGCACGTGTGGCTGATGATCGGAACCGCGGATGCTGAGACACGAGCGAAAAGAATCGAAGCAACAGATTAGCGTTGGGGATCAAATTCCCAATGAAAAAAAGCCCGATCACTCGACGACTAGTTGAACCACCGCCGATTGTTTGCCGTCAGGATTGACGACGTATACCTGATGGACTCCCGATTTGAGTTTTCGCTTCTGCGTCATCAACGTTGTGCCGTCGAGCGTAGCTGAAAGCCCCTCGCCATCGACGTAGACCGTCGCGTTCTCCTGAAGACCATCTCCGGAAACGAATATCCTCTTCCTCCGAAATTGGGCATCAGTGATCACAGGCGCAAGACCTGGTTGTCTGACTACTATGGTCAGCGATCGTTGCGAGATGTTACCGGAGAGGTCCGACACTTGTGCTGTGAAACCAAAGCTTCCATTGGCGCCGGCGTTGCCGAATAGCAGCCCGCTCATGCCCAGCTGCAAGCCTGAGGGCAATTGCCCGCCGACGAGGCTCCAATGATACATGCCCGACCCGCCGCTTGCCTCGAGGCTGGCGGTGTAGTCTGTTTCGGCGGTCGCAAAGGGAAGGCTGGAGGTCATTATGCTGAGCTGACTGCTCGACGATCCGCCTGGATAAACCGCGTCGATACCGCGAGCGTCATCCAGCATGAGCGAAGCGCACCGGTTGTCGAAGTGCGCAAACGCAAGCATCGTCGAAGAGCTGTCGCTTGAGTGTCCGAGTCCAAGCGCGTGCCCCATCTCGTGTGTGATGACTTCCTGCAATTGGCAACGATTCTTAAAGTTACAAAGTGCGTAGGGGTTGAAAGACGTCTTGGCTTCGACCGCCTTGCCAAAAGTAGTACCGCCGATGTTCTTGGTCTGGCTCGGCATGTAACGAATGATGCCGGACACGGCAAGCAACCCGGAACAACCTTGCGACGCGGCAAAGTAACTGTCGCAGTTGTTAAACGAGATCGTGTTTGAGCCGTCGGCAGACTGTACTCCACAGCCGCCGCTCGTTCCACCGTAGACTACTCGAATCGAAGCATCGGCCTTTGACCAGGCATCCATCGCAGCCTGGACGTCTTCCTGAAGCTTGGCGAAACTTGGCGCGCCTGTTGGATTGACGTAAAACACAACGGGCTGATTATTGTCCGCTTCGAACCAACGCGCCGGGCTGGCGGGATTTAGCAGCACCCATTGAGGAGTAAAATGTGCGCCGGGCCGCGGCGATTTGAACTCAGTTGGCTGCGCGAGCATTGGAACGCCCGAGAAGAATCTCCGCTCAAAGTCACGCATTCCTTTGCGATTGGTCCTCATCAAGTCTTCGATCAACGACGTGTACGCGCCTAGCTCGCTTCGACTGGTTCCATTCCCCGAAGTCGGAACGAGCAGGACGTTTTGATCGATCATTCGTCTCTCGACGAAGAGGCGTCCGGTGGACGACTCTTCGGTTATATCGAACTTGCCGAGAAAGCCCTGGTGGACACGCAGCGCTCCATCGGGCCACGTGTTGAGAAAGAGAAGTACCGGTTGGCCCAGATCGAATCTCGGCATGCCGAAGATCATCGTTCCCAACTCGCGCGTTTCCCCGCCGAGTTCCTTCAGCACGATCTCTCGCTCGGCTATTTCACCTTTCAGCACTCTGCTGACGTCGAGTCGAATGTACGTGTAAACAAGCTGCGTGTCGCGATCTACGCCGGTGGAAATCTCTGTGACTTTGCCGGTGACGATCGCTCGCGATTCAACAACCATTTCTCGGTCTTGCGGGATAATAGCGGTGGTCGCCAGAGCCGACCGGCTATGGGAGAGAATAAAGAGACATCCCAGCAATGAGAATACGAGTAGACCCTGTTTGCGCATGTATTGTTCCGAACGGGGCTCTTAATTACACGGGGCTACTGAGGGCAGTAGAACTTCGAGGCATGAGAGCAAAGGTGATGCCGCAACTCTCCGTTGGTGAGGTCAGAGAGGTCAACTCAGTTGGGGCTAATATTGATAACCGTTTTGGGGAGTCTGCGCGACTCCAAAGAGATTGTCAAGTTTGAGTCGCCGCAAGTGATTAAACAGTGCAAGCTGATCGAATCCATCATTATGGTCGATCTGTATGGTCGATCTCTCGAACACAAACGCAGCCTCGTCAAACAGAGAAGTCTTGAGCAATGTTACCATCTTTCCGTGACGCCTCAGCCACTCGGCCTCGACAAAGAGGCCCCTTGATAGTAATCTGCAAGCTGGGCAATGCTCATACCAAGAGCAGTTACCGCGTGTAAAGTTTTGGCGGCCAGTTTCTCTAGGGAGGAATCACGACCGAACAGGTGAAGAATCAGCAATTAGTAACTTTTCAGATGACAGGACGAAACCGGCCGTAATCCAATCGGGTACTCTTCGCGTGGGTCATAATAGCACAACCGGAAGGAAGCACGGAGCAATGGCTCAGGCTGAATGACTTTCCATCAACTCTTTTTGGCGGGCGCCGCATGATAACCATCAAACTTCGATGTTCTCATTGCCAGAGTGAAAACGTCGTCCGCAATGGTAAGACCGCCAAGGGCAAGCAGAAGTACCTGTGCCGGAACTGCGGTCGTCAAAGCCGCGATAATCCGAAAAACAGCGCCTATTCAGAAGTCAGGAGAGAGGAAATCCTTCGTGCCTGTCGCGAGAAAAGCAGCATCAGAGGCGTATCACGAATCTTCGGCGTCTCGCGAAATACAATCAGCTCTTGGCTCAAGAGAGAGCGACCTGACTAAGGCGTCATTCTAAACTGAGCCATCCAGCACCATTAGTTTTTGTGTGTCACAATGGGGATAATCCACTTTTCGAGCCTGACTGGCGGTTGTTGCCCGGTACCTGCTTCTTAAGAAATAGTTAGGGATAGCGATGTTGACCATAGAAATTGCGGTATCCGGAGATGGTGGCATTCCGCTTGCCCATCCCTAAGCATGCAGTGGCAGCATTGCTTCATTAGCATTTCCGTATTCCAGTTCTCTTGGGGGTTAGAGCGGGCGAGCGTGTGTCGGCCCGGGCGCGTGGATGAAGACCGCGAGCAAACTCAGAATCTCTTTTCGCAAATCTGAATTCCTTGCGCGGGGGTTGCTCTCGACCGAGCACCCCGTTCTCGCGCATCTTATTCCCATTCGACGCTGCAACCTCTCGTGCACCTACTGTAACGAGTTTGACAATTTTTCCGACCCGGTTCCAACGGATGTTCTTCTGAAGCGTGTTGATCGACTCGCCGACCTTGGAACAACAGCAATCACGCTTAGCGGAGGCGAGCCGCTGTTGCATCCTCAACTCGAAGACGTTATTGCACGTGCTCGCCATCATCGGATGTTAGCCGGTTTGATTTCCAACGGATACTTGATGACTCGAGAAAGAATAAAGAGGCTTAACGAAGCGGGCCTTGAATTCCTCCAGATCAGTATCGATAACATTCAACCCGACGACGTCTCCAAAAAGAGCCTCAAGGTTCTGGATAAGAAGCTGCAGTGGCTTGCCGAGCTTGCAGAATTCGAGGTCAACATTAATTCAGTTGTGGGCGGAGGTATCAAAAACGCGGAAGACGCGCTTGTAATCGGCAAGCGGGCCAGAGAGCTCGGTTTCTCCAGCACCATTGGCATTATTCACGACGGGTTCGGGACACTGAAACCTCTCAAGGGAATCGAGCGCGAAGTCTACTTGAAGATGAAGCAACTCGAGCGCAATAGCTACTCGAGAGTTAATCGTTTTCAAACCAACCTCATCGACGGCAAGCCTAACAACTGGCGTTGCCGCTCGGGCAGTCGCTACCTTTACGTTTGTGAAGATGGTTTGGTACATTACTGCTCGCAGCAACGAGGCTATCCCGGAGTTCCGCTCGAGCAGTATACGAAAGCGGATCTCCGGAGAGAGTACTTGACCAAGAAAGCGTGCGCCGATTATTGCACGATAGCCTGCGTTCAGCAGGTGGCCACCTTTGACAACTGGCGAGATCCACAGACGCTGGGAGTCAAAGGGGCAGTTCGACGCGAAACGATCAAAGCGTTGACCAGTTTGTATCAACTCGAGCGAGCCGAGTGACCCGGCTTGCAAGACTAATGTCAGTCTGAAAAGCGAGGTGAAAAGATGTCCGCAAATTTCGACCAGCAGCCAACGACGCCACCGGCAGGCTTAGTCAACATCACGTCCAAAGAAGAATTGATCAAGCAAAAGCTTGAACAGGAGCGCGCGCGCTTGGCTCAGGAGATGGGCGTCGAGCTCCAAGGCCGCGAGCATTTTAAACGCCCGGTGGAGAACCTATTCACCAAGAGTCAGCGGTCGCACACAACCCTGCTCTTCGGCGGGCTCACGTGGAAGCACGAGTATTTGATTCATGGCGCGCTCGAAGGGCTCGGCTACAAATGTGAAGCCGTCCCAACACCGAACGTCCAGGCTTTCCAGCTCGGCAAGGAATACGGCAACAACGGCCAGTGCAATCCAACCTACTTCACGGTTGGAAACCTCGTGCAACACCTGCAAGCGCTGGAGGAGAGAGGCCTGTCGCGGCAGGAGATCATTGACAACTACGTCTTCTTCACCGCGGGCGCGTGCGGTCCGTGCCGCTTCGGAATGTACGAGGCCGAATATAGGTTAGCGCTGCGCAATTCGGGGTTCGATGGGTTTCGGGTGATGCTCTTCCAGCAGTCCGGAGGGTTGAATCAGTCGGAAGCGGAGGCTGGTCTGGAGCTGAACGTCGACTTCTTCTTGACCATCCTCAATGCGATGAACATTGGCGATCTGATTACTGATGTCGGCTATCAGATTCGTCCGTTCGAGGTCGAGAAGGGCGAAACGGACGTGGCAATTCGCGATTGCATGGATTATCTGCACGAGGTGTTCAGGTTGCATCGCAACTTCAAACTTGAAGGCAAAGTGGGAAGCTTCATCAAGAACCTGCCGAAGTTCGGCGGCACTGCTGAGTACATCGGCAAGTTCCTGGATCAGCTCTACGGAAGCGGCTACACAGACGCGCTCAAGGCCGTAACCGAGAAATTAGCTCAAGTCAAGGTCGATCGCACGCGGGTCAAACCTATAGTCAAAATCACGGGCGAGTTCTGGGCGCAGACGACTGAGGGCGACGGCAACTTCAATATGTTCAGGTTCCTCGAGCGCGAGGGCGCGCAGGTTTTGGTCGAGCCGATCGGCACTTGGATCATGTACATGATTCACCAGGCGAAGCAGGCAAAGCGCGATCATCAAGGCGTAAACGACGAGGAGGCCATGCCCTCGGCTTGGCGCATTGACAAGCGACTGCGGAATGACCTCAAGGTTCGCAAATCAAGCGCGCAGCTTACGCTGGCTGAAGCTATCTTCAAACGCGAATGGAATCGCCTGCGAGAGGCGCTCAACGGCATTCCGCACGGACTAACCGACCAATATGAGCTCCAACGTCTGGGACATCCCTTCTACAACTCTCGCGCGGGCGGCGGCGAAGGGCATCTGGAGGTCGCCAAGAATATTTATTATTCGAACAAAGACCTCTGTCACATGGTGCTTTCGCTAAAACCGTTCGGGTGCATGCCTTCGACCCAATCGGACGGAGCGCAGTCGGCGGTCGTGAATTTGTACAAGGACATGATCTATTTGCCGGTTGAGACTTCGGGCGAGGGCGAGATCAATGCGCACAGCCGCGTGCAGATGGCGCTTGGCGAAGCAAAGGTGAAAGCGAAGCAAGAGATGGCGCGAGTGCTCGAAGAGACAGGGCTGACGCTCGATCAAGTGCGCGAGTATGCCTCCGAGCATCCCGAGCTTGAGAGCGGGCTGTACAAGGTTCCGCATTGCAAGGGACTGATCGGCACCGCGGCAAGCTTCGTCAAACACGTCTCTGAGCGGATTAAGAAGGAAGGCCGCGAGCGAGTTTCGAGCTACGCCGCCGACTAGTCATTGGTCCGATAGGTCCCATGAACGAGGAGATTATGAGCTACGAAAAGCTGTATATCGGTCTGGATGTTGGTTCCACGACCGTAAAGGCCGTGGTAGTCGATCCGGTCAGCGATGAGATTCTGTGGCAGGACTACCAGCGACACGACACCAAGCAGCCCGAGAAGTGTCTTGAATTCCTGAAGCGAATCGAATCCGACTTTCCGATCCCGAACGAGAATGTGCGAATCTTCATCACCGGATCGGGAGGCGGAGGCGTCGCCACGCTGATAGGCGCCAAATTCGTTCAGGAAGTCAACGCAGTGTCGCTGGCTGTCGAGAAGCTTTACCCGGAAGCCGGATCGGTAGTCGAACTCGGCGGTCAGGACGCGAAGATAATCATCTTCAAAGAAGACCCCGAGACCGGGAAGAAGAAAAAGATCCCGTCGATGAACGACAAGTGCGCGGGCGGAACAGGCGCCGTAATCGATAAGATCAACGCGAAGCTGCGTATCCCGGCAGATGAGCTCTGCCAGATGGGTTACGAGGGGTTGAAGCTGCATCCAGTCGCCGGTAAGTGCGGCGTGTTCGCGGAGACCGACATTAACTCGCTCCAGAAAATGGGCGTACCTCCAAATGAGCTGATGGCTTCGCTGTTTGAAGCCATAATCGGGCAGAACCTGGCGGTGCTCACGCGCGGAAACACTCTGCGCCCGCACGTGCTGCTGCTCGGTGGACCGAACACTTACATTCGAGGCATGGTCGAAGGATGGAAGCACAACATCCCGAAAGTCTGGGAGGAGCGCAACTATCCGCTGCCCGAGGGCGCAGAGCCGAAAGAGCTGATAAAGGTCCCGCAAAACGCGCAGTACTTTGCGGCGCTGGGCGCAGTCGAGTTCGGAAAGTCTGAAGAAGACAATGTCGGAGTTTATCGGGGATATGAAGACCTCGAATACTACATAAATTACGGTCGTCTCGAAGAGAAGAAGAAGGCGGGAGGCAAGGGGCTTGCGGAAAACGAGGAAGAGCTTGCGGCATTCAAGGAGCGCTACAAGCACAAGAAGTTCACGCCGGCGAGGTTTCAGACCGGGCAGTTCGTCGAAGGCTTCATCGGGCTCGATGGCGGGTCGACTTCGACCAAGGCCGTGTTGATCGACAAGGACCGCAACGTGCTCGTGAAGACTTATCAATTGTCGAAGGGCAATCCGATCGAAGACACAAAAGAAGTTTTCGAAAAGCTCGAAAAGCAGGTCTCCGATCAAGGCGCATTGCTTAAGGTTCTGGGTGTCGGCACGACCGGGTACGCGAAGGACATATTGAAGGACACGCTGGCCGCGGATGTCGCGCTGGTTGAAACCGTGGCGCATACCGAGTCGGCGCTGCAGTTCTACAAAGAAGTAGACGTGATCGTCGACGTAGGTGGCCAAGACATCAAGCTGATAATTTTGAAGAACCGCCAGGTCAAGGACTTCAAGCTCAACACCCAGTGCTCGGCGGGCAACGGTTACTTTTTGCAATCGACCGCTGAAGGATTCGGCATGAAGGTCGAAGATTATGCGGACATCGCGTTCAGCGCGCAAGCGATGCCGACCTTCGGGTACGGCTGCGCGGTGTTTATGCAATCGGACATCGTTGACTTTCAGCGACAAGGTTGGAAGCCCGAAGAGATCATGGCGGGACTTGCCGCCGTGCTGCCCAAGAACATCTGGCTTTATGTTTCGCAAATTCCGAACATCGCCGGACTAGGTACCAACTTCGTGTTGCAAGGCGGAACACAGCACAACCTGGCGGCGGTCAAGTCGCAAGTCGACTTCATCGAGTCGCGGTTCAAAGGGAAGAGTATTCAACCGCGCATCACCGTTCACGAACACTGCGGAGAATCGGGCGCGATCGGCGCTGCCATCGAAGCAGTGCGATTGTGGGAGAACGGTTTGAGCAGCACGTTCATCGGGTTGGACAATGTACAGGAGATCAGCTATGTCACCCATCGCAATGAGGACACCCGCTGCTACTTCTGCAAGAACAAATGCCTGCGCACGTTCATCGACGTCAAAGTCTCGGACGGCTTGGTGGAGATCGAACCGCCGCGCAAATCGAAGATTCCGATCCTTCCGGGCGTGAAGCGTCTGATCGTCGGCAACTCGTGCGAGAAGGGATTGGTCGAAGACATCAACGACATGAAGGTGATCAAGAAAGGCCTCGACTCGGTCAAGGCCGCCAACCCGAACTTTGTCGAGATCTCGGCGAAAGCGGTGTGGCGCAGCTATAACCCGCAAAAGGTTGCCGATCCTCCGCACAAGTACGCGATCACCAAAGCGCAGAAGCAGCGAAACGAGCTTGTGAAGAAGCGCGAGACGTTACGAATAGGAATTCCGCGCGCGCTGAATCAGTATTCGGTCAACCCGCTGTTCTCGGCTTATTTCGAAAGCCTCGGGCTGGGGCCGCGTAATCTGGTTTACTCAGACTTCACAACGGAGCAACTCTACAAAGAAGGGGCGAAGCGAGGAGCGATCGACCCGTGCTTCCCGTCGAAGGTTGGGATTCCCCACGTGCATAATCTTCTTTACGTGCATCACAAGAAGAAACCGCTCGACGTGATCTTTTTCCCGATGATCGATGCGCTGACCACTGATCTGGTCAACACCCAAAGCGCGCGAGCGTGCCCGACCGTAACCGCGACGCCGGAAGCGGTCAAAGCCGCGTTCATCAAGGAAGGCGATCTGTTCGAGCAGATGGGGATAAAGTACCTCAACCCTATCGCCAACATTGATGAGCCGCGGCTCTTGGAGAAGCAGATGTTCGAGACGTTCAAGGACATTCTCGGGCTAACGCCGCAAGAGCACCATCGCGCGATCGAGGAAGGCTACAAGGCGCTTGACACGTTTAACAATGTAACGCTACGGGGAGCGGCACGCGAGGCATTGAATCAACTCGAAGCGGAAGATCGGCTTGGGGTGGTCGTGCTGAGCAGGCCGTATCACAACGATCCAGGAATCAATCACGAGATACTCGAAGAGTTCCAGAAGCTGGGCTATCCGGTGTTCACGATGGATTCCTTGCCGATCGATGACGACATTTTGTGGCGGCTTTTCGGCGACGAGGTCAGAGCAGGGATCATCTCGCATCCGATGGACATACAGGATGTCTGGAAGAATTCCTATTCGGAGAACACTAGCCGCAAGGTATGGGCCGCGAAATACACCGCGAGACATCCGAACCTTGTCGCGCTGGAGCTTTCGTCGTTCAAGTGCGGTCACGATGCTCCGATTTACACCGTGGTCGAGGAAGTTGTGCAGAACGCGGGCACGCCTTACTTCTGCTTCAAGGACATCGACGAGAACAAGCCGACCGGTTCGATCAGGATCCGAGTCGAGACGATCGGCTACTTCCTCAAGCGCTATCGCGAGGACATGGTGAAGAACAAAGGCAGGCTGCGGACGCTGGAGGAGAAGCTGGCCGATTACGAGCGGATGCTGCGAGCTCAGCTTGAAGCGGAAGAGAGAGCGCAGAGCGGTTTCTCGATATCGCTTCCAGTACTGTCAAACAACGTTGGGTTCGGACAAGGCATGGGGGCGAGCGGCGATTAGCAGTATGCGTGATTCGAACAAGATAATGTTCGAGATTTATCGTGAAGGGAGCTACAACCGCCGTTTCAAGGTTGTCTACTTCACGGAGTTAAACGAGCACAACAAGGAGTTCGAGATCAATCGGGCGATGGCCGGCGATCACTTCTTCGACGGCTTCCTGAGGGACGCAACGAAGGAGGAAGCAAAGGCCATCATCGATCGAACGCTGGAAAGATTGAACGGGGGAGAACAGATCAGGCCGGAAGAGCTGGAGCGAGAGCTCACCGGATATTTGGCGTGATCCTTGACGATGACAGGCGCACGCAAAAGCTGGGTTCGCGGTCTGGTCGAGTTTGCGCTCGATCACGACGTGAACCGCGAGATCGAAAATCAGCGGCGAGCGATTGAGGACAATCCCGACTCCGCCGTGCGGCATTTCAATCTGGCGGTGCTTTATTACAGCCAGAGACGAGTCGACGAAGCGATAGCGGAGTACGAAGCTTCGATTAAATGTGACCCGACGCTCGCGCGCGCGTATAGAAAGCTTGGCGAGGTTTACGTCAACATTGGAGATTACGAACGGGCGCGCGTATACGCACAAGAGGCAGCCGCGCTCGGTGATAGAGCGCTCCTAGCAATGTTTGAGCGTTATCCCATGGCAGGCAGACTTCAAAAACAATCGGTTCGCGAAAGCAAGCTGGATGCTTCGACGGCCGACCAGGAGAGGATGCAATGTACAAACCAGTAAAGTATTTTGAGAAGGGCTTGACATATGTGGCGAGCGGCGTGTGGTTCTTTTTCGAGCGGCTCAATCGCATCAAACCTAACCCTTCTTTTACTCCGAGGTGGTCAGACAAACCCCTTCAGAAGTCTTATCAGAAGACAAAACCGCCGTTGGGCTGGCCGCGGGAGACTGATTCGCTTTGCCCGCGATGCGTGCCGGAGATTCGCAAGAAGATACTCGATGGCGATCTGCCGGTCGACATCTTGCGAAATCAGAAAGTTGGCGAGATCAAGGCGCAGATCATCGAGCGCGACGGCAAGATTCTGATGGTGAAGGACTGCCCCGAGCACGGCCACTTTGAAGACGTGATGTCGATCGATACCGCTTTCTTCAAGCACCTCGAAGAGACGTTTCCCGGGCGCGATATGCCGGCGCACAACGACGAGGGGCTGCATAATCATGGCAGCAGCACGGTCAAGCACGGCCGTGGGTCTGTGCTCACGATAGACCTTACCAATCGCTGCAACATGATGTGCGATCCGTGCTTCATGGATGCCAACCAGGTCGGGTTCGTTCACGAGCTAAGCTGGGAAGACATCAAGACTTTGCTGGACAACGCAATTTCGATCAAGCCGCGCCGTCAGATGTCGGTGCAGTTCTCGGGCGGTGAGCCAACGCTCTCGCCTTACTTCCTCGACGCAATCCGGTACTCGCGTAAGGTCGGTTATAACAGCGTGCAGGCCGCCACGAACGGAATCGAGTTCGCCAAGAGCTTCGAGTTTTGCAAGCAAGCGGCAGAGGCAGGGCTTCGTTACGCTTATCTTCAGTTTGACGGAATCGGCAATGCCGCCAACGAGCATCGCAAAGTCGGCAACCTGTTTGATGTGAAGCTGCGCGCAATAGAGAACCTGCATAATGCGGGGGTAGAGATTGTGCCGGTCACAACCATCTTGAACGGAATCAACAACGAGCAAGTAGGACGAATCATCCAGTTTGCTCTCGACAATCCTAGGAAGATCGCATTCTGTTCATTCCAGCCTGTGTCGTTCACGGGACGCGACGAGGCGATTACCGACGAGCGTCGTCACGCGCAGCGCTACACCCTGTCACATCTTGCGCACGACGTGAAGAATCAAACCGGCTTGGGTGAGCCGACCCGCGATTGGTTTCCGATCTCGTTTATCGGCACCTTTTCGGATTGGGGAGACCTGGTCAAGGGGCCGGATAACGACTGGGGGCAATTCAAGTGCGGGTGCCATCCTAATTGCGGCGTGGGGATGGCGGTGATGGTCGATAAAGAGACCAAGGAATCCGCACCGGTCACGGCGTTTTTGAAGGGTGAGCAGCTCGCCCGTGACGTGTCGAAGATTAATGACGCGGCGCGCGGAAAGTGGCTGTCGATTTTCGGGATGGCGCTTGCGTTGATGAAGAACTACGATCCGTTCAAGGCGCCGACTCACTTCAGGATCTTCGACTTGTTGAAGAAGTTTGATAAGACCTGGGGCGCAACAGGCCGGAATTACGGCAAAGTATCGGGCGACCGAACGATGGAAGATATCCACAAGCGGCGACAGGACCGATGGCTGTTCTTGTTCATCGCTGGAATGTGGTTCCAGGACCTCTTCAACTACGACTTTCGGCGAACCGAACAGTGCATCATCCCTTACGCGACGCAGGAAGGCGAGATCAGCTTCTGCGCCTACAACACAGGCGTCGGCTGGCGCAACATTGTTGAGAAGATGCATATGACCGCGACGCTCACGAAATGGTACGAAGAGCGCGGCCGTCATGAGATTTTCGCCGGCGGTAAGGAGGTCGGGCTCAACAGCACGGACCATTCGCTTGTGCTGAAAGAGGAGATCATCACAAAGGATGTTCAGCACGATCTGGATGAGTTGGGCATCGCAAAGACAGCCCGCGAAGAGAAACAGCGCGCGCGAGCTCAACGGCTCCGGCAGCAGCAAGAGAATGAGCAAATGGCCAAGCTCTATCGCCAGCACATTCTAAAAGAGCCCGCGACGCCCGACACGCAACTGGTCCAGATCCAACTGGGCAACGGGTCAAAAGGCCGCGAAGAGATTGTTAGCGCCGGCGATTAGACCCGGTTTTCTCTTTTTCCGGCTACCTATGTGGTTCGAGGACCAGGGGCGCTCATAGAGCGCCCCTGTGAGTTTTGAGTCAGCAATGGAGCTCATTCCTCTAGCAGTCTGCTGTCCCAGTTGCAAATCGAGCGAGGTAACTTACAGTTGCCACCCAGACTGTTGCTTCAATCACGTGTGTGGAGCATGCCTCAACAGCTTCGAGTTGTTCACTGAAGATGCAGGGTCGACTTTGCGTAGTGTAACCGTCAACGGCGACAGACGAGATTCCTGTGCCCCGACTGTTGCTTGTGCTCGATGCGAAGGATTGAGTGTTTATGCCGTAAAGGGCGAGGAAGCGGGCAGACTCGCCTGCGCGTCCTGCGGAGCTGAATTACGCCTGATAATTTCGTGAGTTTGGAATGAACGTCGACAACCTGTTTCAAGCCTATGAAGCTCATATTGCCGGTGTAGACCGCGAGTTTCGTCGCGTTTTTCAGAAATTCGCCGATCGAATGCAGTGTCGCCGCGGCTGCTCGATGTGTTGCAGTCAGATGTTCTCAATTTCACTCGTCGAGGCGGCGTACATATCAAGGGCAATGAAGGCGCTGCCCGATGAGGAGCGTGAGCGATTGCGCGCTTCCGCGCGTGAGTACGGATCCCGAGCAAGGGCGCTCACGTCCGGCGATGACGAACAGGACGATGAAGGAATCACTCCGAAGCCCGGCGCGCGGCTTCCGTGCCCGGCGCTGAAAGATGATGCTTGCTCCATCTACAACGCGCGTCCGATCATCTGCCGCAAGTGGGGTATCCCGGTATTTAATCCGAAGAAGCCGCTCGAGATCCAAGCGTGCCACTTGAATTTTCAACCTGGCGAGGAGATAGATATGGACGGCTTGATTGAGCCTCAGGTAGCTCTGCTCGAGGAATGGGTTGAATTGAAGCGTCGCGCGCGCCAACAGCTTAATCATCCGAAGACGACCGCTACTGTCGCCGAAGCCATGCTCGAAGATTACGAACAAATACTTGAGGATCACGCAGCAGGGAAGTAATCAACGATGGAACTGAAACTGTTAGAACTGAGAAGGTACGCGATTGACAATCGTGTCGAGATCCGATTTGGCGATCCCGACGCGGGGCGAGCATGCTCGATAAACGATAGAGGGCAGCTCAAGATACCTGGCGACGACAAGGATTTTCGGATCGAGGAAGTTCTATCCTCTGCTGAACGGTTCGAAGTTGTTGAAGGCGGTAAGTCGGCGCACCTCAACCGCAGCGAAATGGCGGAAGCGATAGCGGAGACGTTCAAAAGCCGCGGGTTCGCGGCGTCAGTGAAAGAGGAAGAATAGATACGGGGCGGCGTTGATGGGACCGGCAGATGATTAAGGTGTTCTTGTTGTTATTATTGTTTGTCGTAATCGCCGTGATCTTGCTTGCCGTGGTAATGATCCGGCTGGTGAAGTCTCGCGATCGCGAAAGGACTGTTCCTTTAAAGCCTGGCATTGAAGCCATCGAAGCAACCAGCGCGAAGCTCGGGACCTGTTCAAAATGCGGAGAGCAACGCGTGATTGTGAGCGACAGTGAGGGAATGTGTGCGTATTGTTACAGTTCGTTTAGGACAAAGTCGGTTTAGGCAACAACCCCACCAGGTTTGGTCGATTCTTCTTGACTAGGCGCGGCCAAACAAATATGATAGTGCGGTGCGCTGGGTCGTCTAATCGACAAGCCCCCTTGAACATTCAGTAGCCCCCTTGCTGAATGTTCCTTTCCCCAACGCACCGCCAAAACAGTACCGCTTTATGGCAGGAACATAAAGCGGTGTTGTTCACGAGGCGATCTTATATCATACCTTTCAACGGGATGCAAGCAAAAAGTTAAAGTAAATTGTTAAGATTTTGCTGTTGGGTGGCTCAGCTCGCGTCAACCCGCGTGATTTCAACAATTAGATTCGAGAAAAATTTTTGCTTCCACGTCAACATTTCTGGTCACCTTGGATCA
>DASXSR010000183.1:0-11529 GCA_036505875.1 Blastocatellia bacterium | reverse complement strand
GCAACGCAGAAGGGACTGCCGTCGTCGCGACCGCGTAGCGGTCGCCTATCATCGGGCGCGTCCATTGACAAGTGTCCGCTCCACATCCCTAGTCACGGGGCCGTCCATCGATAGGTGACCGCTACGCGGTCCAGCCTCACGATCGTTCGGTGCCTATCGATTGGTGACCGCTACGCGGTCCGCTCCCACGCAGCTACTGAAACACGCGGACGTCGATGAGCGCGCCGGCGGTCGCGTCCTTATGCGCCTCAAACCTCACCGTGATGTGTTGTTTGCCGCGCGTGAGCGCCTCGGGAATCGGATACTCGAAATCGAACAGCTCGGTCGGATGGATCTCAAGCGTTTGCGAACCGATCTTCTCGCCGTCAACCAGGATGTCAAACGCGCGCAACCGGCCCTCGCTTCCGCGATAAGTGCAAGCCAACGTCATCGGTTTGTCCGGCGATATCTTCAGCTCGTAACTGAACCACCCGTCACGCGCCTCGCGAAACCTGCCGCCCTGATTGGTGCGTTCGCCCTTGTAATTGTGGTCGCGTTCGCTTTGAGCCGCGCCTGCGGTCACCGCATCAACCGTGCGAGTCTCAATCTCCTTGCGTCGAGCTTCGTGTGCGGCAATTTCCGCTTTGCGCTTCTCCCATTCACCTGCGGTGTAGACTTTCCAGTAGACGGTGTAACGGGGCTCGAAGACCTTATAGAAAGGAAGCAGCGTTACGTCTTGAGGCCGGCCGAGCCCTTCAGTCTTGAAAGTCAACGGGGCTCCGGCGATGGGCTTCACTCTTGCGAGCACGTCTTTGACTTCGCCGATGAACACCGGAATCTCGATCTGCTTCAGTCGCTGCATTGGCGGGGCACTGGGTCCATATTGCAATTCCTTGCTCAACCCCTCCCTGCCCAGATCACCCGCCAAAACTATCGGGCCGTACATCAGCGCGATCATCTTCGGATCGTCGGGCATCGCTTCCATGCGCAAGCTCATCGGCAGTCGCACTTCGACCGTATCGCCATTTTTCCATTCGCGCTCGACGGCGAGGTAAGAGCCGGGCCGGGCATTGATCGTCTGCTTCTTGCCGTTGACCGTCACCGTTATCCCGGACTGCGCCCACGATGGGTAACGAACTTTGAGCGACAGCGTCACAGGTTTCTCGCTCTTGAAAACAAGTCGCGTCGAATCGGTTTCAGGGAACCGCGTCTCCTGACGCACGGTCAGCCCTTTATCCTTCCACTTCAGCTCCGAAGGGATGAACAGGTTAACGAACAGAGATCGGTCATCGTGGAAATAAATGGTGTCCGGATACTTGGCGTGATTCTCCATCCCGGTGCCGACGCAGCACCAGAACGACTCCTCCGGTTTCGAGAAAGTCTTGAACGCGCCCGGCCGAAGCGGAACGTAGTAGCACATCATACCTGTCGCCGGGTCTTGCGAAGCAAGGATGTGGTTGTAGAGGCCGCGCTCGTAGAAATCCATCTTGTCGACGGACAGGTCCCAGGCGAACAGATGACGCGTGAGCTTGAGCATGTTGTACGTGTTGCAAGTCTCGGTGCTGGACGCGCCGAGATGCTTCGAGAAATGCTCCGGTGGAAAGAAGGCTTCGCCGTCGCTGTTGCCGCCAATAACGTATGATCGATGATGCGCGACGCGTTCCCAGAAGAAAGTTGCGACATCGTAGTAACGCTTCTCGCCTGTGAGCTCATAATCGCGGGCTGCGCCGATCGCTTTTGGTATTTGCGTATTCGCATGAACGCCGTTGAGCGGGTCCTCCCCGCGCGCCAGCGGATCGAATATCCGTTTGTGATCGAACTTGCGCGACACTCGAAGGTATTCCGAGTTGCCAGTCACTGCGTAGAGATTTGCCAGGACTTCTTCCATTCCGCCGAACTCGGTGTTCAGAGCGCGCTGCTGTTGCTCCTCAGTCAGCCGATCCACACGAAACTTGACCCAGTCTGCCATCTTCACCACGACATCGAGAGCTTGCTTGTTATCGCATTGGAGATAAACATCCAGCAGCCCCGCCATGATCTTGTGCAGCGTGTAGTAGGGCGCCCAGACGCGTTGTTGTTGTTTATCGACGCGATCAAAGAACTCTTCGGGATACGCGGAGAGAAATCCAGCATTGAATCCGCGCGACGGCATGGCTTGCTGGACCTTCGCCAACTCCGCAACGACGTATTGCGCTCTCGTTTTGAAGCGCTCGTCTCCGGTGCTCGAATACATCAGCGCGCAAGCTGACAAGAAGTGGCCGGTGCTGTGACCTCGAAGCTCCGAGTCCTGCGTGCCAGGTACGCCCAACGCTTCCCAACCGCCCAGCGGCTTAGCCGAAGACGGCAGTCCTGCAGTCACGCGAAAGTTGTGCAGCAAGCGGTCAAGGTCAATGCTGAGCAGGTATTGCTGATCACGCAGCATCGCGTCGCGGAAGGGTCCTTCCAAAAGACGCACATCCTTGAGATCGAAGGGATATGCCTTCGCCGATACTTTATCCTGGACTCTTATCTTCACGCTGTCCTGACCGCTTGCGTTGGGCGGCACGATCAACATCGCAACCATTATGAGAACAAGCCTGGCAATTCGATTCACGGCAGTGCTCCTATTTAGAAGTGTTCGTATCCGGTAGCACACCACGGGCAGCCGTGGAGCGGCTAGAAAGAGCGAAGGATTTCATGAACCCAATTAGTGAGCAGGCCAAGATAGCCCGCAAAGCCCACAGTGTAGCCGTTTCGGGCGACTTCACACAAGCTATTCGCGCTTTTGAACCCTGTTCGCACACGCAATTCTTTCGAATTGGAAAAGAGCCTTTGACAGTCCGAGATTCATTTGGATACAATCGCGCCCACGAATAGGGGCGAGGTTCGACACAATGCCAACTCAGTTGCCTCCAGGCTTGCTCTACGGGGACAGTTTGAGGAGTCATACTTTTGCCGGCTTCGAGCTCTCGGAGCGCGCCTACTCGCCCCACTTCAAGACGCCGCGGCATTCTCACAAACGAGCGCTGTTCTGTTACGTCATTAAAGGCGGTTATACAGAGACCTACGGCTCGAGAACCCGTGAGTGCAAATCCTCGACGCTGCTGTTCCATCCGGCTGGAGAGCTGCACGCAGAGCACTTTCATGATTCAGGAGGCCGTTCCTTTATCATTGAAGTGGAACCGCTTTGGTTTGAGCGAGTGCGTGAGCATTCCGGTATTCAGGAGGCCCCGATTGATCTGTCCGGACTGGAGCTGGCGCTGCTTGCAAGAAAGCTGTACAGAGAATTCCGGGAGATGGACGACGCTTCACCGCTGGTGATCGAGGGTCTGATGCTGGAAATAATCGGGGAAGCTTCGCGTCGAGTCCCGCGCTACGCTTCGAGGCAAACGCCGCGCTGGCTTAACCAGGCAAGAGAGCTTCTCGCCGAGCGGTTCGCTGAACGATTGAGGTTATCCGAGATCGCAAAGGCCGTCGGAGTGCACCCGGTTCATTTGGCCCAAACCTTCCACAAGGCCTACAACTGCACAATGGGCGATTATGTGCGACAGCGCCGAATCGAATACGCGTGCCGTAAGTTAGCTGCGAGCGAGATGGCGATCGTAGACATTGCTCTGACCGCGGGCTTCTGTGATCAGAGCCACTTTACGCGAACGTTCAAGCGCTGCACCGGCATGCCGCCTTCCCAGTATCGAGAATCTCTCCGCAGACACTGAGAAGCTCACACTCAAGCCCGAAGCACGGTTATTTTCCTGTCGGCAAACGGGGCGAGGGCTTCATCAGAGGTCGCCTTGTCGGTCACTAAAGTGTCGATCTCTGCAAGGGGCCAGATCAACGAGGTTCCGAGCAATCCGATTTTGCGATGGTCCGCTACCACGATCCGTTGACGAGCCTGACGCATCATGCTCCGATGAATCGCCGCTTGTTCGGGATAATTTGTGGTAAGCCCATGCTCCGGATGAATTCCGTCGACGCCAATGAAAACCTTGTCGACAAATATCTCACTGGCGTTGCGCTGAGCGATGTCCCCGACCACTGCGAACCAGTCGCCGCTTAGATACCCACCGGTTATGCAAACTTTGATATCGGGCAGATGGCTGAGTTCCAACGCAATGTTGACGGCGTTGGTCAGCACGGTGATCCCTTTCCGGTGGCGCATGCTGCGGGCCACTTGTGTAGTGGTAGTGCCGGCGCCTATGGCGATGATTTCGCCGTCAGCAACCAGATTGGCGGCCATCAGTCCGATCCGGCGCTTCTCGGCGACACATTGCTGTTCCTGCTCCTGGAACGACGAGACGTGCCGAAACGCTTCATACAGCATCGGCGCAACCGGCACCGCCCCGCCATGGTTTCGTCGCAGCAACCCCTGCTGCTCCAACTCGGTCAGGTCACGTCGAATCGTAGCGGCGGAAACATTAAAGTCTTTGGCAAGGTCTTCGACCGATACTTTTCCGTTTCGCAGCAGTTCTTGCAGGATCAACGAACTGCGATCTTCAAACGATGAGGGATCAATGGCCATTCTCTTCTCCTCAAATCGACTGTTGCCCAAACATTGTGTGTCGCACAGGTTGAGGCTCGCAAGTCCGGGTTGTAGAATGACGTTCTAAATTCACGCGAATCCGGAGGCGACTTTTGATCGAATCAATTCAGCAAGCTCTCAAAGAAGCGAAACTCGACGGGTGGTTGTTCTACAGCTTTCGCGGCAGCGATCCCATCGCCGCCAACATCCTACAGATGCCAACCGAAGGTCATATGGCAACGCGGCGATGGTTTTACTACGTGCCGCAATCGGGCGAACCGACGCGAATACTTCATTCGATCGAGCGAGACGTGCTCGATCATCTGCCGGGCAAAAAACTTATCTATCTACCGTGGCAACAGCTTCACAGTCATTTGAAGAGCACGCTCACAGCGTCGGTGACTCATCCGCGCGTCGCGATGCAGTATTCGCACGACGCGGCCATTCCTTATCTGTCGAGAGTCGACGCGGGAACAGTCGAGTTGATTCGATCATTCGGCGTCGAGATTGTTTCCTCAGCCGATCTCGTTCAGCGATTCGAATCAGCGTGGGGCGACGAGCAACTCGCAATGCATGACGCGGCCGCGCGCGGGCTCTACGAATCGGTGCACAGCGCGTTCGCCGAAATCGGCAAGCGCATGAGAGCGGGAACACCAACCACCGAGTACGATATTCAGCAATACATCCTGAATTGCTTTGCTGATCGTGGGATGTTCAGCAAAGACCCGCCCATCGTCGCTGCGAACGCCAACAGCGCAATGCCTCATTACGGGCCGACTCGCGAGCATCACTCATCGATCAACAAAGGCGACTTCGTGCTGATCGACCTCTGGGCGAAGCTGGATCGAGCTAATTCCGTCTATGCCGATATTACCTGGACCTCATTCGTGGGCGACCGGGTGCCTGATGAGGTGACCAAAGTATTCAACGTGGTACGAGACGCGCGCGACGCGGCAACAAATTACGTGAAAGAGGCATTCAGCGCGGGCAGACCGATCTACGGTTGGCAAGTCGATGACGTTTGCCGAAATGTCATTCAAAAAGCAGGATACGGCGACTACTTCATTCATCGCACGGGCCATAACATTCACACTGAAGTTCACGGCAACGGCGCGAACATCGACAACCTCGAGACAAAAGACGAGCGAGTGTTGATCCCGCGAACGTGCTTCTCGATCGAGCCGGGGATTTACGTCGAAGGCAAATTCGGAGTCCGAAGCGAGATTGACGTGTACGTCGGCGAGCGCGAAGCTCGAGTGACCGGCGGCGAGCCACAAAAGGAAGTGGTCGCGATATTGGCGTGAAAAACTTTGAACCAGATGAGCCGGCGCAAGATTGTCAGCATAGTTGGGACGCGGCCTGAGGTCATAAAGATGGCGCCGGTCATCGGCGAACTCAACCGGCGCCATACGGTGTTCGATCACACAGTAGTCACTACCGCGCAGCACCGCCAGATGCTGGACCAGGTTCTCGAGGTGTTCGGCGTCACACCGCACATCGATCTGGGACTGATGTCACAGGATCAGGACCTTGCTGAATTCGCCTCGCGCTCGCTGGTGTCGTTGTCAAAGTTGTTTTCGGAGATTAAGCCGGACGTAGTGCTGGTCCAGGGCGACACGACCACGGTCATGACCGCCGCGCTTGCAGCGTTCTACAGGCGCACTCAGGTGGGGCACGTCGAAGCAGGTCTGAGGTCATTCGACCGCTACCAGCCCTTTCCCGAAGAAATCAACAGACGCGTCGCAGGATGCCTAGCCAGTTTGCACTTCGCGCCGACCCGCCGCGCGCGACTCAACTTGTTGCGTGAAGGAGTTCCCGAAGACAGCATATTCGTCACTGGCAACACGATCGTTGACGCTCTGATGTCCGTTCCTATTGAAGCAAATTATGACGACGCCAGACTGGCAGATTTGAACAGCCACAATCGCCGGGTGATCTTGATCACCGCGCATCGCCGGGAGAACCACGGTCAGCCGCTGCGGTCGATCTGTCAAGCGCTGAAGAAGCTGGTTACAAGCTTTGACGACCTCGAGATTGTTTATCCGGTGCACTTGAATCCGCGCGTGGGAGCTGTAGTGCGGGATGAGCTCGATGGCGTTGACAGAATTCATCTGGTCGATCCGGTTTCCTATCCCGATCTGCTAAGGCTGATGAAGCGAAGTTACTTGATACTGACTGACTCAGGGGGCATCCAGGAAGAAGCGCCGTCGTTCCATAAACCGGTACTCGTGCTGCGCGAGTTGACCGAGCGCCCGGAGGTGATCGAAGCGAATGCCGGAAGAATTGTGGGAACCGATACTGACAGGATTGTGGATGTCGCGTCGCGCTTGCTGACCGACAGCGCGGAGTATTCACGGATGGCCAAGGTTGAAAACCCATTCGGCGACGGGCACGCGGCCGAAAGAATCGTTGACATACTAGAGCGTAACTCAGGGTCCGGTTAAACGCGGAGTTGCTGATCGTCCAACCATTTTCGGTTCAGCGAAAAATCGCGGCGGCCTCGTCGAGGTTGGGGGTTATCCGACACTGAGGGATGCTTTGAAGGAAAACCCGTCCGTATGATTTCGTCTTTAGCCGCGGGTCCAGTATCGACAGCACGCCTTTGTCGGTCGTCGACCGAATCAATCTTCCCAAGCCTTGCTTGAGCGTGATTGCAGCTTGGGGAACAGAGTATTCATAAAACGAATTGCCGCCTTGATCGTCGATATATTTCTGTCGCGCGGCGACGACCGGATCGCTGGGAACTGCAAACGGCAGCTTCGAAATGATTACGCAAGAAAGCGCCTCGCCCTGAACATCGACGCCCTGCCAGAATGAAGATGTAGCAAACAACACAGCACCTTCAGTATTACGAAAACGATCGAGAAGTCCTGCCTTCGAGCCTTGACCTTGGATTAACGTTGGGAAATCGATCCGGTCCTTCACCTGCTCGTATGCATTACGCATCGAGGACAAGCTGGTAAATAGGACGAACGCGCGGCCGCGAGTCGCTTCAAGTATGCGGACGATTTCGTCGACCGAGGCGTTAAGAAACTCGTTGCTTCGAGGATCGGGCATTCGCCGAGGAAGATACAACACTGCTTGCTTCTGAAAATCGAAATGAGATTCGACGATCAACTCGCGGGCGTCTCGTATGCCGAGCCGACCCTTGATGAAATCGAAGCTTCGTCCTGCGGTCATTGTCGCGGAAGTCAGAACGACCGTCTGCACTTTTGCAAACAGATTCTCTTCGAGTATGCCGGACACATCGATCGGCGTCGCATTGATGAACGTGCCGCGGCCACGCTTCTCAAACCAGTAGACGAAGTCGGGCTCCGCGCAGCTAACAATAAATTCGAGATCGAACTTCAGGCTCTCCGCGCGACGGACTATGTTGTCGAGTTCGGCTGGCGGGTCCTTCACAACGCCGAGCGTCGTTATTAGCCGGTCGATTGCTTTCGCGAGCGCGATGTAGGCCTCGCCAGTCGTTGTCGCGGTAATATTCCCTTCGCGGTCGTCGCGTGCGAAGCGCGAGCTGGTGAGCGGATACCGGCCGTCCAGTGAGCCAGTCGCGCCACCGCGCCGCCGATAAGCGCTCCGCTGGGAACGCCACTCGTCTGACGCCCCGTTTTGCTCGGACCAATCTTGATCCTCTGCGCGAAGCGAAAGCCAAAACGTGTCTGATCGCTGAGTCAACCTCGCGAGCGCTTTGACCAGTTCGCTTTGCTGGTCAGCTTCTTTGATTTCGAGCTTGTTCGCGTCCTGGATAAGATCCGCAACCCGATAGTTCGAAGCGCTCGTCCCGAAATAGGAGGCGGCAACGTCTTCGAGCTCGTGTGCTTCGTCAAAGATCACCGTGTTGTAGTCGGGCAGCACCGCGCCGTAGTCTCCGCCACGCAGCGCAAGGTCGGCGAAGAACAAATGATGATTCACGATCACCACATCGGCTTCCATCGCTTCACGGCGCATTCGGGTTATGAAGCACGCGTCAAACTCCGGGCACTTCTGGCCGAGACACGTGTCGGCTCGCGCGTCGATCTCGTGCCAGAACGAGAGGTCTTCAGGCAGATCGGTCAGCTCGGCGCGGTCGCCCGTTTCGCTCTCGGCCGCCCACTTGCGAATCTGATCGAAGTGATCGAGGTCATCCAGGCCTTCGAGGATTGGTGTCGCCGCGGACTTCTTCAATCGATAGAGACAGACATAGTTTGAGCGGCCTTTCATGCAGGTGACTTTGAATTCTCGCGGAATTATGTTTTGAAGAAACGGAATGTCCTTCTTGTGAAGCTGCTCCTGAAGGTTCTTAGTCGCTGTTGAAACGAGCACGCGTCGTCCGGCGGCAAGCGCCGGTATCAAATAAGCGAGAGTCTTTCCGGTCCCGGTTCCGGCTTCGATGAGCGAGATACCGCCGTCTTTCAGGATGTTACCCACAGTCTCGGCCATCTCGACCTGACCGGGCCGGTATTCGTAGTTAGGATGATGTTGGGCGATTAACCCGCCGGGCCCGAATACTTCTTCCATGTAAAATCCAAACCTGATGATCCCTCACAGATCGATGCATCTCCCTTCGCGCAGATCCTGAAGGGCTTCGTCAGCAAGTCGATCAAGACGGCCTGCGGCTATTGATTATGCTGCGCGCGGCTGCGGATCAGGCGGTTGTCATAGATCGGAAACCGCTCGCAGAGTTCTCGCACGCGATTGCGAACGCTTGCTTGCACGGATTCGTTCTCGTGATCGTCCAGCACTTCGCTGATCCAGCCAGCGATCACACGCATCTCTTCCTCTTTCATTCCGCGAGTAGTCAGCGCAGGTGTTCCGATCCTAACACCCGATGGCTTGAGCGGCGGCTGAGTGTCGAACGGAATCGCGTTCTTGTTAATCGTTATCGCCGCGCGCTCGAGGGCCTTCTCGGCTTGCGCGCCGGTTAAGCCGCGACCGAAGACATCGACTAACATCAGATGGTTGTCAGTTCCTCCGGAGATGATTCTGAACCCGTGACCTGAGAGCGCTTCGGCCAGCGCCTTTGCGTTCGCGATGACTTGTTGCTGGTAAGCCTTGAAACCGGCTTCCCGAGCCTCTTTGAAGCACACCGCCTTCGCGGCGATAACGTGCATCAGCGGTCCGCCTTGGAGCGTCGGGAAGACTGCTCGGTCGAGTTCTTTCTGAAACTTCTCGCGGCACATAACCATTCCTGCCCGCGGGCCGCGCAACGTTTTGTGCGTCGTCGTCGTCACAAAGTCCATATGAGACATGGGGCTTGGATGCAGACCGACTGCAACCATCCCCGCGATGTGCGCGATGTCCGCCATTGAATAAGCGCCAACGTCTCGAGCTATTTTGCCGATGCGCTCGAAGTCGATAATCCGCGAGTAAGCCGACGCGCCGCATAAGATCATCTTGGGCTTGTGCTCGTGGGCCAATCGCTCAAGCTCGTCATAATCGATTGTCTCGGTGTCTTTGGTCACGCCGTACGGCACAATTTTGTAGCTGCGACCCGAGAAGTTAAGCGGGTGACCGTGAGTCAGATGGCCGCCGTGCGAGAGATTCATTCCCAGAATCGTGTCGCCGTATTCAAGCGCTGCCAGGTACACAGCCATGTTCGCTTGGGAACCGGAATGCGGCTGAACGTTCACATGCTCGCAGCCGAAGATTTGCTTGGCCCGCTCGCGGGCGATGTTTTCTGCATCATCGACGAACTCGCAGCCTCCGTAGTATCGCTTACCCGGAACACCTTCGGCATACTTGTTGGTTAGCACCGAGCCCATCGCTTCGAGAACAGCTTCGGAGACGAAGTTTTCGGATGCGATCATTTCAAGGTTATAAGCCAGTCTGCGTTCTTCATTTGCGATCGTCCGGGCGATTTCCGGGTCAACCTCGGCGAGCGGACGGTTCATCAATGTGGTCATCGATTGAAGCCTTTCGAGCGAGTTGTTGTCGAGCACTCTGGATACTAGCAAAGGCGGTTGTCAGTGGCCAGCAGTCATGCTTGGGAGTCCGGTAGGGGAGGTGGCCAGTGACAATTGACGCATAGCCATCATTGGAAGAAAGTCTGAAGGCTGTCGCGAGAGATGACGATCTTTGAGGCAAACTTTGGCGAGTCGGGCGGAAAGTTAGCGTCTCGATTATTGATTCGAAGCTTGAGCACCAGTCGGTTTCCGTATTTTAGCGCGACCTGGTTCTGCGCTGGCGGTACGTCGCGCGTCTCGCCCTTCTTGAGCGTGAATGAGGTAGGCTTTGAGTCATCCACTTGATAACTGACGTAGCTATCTCCTGTTGCCGCTTCCAAGGCCACGACTAGCGGCTGTCCCTCCACCAACGAGGTGGAAGGCTGCCCTGGACCGGTCGCTGGTGGAGACTCACGTGACGCGGTCGCGCCGGATTGCGGCGGTGCTTGCGGGGCCGGTTGCGTCGCGGTGTTGGAACTTGCGTTCCTTTGCTCGACCGAAGTGGCGCGCGATCCGCTTTCGCCCGAGCCTTGATTCAACTGTTTAACGAGAAGGAGAACAACGATAACGACGAAAGCTACAATGCCAGCGCCGATGATGATCGTGGACCAATTGGTTCGCGCGGGCGATGGGCGGAACGCGATCGGCTGGAATCGCCGCGAATGCTCGCCGGAGTCAACCGGGGGTTGCGGCGTTGGTTGTACGGGCGTTGGGAGGTTGCTGATTTTTCGTCCAGCTGGTTGCTCGGTCGCTTGATCTGCAGCGTCTTGTTCCTCGATTGCAGGACCAGCAACCTGTTGAAGATACAAGCCGATCGCCTGATCTTCATCCATGCCGACCTGTTTTGCGTAAGCTCGAATGAAGGACCGAGTGAAGATGCCGCCCGGAAGAATTGAAAAATTATCCGCCTCTATGGCCTTGAGAAACCGCGTGCCGATGCGAGTCTCTTCCGATATTTCGGCAAGCGTGATGCCGCGTTCTTCTCGCCTGTGCTTCAGTTCTTCGCCAAGTGTCGGCATATCAAGCCGAGCAACCTCTCTAACTCCTGCTCGTAGGTTGAAAGGGAACAGTGCAGAAGCTGATCTTAGGACAAGCACTTAAGGGTGTCAAGCAAGGGTCTCCGTGAACAGC
>DASXSR010000182.1:0-3659 GCA_036505875.1 Blastocatellia bacterium | reverse complement strand
GCCAGCCAGTTTCTCTCGGTGAGGCGATAGTCAACGTTGGTGTTGAATTGATCTTCACGATAAGTGGAAATTGCCGAGCCTGAGTAATGGCCATCAACTTGCGGGGTGGGGATCAGGAATTGACCGTCGGGCAGCTTGGCGTTCAGGAGAGCCAGCGCCGCCGGATTAATCGAGGTCGCAGGAAGTCCGTTCGACTGCAGAGGCCTGAAGGTCGCTAGCAGGGTTCGTGGCGAACGATCATCCGTTAAGCCCTGCGCAACGAGAACGCTGGACGTCAGACTGTTAGGCGACGCTCCGTTGCGCTCGCGCGTGCCCTGATAAGAAATAAAGAAGAAAGATCTATTAGTCTTGATTGGCCCACCAAACAGCCCGCCAAACACGTTGCGCTGCAACGTGGGCCGCTTCACACCGGCGGCTTTCAGAAACGGGTTGTTGGCGTTAAGCGCGTCGTTGCGGAAGTACTCATAAGCCGCGCCGTGAAAATCGTTGCCGCCGCTTTTCGTGACTGCTTGAATGTTGCCGCCAGCGCCGCGCCCGAACGTCGCGTCGTAAAGCGATGTCTGGACTTTGAACTCCTGAATGGTCTCCGGCGCCGGTACCGCGACATTCACTGACGAATTTGTGTCTAGCTTGTTGGCGTCAATGCCGTTGATCTGGAAATTATTCTGCGTCACACGCGCGCCATTGACCGAAACATTTTGTGAGTTGCGGCCCAGGGCTGTATTGTCTGGCGGAGCGACAGACGTACCTGGTGAGAGCGCCAGAATCTGTGTGAAGTTGCGCGTTGCCAGGGGCAACTCCGAGACTGCCCGCGAGTCAACGACGCGGCCAAGCTGCGGGCCGTCTTTTTGGATGAGCGGCGCGGAGCGCACTATTATTTCAACGACTGCTCCTGCAACTGGGAGTTCCGCACTGACCGTCGTCGTTTCAGTAATGACTACCTGTACTGAATCGAAGACAGCCGAGTTGAATCCGTTGGCTGCGACTTTTACGCGATATGTCCCAGGAGGCAGGAGTGGCACGCTGTAGTTGCCTTGGTCATCGGTAGTAGTTTTTCGCTCTTCGGCGGTTGCGCTGCTGCTAACGGTTACTTCGGCGCTGACGATGATCGCGCCGTTTGGATCCCGCACTGTCCCAGCGATTCGGCCGGTGGTCTGACTTTGAGCGAATACAGGAATAGAAAGCAAAACGAGAAAGGCAAAAGGTAAGAGGATCGCGGCGGCTTTCCTGAACATCTCGCCTCCAGCTTAGCGTGATTAAGGCCTGGTAGGGGCGCCATCTTTTAACACAGTCGAATCCGCATTCAACCGCCGAAATCGAAATCGAACCCAATAGGATTCACTGCGCGAGCTTCACACGCCGGAGCAAGTCTGTGAACCTCGGGTCTGAGCGAAGGATGTCGAAACGAGGACTCACCTTGAACTCCTTCACCCCATTTTGATGTTCGTCACAACCTTTCCCCAGCCACGCGAAGGCCTGTTCTTTATCCCCAAGCGCCGCGTAGATGGCCGCGATGAATGTTGCCAAGTTGTAATGTTCGCGTGTTTGCCCCTTCACTTCATTGAGTATCTTGGTCGCCTCATCTTTCTTACCCGCGGCCGCATAGACATAGCCAATTCTCGCAAGCTGTCTGGGAAGGTTAACCAGAGGTCTCGCCTTGACCATTTCCGCGACAGCTTCTTCGTAGCTTCCTTGCTTTACGGAAACCTCTCCTAAACCTAAGTGAGCTTGTAAGGAATTAGGATCCTTCTCAAGCTCTTTCCGGTATTCTTCAATTGCCTCGTCGTACCGCCGAGCATTATAAAGAATGTACCCGAGATTCGATCTGAAGTGTTTTGAGAGCGGGTCAGCTTCTCGGGCGCTCGTGGCCTCGGCGATGGCTTCAACAAACCGGCCCATCGCATTCAAGAACTCAGCATGCACAGCATGTGATTCTACATCTTCAAAGTGTGGGGCCAACTCGATAGCGCGCTTGATTTCTCGCTCGGCGCCCGGCCAGTCCCAGTCGTACCACATTCTGACCCCCGCCAGCGAAAGGTGAGCTTCGCCGAGCTTGTCATCAATTGCTAACGCTTTGACTGCCGCCTCCTCTGAATTCCGCCAAGCTTGCTTTGGCGGCATTTGACCGAAGTTCGCCATCGAGCCGTAGTAACCTGCTAACCCGGCATAGCCCAACGCATAATTCGGATCTTTTTCGATGGCCTTCTGAAAATACTCGCCGCTCTTAATGCGAGCCTCATCAGTATTCTTCTGCCGGTAGTAGCGGCCTTGCAGATAAAGCTGGTAGGCTTCGGGACTTTCGGTTTGGGGCTTAGCCAGCCGCTCCTTCTGTTCGCTGGTCAGCTTCAGCCGCAACTTTTCCGAGATCTCCTGCGCGATTTCGCTCTGGAGCTTAACAATGTCCGCCAATTTGCGGTTATATTGTCCGCCCCATAGTCGCTTGTTGTCCTTTACATCAATCAGCTCAGTGCTAATCAAAAGATCATCGCTGTGCTGAGCGAGTCTACCGGCGAGCACCGCTCGGACGTTCAACTCGCGCCCGACCGCTTGTGGATCGATCTGCTTCCCTTTGAAACGCAACACCGAACTAAGCGGAATCACTTTTTTGAGATTCGGTAACTGTGAGAGGCTGTCGATAATGGTATCGCTGATTCCGTCGGAAAGATATTCCGCGTTGGCATCGTTGCTGCCGTTGACGAAAGGCAGGACCGCAATCGACTCTATTGCCTCACCGGCCTTGGCGAAGTAAGAGTAGTAACCGAAGGCTGCGATCGCGATGACTATGGCCACACTAGCAAACATAGCGCTTCGCTTGTGATGTTTGACACGGGTTACCAAGTATTCAATGCTCGACGTCTGGTGTGATATGTCAACGTCAGCGGATACTGCAGCGACGCCATCTCTGCTGGTCATTCCTCTTTTAGCAGTTGTCGTGACGAGCCCCATCGCGGCGGGCTCACTTCTTCGCGCGGCATTCAGGTCCTGCGCGACCTGCTGCATCGTTTGATAACGTTGCGCTGCGTCTTTTGCCAGGCACTTGTCTACGATGTTTTCCAACTCTTCTGGTATCGTTGGATCAATTGACGAGAGTCGGGGCGGCTCTTGGTGCAGAATCGCGGCAATCGTCTCCGCGGCGCTGTTGCGCGCAAAAACTCGCCGACCGCTCAGCATCTCGTGGAGCACGGCGCCGAAACTGAAAATGTCCGTGCGGGCATCGACAGGGTCAGACCGGACCTGCTCTGGAGACATATAGGGCACCGTTCCGAGTATTATACCGGGCAGTGACAGCCGGCTTTTTGTCTGAGCTTCATCAGGTCCAGCTAGTGTGTTGGCGGTCTTGGCCAGACCAAAATCAAGCACTTTCACTTGTCCGCGACTGGCGAGCATGATGTTTGAAGGCTTGATATCGCGGTGGACGATATTATGAGAGTGCGCCTCGGCAAGCGCGTCTGCCACCTGCTCGGCGATATTGAGCGCGTCATCAAGCGAGGGTCGCTCTCTGGCGATGCGCGCTTCTAGGGTCTCGCCTTCGATGTATTGCATAGCGATGTAGCTCGGATCGCTGTCTGCATCAACTTCGTAAATAGCGCAGATGTTCAAATGATCGAGCGCCGCTGCCGCTTGCGCTTCACGCAACAGGCGTCTCCGAGCCTGCTCAT
>DASXSR010000181.1:0-48363 GCA_036505875.1 Blastocatellia bacterium | reverse complement strand
CGCCGGAGCCTGCGAAGCGCCACCCTTGCGATGGCACGTCAGGCGAGGCGAACTGATCGCGTGATTTCAACTACAACGAGTCGACTGGCGGATTCAATTGCCGGCAAATGGGACTCGATTCGCCAGGATGTGTTAAGGATCATGCAGACTTACAGCATAAGCTCGTCCGAGATCGAGAATTGAGCTGTTGCGGCTTGCAGGTTTCCCCCGTCCGCGCGATCCGAGCTGACACGTGGCTGTGGGCCAGTCCATCAGAAACATCGTAGTGACGAATCGAAAGCTGTTGGGCGCAGGCGAAACAAGATGCCAAGAGGACCTTACGAGAATCGTGCAGGCTCATAGCATCGGCTGGTCAGAGATCGAAAACTGTTTGAGCGCGTTCCAAGCACCTAGCGTGACGCCCGCCGGACGTGAAGGGGAGTAAGGCGTTGTAAATCTGGTTGAAGAGCCTTCTCAAGTTGAACGGGCATCAGGGGCCCATTCAAAGACGAACTCGCAGCACGGCGCTCCTCGCGCCACGCAAGTCACGTGACTGGCCTTCACCCTGGGCGCGCCCGACATTTCAATCGTTCGGCTCCAAAAGCCGACCAGACTCTCACAGATGGCACGGGTAGGAGCCGCGCCGGCCTCGTACCTGTATCGCACCAGGCAGTGCGAATCACTCTTAACCTCTGTCTCTAGCTTCCTTGCCTCACGAAAAAAGAAGTCACCGATCCACGAGAACTTCTTAACCTGCTCGACCGGGTCCCGAACCAGGAATGAACGATAGACTCCAGTGAACACGTACTCGGCCAGGAAGCGTCCGATCTCGATAGAGAGATTTTGGCCTGAACCACCAGCTAATGGTCGAGTAAGTCTCCGCAGAGAGTGCAGAGTATCGTACTTGTACCAGGTAGAATCCAGGAACCGAGAAGCCAGCAGGCGTTGATCCTCGGGCGCGAGCCCTTTCATCCCGCCCGCTACAGCTTCAGCACCATATCGGTCGTTAAGGAACGCCATCCAGGCGTTGAGCAGAACTCCTTTTATCTCCGCCATTCATTGTCTCCAGCAAACTGCCACTGAAGGCTGGGGCACCAAGTATCGCCAGTGAGAGAGTGACTCTCAATTCATACGAAGTTTGGGGAGGTGAATCAAGAGTAATTCTTCCCGCGGGGCTTTGGTGGCGTCTTTCCGCACCCCATTGGAAGCGGTACTCGACCTGCAAGTTTTAATTGTCGCCTGGCTCACCTAGAGTTAAGCTGGCGAATTTCGGGTGCAAAAAACTAGAATGGTTCGCGTCGACCATGACAACCCTCATAGCAGTCGCAAAGCAGATTTTCCTCGAAACGCTCAAAGCCGTAGAGATCGATTACGTCGTCAAGAGGAAACTTCGAACGGTCGGCGGCGAGCTGATCTTGGACGGCGAATCAGTTGACCTCGATGCATACAGCGAAGTCGTGCTGGTTGGAATGGGCAAGGCTAGCGTGACAATGGGAGCGGCGGTCGAAGACCTGCTGGCCGAGCGAATCAAGAGAGGAATCTTAGTTACCAACTATCAGTCAAACCTGTCGCTGCGGTCGGAGGTGCTCGTTGCCGGTCATCCGTTGCCTGATGTCAACAGCCTTGTGGCTGGACGAAAGATCATCGAGCTGGTGCAGTCCTGCGGCAAGCATTCGCTGATCATCTTTCTCGTTTCGGGCGGGGGCTCTTCGCTTGTCGAAGCTCCGTTGTCGGACGAAATATCGCTCGAAGATCTGAGAGCCACAAATCAAATTCTCATCGGCTGCGGGGCAAGCATCCGCGAAATCAATGTCGTAAGAAAACGCCTGTCGCGGATAAAAGGCGGAAGTCTCGGCGATCTTGCAAGGAATTCAAAGTGCGTAGGTTTGTATGTTTCGGACGTCAATCCGGGAGACATTCGATCGATAGCTTCTAATCCGCTCTTGCCAGAACACCTCGAAGACACAGAACTCTTTGCTGTGATAGAAGAGTTCGATCTGATGCGCAGACTCCCGGAATCGGTGGCGAGCGTGATTGCGCAATTGAAGAGCCGCCGGGCTTCGGGCGAGTGGAACTGGACCGGTCCCAAGCCTGTCACTCTGTTGTTGCTCGATAACGCCGATGTGCTAAACGCGGCCGCCGAGCTTGCAAGAAGTCAGGGATTCCGGGTTGAGGTAGACACTGAGCTGATTGAAGGCAACTATCGAGCAGTTGCCGACCAGCTGATCGGCCGTCTTATGAAGCTCAAATCTTCGGTTCCCCGCGAGCCTGTTTGCGTCATTTCTGGTGGCGAGGTTTCCTGTCCGGTGCGAGGAACGGGCATCGGTGGGCGCAATCAGGAATTCGTGCTATACTGCGCAACGAAGCTGGCAGATCTTGGCTCCCGCGGGCGAGTGGTTGTGCTTTCTTGTGGAACAGACGGCATTGACGGAAACAGCAAAGCCGCCGGAGCCGTCGCAGAGGCTGAATCAGTCATTAACGCGGCAAGGCTTGGCCTAGATGCGATGAGTTTCATACGTAACAATGACTCCTATTCGTTCTTCAAACGAGTTGGAGGTTTGATTGAGACCGGGCCTACGGGCAACAACGTCAGGGACATCAGAGTTCTTTTGGCTGAGTGAGACACTACACGGAGGACACACGATGACAAAGATCACAGCGGTTGTGGCGCTAGCTTTATTGGTCGTGGGCTGTGAACAGAAGCCTGCTCCGGTTACAACAGGGACTCAGAAGGATCCAAAGGTTGCGGCGATCGAGGACCGGATCGCCAAGACTACACCGGCGGGCAAGAAGGCTATCGATAAGGCCAAGTCGATGAAACCGGAGGTCAACGAGCAGGTCTCGGCGAAGACCCTAGGTGAGATGGAAGCGCACTACGAGAAGGAGATGGGGGCCTACAACATAACTCCGATTGGATGGGAAGCGTCTCAAAAGAAAGCCGTTGGCGGCGAGAAGGGGGGGCGATGGAAAATTGTGTTTGACTACTTCGATTATAACAAGCAGTTGCTCGCGGCCGAATGGGAGCTAAACGAAGAAACCAACAAGCTCTACCCGTTTGAGAAGGCCAACGCTCCTGGTTTTTACGAGGAGCCTGCGGCTCAAGGCAAGAAAGGTAAGAAATAACGCGCCGAGTGTTGATGAAGCGTGCAGTTCTCATAGTCGATGACGAGCCCGCCGCGCGGTACGGGATGCGGCGGGCGCTCGAAAGGGAAGGTTACACCATCCTTGAAGCCGCCGACCTCGACGGCGCGCGGCGAACGATTGAATCTCAAACCCCGGATGTTGTGCTGCTCGATGTAAGACTCGCCTCCCAGTCCGGTCTTGATTACCTGCCGGAGCTGGTCTCCCTGGAGTCGCCCCCGCTCGTGATAATAGTCACCGCGCACGGCTCTGAGCGAACCGCCGTACAGGCCATCAAGCTTGGCGCTTTTGATTACATCTCAAAACCGTTCGACGTAGACGAGTTGCGGATCGTCGTTGGAAACGCGGTCGAAACTCATTCGCTCAGGGCAGAGAACGAGAAGCTGCGACGCGAGCTTGCCGCCACCGGCACGTTTGGTCAACTAATCGGTTCCTCGCCATCGATGGAACGCGTTTATTCGTTGATTGAGAAAGTTGCGTCAACCGACGTGAGCGTTCTGATCACCGGCGAATCAGGTACAGGCAAGGAGCTGGTCGCCAGAGAGATTCACTCAAGAAGCCGGAATTCATCAGGCCCATTCGTGACGCTGAATTGCGCGGCCATGCCACAAGAGCTGATCGAGTCTGAGTTGTTTGGCCATGAAAAGGGCGCGTTCACCGGCGCTCATGCCAGAAGGATAGGGAAGTTTGAAGCCGCAGACCGCGGAACCTTGTTTCTGGATGAGATCGGAGACATGACGCTCTCAACTCAGGCCAAAGTGCTAAGAGTTATTGAGGAGAAAAGATTCCAACGTCTGGGCAGCAACGAGACTCTCTCAACCGATGCTCGCATCGTAAGCGCCACGAATAAACCGCTCGAGATCGAAGTCGAGGCTGGAAGATTCAGAGAGGATCTCTACTATCGTCTTTGCGTGGTCCGAATAAACCTGCCGCCGCTCCGAGAAAGGGAATCCGACATTCCTGCGCTCCTTCAAGCGCTCTGCAACAGATTCTCGCTCGCATACAAAAGCGAGCCGATCGGGATCTCCAAAGACGCCATGAAAGCTCTGCTTGCGTACGACTGGCCGGGCAACGTTCGCCAGTTGAGAAATTGCATCGAACGAGCGGTGGTGCTAACTGAAGGAGAAGAGATTACGACCGAGTCGCTGCCTGAAGAAGTGCTTTCAGGCAAACGCCGCCAGATTATTTACGTCGAAGACGAGGTGCTTCAGTCCTTGGATTTCAGGAGCGCCAAAAAAGACTTCGAGCGAAAGTACATCGAGAAAACACTCGAACAGACAGGAGGCAACGTTACCCGCGCCGCCGCGTTGCTGGGGATGCATCGCCAAAGCCTTCAGCACAAGTTGCGCGAGCTGGGGCTCAGCAAGAAATTCGTGTTTGATGAATGACTTCGTGGCTCAGAACGGGATGTCCTCATCGGTCACGGGCGCGGCTGCCTCCGGTTCGGACTTCGCCTGAGTGCCCGCTGCAGCCGCTCTCATCGGTTGTGCCTCATCGCCGCGAGCTCCAACGAATTGAATGTCGGTCGCGTTGACATCCAGGCTGTACCTGGTGACGCCGTCTCTGTCGGTCCACTCTCGTTGGGTCAACCGACCCTCAATGTAAACCTGCTTGCCTTTTGCCAGATATTGGTCGGCAACTTCCGCAAGCCTTCGCCAGGCGGTTATTCGAAACCACGTAGTAATATCCTGGGCCTCACCTGACTTGTCCTTTCGGCGCTCGGTAGTCGCAACCGAGAAGTCGCAAACAGGAGTGCCGTCGGGCGTGTACCTCAGCTCTGGATCGCGCCCGAGATAACCCACAATGATGATCTTGTTAAACGACGCCATATTCTTCTCCTCCTTAGGAATGCTTGGTTTAGCAAGGCCAACCGTCGGCGAACTATATCACATAAGTCGAACCGTGACAAACTGGATTGAGAGAAGGATGAATTGAAAGCTGCCTTACATCTTGTAATCACTCGCGTCATCCGCCAGGGTCTCGGGCCAATCATCTTGTTCCGAGGTTGTATCCTCGGTAATCGCAGTGCTGGAATTCTTGATCACTTCATCGTTTACATAAATCGGGCAGTCAACTCGCAGCGCCAGGGCTATCGCGTCGCTTGGACGCGAATCGACCACAAGCACTTCTCCGTCTCGTGTTAGCTCGATGACTGCAAGAAAAGTATTATCAATCAAGTCGGTGATTACGACTCGTCTGACCGAGGCGCCAAATTCCCAGATGATATTCTTGAGCAGGTCGTGAGTCATAGGCCGTTGCGTGGCAAGCTTCTCGATCTCGACCGCGATGGCGTTGGCTTCAAAGGGTCCGACCCATATCGGCAGCATTGATTCTCCGTTTACGTCTTTGAGAATTATGATTGGAGTATTTGCCGCGGGGTCCATCATCAGACCTCGGATTTTCATTTCGACTTCCATTGGTCCCCAGCCCTTTCTTTGTTTACGCGAGACTCCCGAGCGCTTGGTTCGTCATTAGCTGTTGTCCGTGACTCGATTAAATCATATCACCAGCCGGATGTCTACCAATCGATTTTCCTTACTAGTCGCACCCTTCCTTGACACTGACCACCCTTCGCATTACGATGCCCGTTCTTGGTAATCCCGAGCAGTAAAGATGATCATCTCGATAGCTAATCAGAAGGGCGGAGTCGGGAAGACAACCACTGCGATCAACCTCTCTGCTGGACTCGCGCGCGCCGGCAAGAAAGTCCTTCTGATCGATCTCGATCCCCAGGCCAACAGCTCGCTGAGTTTCCTGGCGCATGATGCGTTTGAACTTTCTGTTTACGAGCTTCTCACCGATGCTCAGACAAATCTCGCGGAAGTGATAAGACATACGTCGCTTCCGAAGTTGGATATCTTGCCGTCCAGAATCAGTCTTGCTAAGTTCGAAAGCAAACTGATCGGCGACTTCGATGCTCCATTCAGATTGAAAGATAAGATGAACGGGTTGCCCGATTCATACGACTTCATCGTGATCGATACTCCGCCCACGCTCGGGCTCATAACGGTCAACGCGTTGGTCGCGTCTGATTATCTGATCGTGCCGATTCAGCCGTCCTATTTTGCACTTGAAGGGACCGACGACCTGCTGGACACGGTCGAGAAAGTAAAAGCTCGGCCCAATCCGAACCTCAAGGTGTTGGGAGTGCTCATTACGCTGTTGGACAAGAGGACGACGCTAGCGAAGGACATCCACGAGCAGATCAAGGAAGTGTTTGGAGAGAAAGTGTTCGATACCGTCATCAGCAAATCGGTTCGTTTGGAAGAAAGTCCCGCGTATAAAGAATCGATCTTCACTTTCGCGCCCAACTCGACGGGCGCCGCCGAGTATGCCAGCTTATGCAAGGAGGTAATACGACGTGTCTAAGAGAGGTCTGCCGGAGAATTTCAAGCTGCGCCACGATTCTCATTATGTTGAATTGCTTACAAGCAAGGGAGGTGGCACGCCGGTGGGCCGGATGATCACCATCGACAAGCTGGAGCCTAATCCTTTGCAGCCGCGAATCGAGATCGGCGACCTCACCGAACTTATTTTGTCGATCAAGGAGAAAGGCGTTCTCGAGCCGCTCCTTGTTCGTCCGAGTGAAGTAGGTGGCCGATTCATGATCATCGCGGGCGAGCGGCGGTATCGCGCCAGCATCGAAGCCGGTTTGACGGAGCTTCCTTGCATCGAGATGGACGTGGACGACCGCGCGGTTGCGGAGATCTCTTTGATCGAGAACCTCCAGCGAAAAGACCTGACTCCTTTTGAGGAAGCAGACGGCCTGGTTGCGCTCGCCAAGCGGTTCGGCTACAAGCACGAGGACATAGCGAAGAAGCTCGGCAAAGCAAGAACGTCGGTGACGGAGACGATGTCGATCGCAAACATCCCGCAAGACGTCCGGGAGCTGTGCCGTCGAGCCGACATAACTTCTAAGTCTATGCTACTTCAAATCGCGCGTCAGCCGACTGACGATGAGATGCGCGAGTTTGTCTCCAAGGTCGGCGCAGCGGGTTTGACCCGAGACCAGGCTCGGGAGATCAGGCAAGGAAGACCGCAAAAGGTCAGGAATTACTCTTACGAGTATGAAGACCCGAATGATGAATGGTCTATGACCATCAAGTTCAGGAGAGCCGACGCAACTATCAGCGACTTGAAGCGTGCGTTGACGGATGCCCTGGAGGCAGTCGGCGATTGACCATCCCTTCCTGTTCGGAAGCTAACACGGCAGAGACAGTCTTTCCGACACGCAGGGTTGGATATTTAAGAAGCGGATATGAAGCGAGCTTCTTGGTGCTGTTTGGAGATCCTATTAAGGACTTCACAAATGTTCAGAAGATTGAAATGCGCGTGAAACAAGGTCAGGTTGTACGCGCGCCCGGTTTAGTCTGACGACGCTATTTCTTCGCAAGCTCTTCTTTGTATCTCTTCGCCAACTTGCGAGCGAGCCTGTCAAGCTGAGGCTTAAAGGGCTTGAGCAGCTTAACTCTTAGCCCGCCCTCCTTTTCGCGCCACTTCTCAAACTGTTTTTCGACGTAGCTCTTGATCGCTGGCTCGAGCTGTGTTTTCTTCACTCCTTTAGCAAGCGTGAGATGATAATGTTGTGCAACAAGTGACAACACAACCTGTGCGAGATTGGATTTCAGGGCGAGCCTTGTCAGCAGGCGCTTTGGGAACTTCTCTTTTGGCGCAAGCACGCTCAACGCTATCTCGGCCCACGCCGATTGACCGCCCATTTTCGGATGGTACAGTGCAGGCAAGCTTGCGCGTTGCGTAGCTGAAAGCCGCGGCTCGGTTATCGTATCGACCACGACGATTTTTGCCAGGCCCCGCAGATGCTCTTGGGGGACCACGTCGAGCGCTCTCTCCACTTTCTTGTGTATGTCTTTGATCGGGCTGTTGCTTGAGTGAACTTCAACCTTTACGTTCATTTTCGTTTGAGTGTGTCTTCCAGGCTCGTTACCCTCGCCTCGAGTCTGCGAACAGTTTTCTGAAGCTCGGGCAGTTTAGAAAAAGCTATGGATGATTTCAACCAGTTCCTATGATCGATAGCTGGTGCGCCCGAGACAATCATACCAGCCTCCACCGAGTTAGCGATTCCGGTTTGGGGCGTTGCAACCGCGCCGTCGCCAATTGCCAGGTGGCCGGCGGCGCCGACCTGCCCGGTTAGAATGACGCCCGTTCCGGTCTTTGTTGAACCAGCGAGACCGACTTGAGCAGCAAGCAAATTGTTTGGGCCAATGACGCAGCCGTGCGCGATATGGACTTGATTGTCAATCTTGGTTCCTTTTTGAATTCGTGTCTCCCCTAGCGCAGCGCGATCGATTGTAGTACAGGCTCCAATCTCGACGTCATCCTCGATGATCACCGTTCCGGCTTGCAATATCCTGTACCATTCACCGCTCTCTTGTTTCGCGTAGCCAAAACCGTCCGAGCCAATGACTGAATTGCTCTGTATGATGCAGCGCTTACCGATGAGGACTCGTTCCCGCACGACACAACCTGAGTGGAGAACGGTGTCATCGCCGATCACACCGTCTTCGTGGATCGTGCACCGCGTATGAATTTGGACGCCTCTTCCGACTACAACTCGCTCGCCGATGTGAGCATAAGGCCCTATGTATACTTCCTCGCCGATCTTAGCGCTGTCGGAGATACACGCGGCCGGATGAATCGATGGAGTGATTGGAGCCGGTTTAAAGAATATCTCGACCGCCCTCGCGAATGCCAAGTAAGGATTGCCGTGTCGCAAAAGCGCGACCTGCATTGGCGGGCAGTCGTGGCCCACCAGGATGGCTGAAGCGCGGGTCTTCTTAGCTTCATTGTGGTATTTCGGGTTGGTGAAGAAGCTCAGATCACCGGCGCGCGCGCTCTCCAAGGTTGCGACTCCGACGATGTCGATTGCACCATCGCCTTCCAATTTGCACTTAAGTCTGTCGGCAACGTAGGCTAGCTTCACTCTGGCGATCCTTTGAGGAGTCGCCACCAAGTCACTAAGACACAAAGAATCGCAAAGAAAATCTTAACTGCCTGTTCTTCGTGAAGCTTTGTGTCTTCGTGTCCTTTGTGGCGGCCGTGTCTTTGTTGCGGCACGCGGCTTTTCCATTCTTGTTAGTTGGAATAGAATATGTCAACCCCCTTTGCGTCATGGGCGAAGAAGCATTCCTGACTTATCTGCGCGTCGAGCGCGGTCTATCGTCAAACACGATAATTGCCTATCGCAACGATCTGGCGAAGCTCTCACGCTTTGCAAACGAGTGCGGCAAAGCCGTCGAGGCGCTTCAGGCAGATGAGCTTGCGACGTTTGTCAGGTCTCTCGGCAAGCGAGGGCTGGATTCAAAGACGATCGCAAGAATCCTGGTAACGGTTCGCGGCTTGTTCAAATTTCTTGTGCAAGACGGGCATTTGAAGATTGACCCGAGCTTGAATCTCGAATCCCCAAAGTCCTGGCGGTCACTGCCGCACTTCCTTGCGCCCGAGGAGGTTGACAGACTGCTTGCCTCTCCGGATCTGTCAACGCCGATTGGGCTGAGAGACAAGGCGATGCTCGAGGTCTTATACGCCACCGGACTGCGAGTATCCGAGTTGGTGGGCTTGTCGATCGGCAGTCTCAATCTCGAGGTTGGCTTCCTTACAGTGTTCGGAAAAGGTGGTAAGGAGCGAGTGGTCCCTCTGGGGCAGGGCGCGATCGAGTGGACCCGAAAATACCTGGCGATTCGTTCTCGCTTGATGCCGCCAGGCAAGTCGTCGCTGGCGCTGTTTGTTACAGATCGCGGGGGGCCTCTCACAAGACACTCCTTCTGGAAGATAATAGTTGCGTACGGCGAGAAGGCTGGAATCGGACACATCACGCCGCATCTTCTCAGACACAGCTTTGCTACTCACCTGCTTGAGAACGGCGCCGATCTTCGATCGGTTCAAATGATGTTAGGCCACAGCGACATCAGTACGACGCAGATCTACACTCACATAACCAACGAGAGGCTTCGCGAGATATACAAGAAGTTTCATCCCCGCGCGTGATCCGCTGATGACTCGGATACACAGATTAACTCATCTGCGAAATCTGCGGATCAGACCTCGGCAATGTGCGGACTGCGAGTGAACATCTCGACCAGGTAATCGTGCAAACAGTTATAAAGCTGCCGTTGGAAGTCCCATTCAAATCCTCTCGCCTCGATCTCCCTCGGCTTGAGTTTCAAGCGATAGGGTTCATCGTAGATTCCTTCGAATTTCAAAGTGATGATGACTTCGATGCCATCCGATACGCTCCGGGCTTCCCACTTGAATAAAGGATGCTCATAACGGGAGAGCTGCCTTTCTACCTTCCCAAGATATTCCCGCGCTTTCGTGTTCTCCGGTTCTGACACAGTTATTCCCTCGCCTCGCTGTTAGCTCGTGATTATAGCGCAGAGCGCGGGAACGAAGGTGGCCAAAGTTGACAAACAAATCAAGCACTCCATACTATGAATGAGCAGTTGTCCGGAGATATAGAAATGCCCAGCACAAATCAGGAATCGATTCTCGCGGCTCTTCAGACTGTGAAAGACCCCGCCCTGAATCGCGATATCGTAAGCTTGAACTTTGTCCACGACCTTGAAGTGAAAGACTCGACGGTCTCATTCCGGCTGGTGCTGAACACTCCGCTTTCTCCTGCCAGAACCAAGATACGGGAGTCTGCCCGTGAGGTATTGCTCGCTCTTCCAGGCGTGAAGGGAGTTGAAATCAATCTGCAGTCTGAAATACCGAAGGCGCGCGCCGCGGAAGGCAAGCAGATGGTGCCCGGCATATCAAACATTGTTGCCGTCAGCTCAGGAAAGGGCGGCGTCGGAAAGTCTACCGTTGCCGTTAACGTCGCGATCGCGCTCGGACAATATTGTGCGAGAGTCGGATTGCTGGACACCGACGTATATGGACCTAACGTGCCGATAATGGTTGGCGTCAATGAAGAGCCGGTCGTGCGCGGGCAGCGGTTGCTTCCACATCAAGTGTACGGCATCAAGGTCATGTCGTTGGGTTTTCTAAATCCCGGGGACAAGCCGGTGATCTGGCGCGGGCCGATGCTGCATACAGCAGTAAGGCAATTCCTCTACGATGTCGAGTGGGGAGAGCTTGATTACTTGATTGTCGACATGCCGCCAGGGACCGGGGACGCTCAGCTCAGCCTCGCGCAACTTGTGCCCGTGCAAGGTGCGGTGCTCGTGACAACTCCACAAGAAGTGGCCATGGCCGACGTGCGCAAGGCGTTCAATATGTTCGAGCAAGTCCACATTCCCGTTTTGGGAATAGTTGAAAACATGAGCTACTTCGTTTGTCCTAACTGCTCCGAGCAGCATGAAATTTTCGGAGCTGGAGGAGGCGAACGGTTGGCCAAGCGATTCAATAGCAATTTGCTTGGGCAAGTTCCGATTTCGATTAGCGTGCGCGAGGGCGGCGACCTGGGTATTCCCATAGTTGTTGGAGCGCCTGACAGCCCTCAAGCCGAGGTCTTCAAACAAATCGCCGAGAGTGTTGCGACGCAGTTAAGTATCTTTGCATCGAAAGGCGGAGGGCTGCCCATCATCGATATGAGCGACAGCCGGGGAGACCGCTTCATTGTGTAAACGCTTATTGATCTTGATACCGCGAAGGCCGCCATCTATAATTACAGGGCAAGCTAGAAACGTTTGAGACAACGCGTGAAAGGAAGGAGAAACTCCAGATAATGCTTACGTTGACGACAACAGCTATTACGGAAGTGAAGAAGTTCATAGAGAACGAGAGCGCCGGGCCTGAAGCGGGATTGCGGATAAGGGTCGTGCCCGGTGGCTGCAGTGGGTTTTCCTACTCGATGCAGATCGAAGACGGGCCGCGTCCCGGCGATGACATACTGGATCACGACGGAGTGAAAGTCTTCGTGGACATGTTCTCGCGACAGTACCTGGACGGCGTTCAGGTTGATTATGTCACGTCGATGATGGGGAGCGGATTCACGTTCAGTAATCCGAATGCGACTGGAAGCTGCGGATGCGGCAGCTCGTTCTCGGTCTAGTCGACACCAGCCCGGTCGATTCGCTGATTTTTGCCGGCCGTCTTGCGAGGCGGTGCTGCTCGGCGGCGGCACCGCCCGAAGACGTTTCAACCACACATCCCTCAAAGAAAGCGAAACCGACAAGTACTGCTTAGAAACCTTTGACCTTTCCTGCCCTCTTATAGCATTGCCAGATGATGTGCCAGCCAAGCAACACCACTACTAACATCGTTGCCCAGGCCCAGTTTTCCTGAATGGATAGATTGCCGCCAGCAAAGTACGTGGCGTGTGCGTTGAGCATTGCCCAGATCAGCGGCAACGACAAGTAGGTGTTGTGGCGCGACCTGGCACCGGCCAAGGCAACGATCGCAGCGTCGGGAGCCTCGCCGTTCTTTACGGCAGTGATGATTTTCTTCTGGCTCGGCCATATCCTGAACCAAACGTTGAACGCCATGATCGTGCCGAACATTGCTCCGATGTGAATCAGGTAACCGCGATAAGTGAACTTCGCCCAATCAGCCATCAGATACAGCACTGCGGCCACAAGTACGAAGCCAACCGTGGCCAGCACCTTTGTATTCTTGCCCAGCGCTGACTTTGCCAGGATGTCATAGAGAAAAGCCGCAAGAAAAGTGACCGCCACCATAACGGTTGTACTTAATTGCCAGCCTTTGTTCCCGGCCCCGAGAAGATTGGTCAGCTCGCTATAAAAAACTATGGCTAGCAGCAGAACGCCAAGGATCCACGTAAAAGCCGCGCCCCAGCGAAACCAGAATAGCGCTCGCGGCATCAATTCCGGGACGACCTTTTTCTTGGCATCAGCATCGAGCGTTCCGGCAAATGGTCCGTTCACGAAATTGAAGAAGTACAGCATTCCGATCCACATGATTCCTGCAAAAACATGCAGCCAGCGGAAGAGTTGGTCTAAGCCACTCATGACGTTTCTCCTTTTTTGAGGTGATAGTGTCAGGCGCTGTGATGCTTGTTCTCGGCGCGTCCAGTGTCGGACGCCCCAAGGCGCGAGGGCTCATTATACTCACCCTATCCGCGTATTGCTAGCGATGCGTGACAGGTTGTGCTATATAGTCACTCAGTAAGAGATTGATTATCAGAAGGGTCGTGTGATAGAAGGACAACGCCCCAACGAAGGCACAGCTCGCGCGGCGAAGTGTTGTTTCGTTGGTTTTCTTGGCATCGCGGACAAGCACGTCGGCGTTGGCGCCGATGTCAGCTTCTTCGCATTTTTCAATGGTCGGTGTAATAGAAAGGGGATGGGATGAAAGGGAAGAGAAGCAGACTAACAGGGCTCCTGGTCTACTCGGTAATGCTCCTTACTTTGAGCTATGGGCAAGAGAAAAAAGACGCCAAGCCTGCCGATGACTCTGCTGAGGGCCCGCAGGTAGGTCAGCCGGCGCCAGATTTCGAGTTGCCGTGGGCGGATCAGGCTGGCGTGCATACTAAGAAAGACGAGTGGGTCAAGCTATCAAGCTTGCGAGGCTCGAACGTTATTCTTGCATTCTACGTCGCGGATTGGACGGGTGGCTGAACGACGGAAATGTGCTCCTTCCGGGACGAATGGAGCGACCTCGCGAAGTTAAATGCAAAGCTGTTCGGCATCAGCGGTGATTATGTTTTCACTCATCACGAGTGGGCGAAAGCGAATCATCTGAATGTTCCATTGCTGCAAGACCACGACCACGCCGTGGGAAAGGCTTACGCCAGCTTTACTCCTCAGCTGCAGGGCCTCGAAAAGCGGACCATCTACCTGATCGACAAGAATGGGATAGTCCGTTATCGCAATTTGAAATTCCGAGCCACCGCGAAGGAAGATTATCAAGCCTTGCGAGCGGAGTTGACGAAGCTTCAGGGCCTGCCTGCGAAGTGAGCGACATCCTTCAACCTCTGAGTTCTCTTGAAATGATTCGCTTGAACAGTCGACGCCTCGACAGGTGAGGCGTCTGTTTAAACACAGGCATTCAGAATGCTGACTTCAGTCGGCATTCTGAGCGCCCGCAGGTTTTTTGCGTCCCTGACTTCAATGATGATAGTGTAAAGACCCATCACGACGAGGTGAATGAAGATGGCAGAGGCAGAAGGGCAATTGTTAAAAAGGTCTCCTTTGAATGATGCCCAACGGGCGCTTGGTGCGAGCTTTGATCGGACCTATGCCTGGGAGATTGCCGAATCGTATTCCGATCCCGCCGCGGAGCACTTTGCTGTACGCGCGAATGCTGGCTTAATCGACCTTTCCTATCGGGGCGCGATCAAGATCTGGGGTGGCGAAGCGACTCAGTTTCTCAACGGGCTTGTGACGAACAATGTAAAGAGTCTCGGCAAGGGAAAGGGGATGCGCGCTGCCTTCTTGACCGGTCACGGCAAAGTGAAAGCGCTTTGCCGGGTCTTTAATCTGGGCGATGGCTACCTTGTCATTAATGATCCTCAGACGCATGAGCAAGTCCTCAGCTATGTCTTTCCGTTCTCCTACGCTGGCGATTTTAAGGTTAAAGATGTTTCTGAGGAGTACCGGTCAATATCGGTGCAAGGGCCTAAGTCACAGCTTATAATGAAGGAAAGCTGCTTCGAGCCTGTGCCTTCGCTCGCTGAACACGACTGGTTCGAAACGCTGATCGCGGGCCATCGCGCGCTCGTTGCCAAGGTATCTCACACCGGTGATTTGGGATTCGACATATTTGTACCGAGCGCCGCGCTGAAGGACGTTTGGGATTTTGTACTCTTAAAGGGCAGCTTTCATTCAATAGTTCCGTTTGGTCTCCGGGCGCTAGAATCATTGCGGATAGAGGCAGGCATTCCTGAGTACGGCGTGGATGTTGACGAATCAAACATGATGCTTGAGACGGGACTCAACGATGCGGTGAGCTTCGACAAGGGTTGCTACACCGGGCAAGAGGCGGTCGCGATGGCGACATATCGAGGACACGTCAGCAAGAAGCTGTCGGGCCTTGTGATCCAAGGAGACATTGTGCCAAAGCCCCATGATCCGGTCGTCAAGGACGAGAAAGAAGTCGGATTTGTCACAAGCGCGTTGCGGTCCCCGAGTCTGGGCTCCGTCATAGCTCTCGCTTACATAAAGTATGGCTTCTTTGATCCGGGCAATTCGGTCGAAGTGCAAACCGAATCGACACGAGCTCCAGCGTCGATCGTAGAACTGCCTTTTTATCGAGTCAATTAGCCTAGAGAAGCTTGCCGAGACTATTAGCCTAAGATTTTACTTGAAGGCAGCCTAAAGTCAATGAAAGCTGACTCCATCAACTCGGTTAATCGAAGGCCTTGTGTAGGTGTGATGGGATCATCGAGCGACGGCGCACTGGCCAAAGATGTGCGTGGCGTGGCGTTGGTGGCCGGCCGACTAGGTCAAGTAATTGCCGAACGTGGCTGCGTCTTAGTAACCGGCGCAACTACCGGTTTGCCTGATATTGTTTCACGGGCCGCGCGAAGGCGTGGGGGCTTGACCATAGGCATCTCGCCCGCGCCTTCATGTAACGAGCACGTTTCCGAATATTCGCTTCCATACGACGGCGTTGATGTGATGGTTTACACCGGATTTGGTTTGAAGGGACGCAATGTGATTAACATTCGAACTTCCGACATCGTCGTTATCTGTGGCGGAGGCATCGGCACCTTGAACGAGTTCACCATTGCATACGACGAAGGCAAGGTGATTGGCGTGCTTGAGGGAACGGGCGGCGTGGCAGATCGAATCAAACAGATCGTTTCGCTGTCGAGTAAAGACACGGGCGCAGAGTTGGTATTCGAGTCAGATCCTGGGGTTCTTGTTGACCGCTGCCTGCAATTGGCGAGCGAACGTAACTCAACCTACTGAAATCAAGGCTGGGCAGTTTTCGGAGTGCCCCAATAACGGTTCTCGTAATATGTTCGAATGCCCTTGATCCCTTGTTTGAAGAGCTGCTTTACTGCCGCTTCGCCCTCGACCGCCGATGTTACGGTCGTCTGGCCGACTTCCCCCGAACTGATCGAAAGGGCGCCAGCGGGCGTTATCAATTCGATAAGTCCATCCCAGACTCGCTCGTCCAATACAAGCACGAATCCGTCGCCGCCATATGCGTATACTTTATCGTCGCCAGCCTTCACGAACGACTTGTCGTGCTCAGATTGCAGCCAGGTGATTAGGCTCGCAAGCTCGGAGAGTGATTCTTTGTAAGGTCCCTTGAAGCTTCGCTCAGTTGCAGTTCCTGTCATCTCTTTTTGAGTTTCTTTGTAGGTTATTCACCAAGCGACCGCCGGCGTTAATGAACCGTTCAGCCGCGGCCATCCCACCCAATCTGCCTTAGTTGCCCGTCTTCTACGATCACCGGCACGGTTGGATCTCCATCTGTGATCGACAGCATCTCTTCTCGCAGATTCAAGTCGTCTTGGGCGTTCAGGTCCTGAAACGCTATGCCGCGCTCACTGTAAAACTCCCTCGCCTTTTCGCAAAAAGGGCAGTCTGGTTTTGTGTATATCTTGACTTCCAACTCTTTTCTCCGCGTGCGCGTTGTGCCGTGACAACGATCCCAGTCTAGCAAAGGCCCTCGGGGCTGCCAAGTTTTTGCGAACAGTTTTTGCGAACAGTTGCCCGAGAAGCTTGCGGCATGGGAAACTTTCCCGTTCGCGCTGGTAAAGGGATTGGTTTATGCCCAAACTAGGTGAGCTTGCACACATAATCAAGGCTGACTTGATAGGCGATCCAAGCGCGGAGATAACGCGCGCCCGACCTTTCGACGTGGCGTCTGAGGGAGATGTTACTCTCGCGCTCGAGGAGCGGTATGTAAGTCGAATTAATGAATCCCAAGCCGCGGCGATAATTGTGGGTGCCCCGATCAGCGGCGGTACCAAGAACCTGTTGGTTGCGCGCAACCCGAAGCTTGCCTTTGCGCGAGCAGTTGAGGCCCTGCACAAGACCGAATACCGACCGATTGGCATCAGCAACGATCTAATCACCGGCGAAGGAACTGTCTTGGGCACAGAGCTGTCGATCCATCCGCGCGTGACAATCGGGCGCGACGCGGTGATCGGCGATCGCGTGACTCTTCATCCTGGGGCTGTGATTGGTGACGGATGCCGCATCGGTGATGATACGGTCATCCACGTCAACGTGTCGATCTATAGCGACTGCGAAATTGGCAGACGCGTTATCATAAACTCAGGAACCGTCATCGGCGCGGATGGGTTCGGTTTTGTTGCTGATGAAGAGGGCCGCCAGTTGAAGTTGCTTCAGCTCGGACGCGTGCGCGTTGAAGATGACTGTGAAATCGGTGCCAATTGCACGATCGATCGCGGCGGTTTCGGCGAAACAATTTTGAGACGGGGCGTCAAGCTTGATAACCTCGTGCATGTCGGGCACAACTGTGACATCGGAGAGGACACGGTCGTCGCTGCGATGTCCGGCTTTTCCGGAGGTACGCGCGTTGGCCGTCGATGCGTGATCGCGGGACAGGTGGGAACAGCCCATCACGTTTCAATAGGAGACGAAGTTACGATAACTGGCGGAGCGGCCATTACAAAGGATGTTCCTTCGGGCAAAGTGATGAGCGGGATGATTCCCGCTCGTGACCACAATGCCTGGCGTCGATCGCAGGTGTTATACTCGAAGCTGCCTGAGTTGGCTGAACGATTGAGGACGTTGGAGAGGACGGTTGAGAGGTTAGCTCCGCCTTCTGGAGACAGAGAGGCATAAATACAATAGCGACACCATTGGAGGACTAGAGAATGGAGATTGCACCGCGTGTTACAGTCGAACCTGACGTTGCGCACCGGGCACCCGTCATCGCTGAAACGCGTGTGCCGGTGTCGATCGTTATCGGCTCGTTGGCGGGCGGAATGAGCAACGAAGAAGTGATGCGGGAGTACCAGCTTTCGAGGGAAGACATAAAAGCAGCCCTCGCTTATGCTGCCGACCTGGTCGCGAAAACCGAAGCCGTACCTTTAGTCGGAGCTCGATGAGTTGAATTCCCTGGTTGACGAAAACATGCCACGATCGTTGAAATCGGAAATTGCAGCACTTGGATTCGTTGTTGAAGATGTTCGGGACGTTGGGCTGCGCGGGCGACGGGATCACGAGATTCTAGCTGCGGCAGTTGCTTCCGATTCAATACCATGGAAACACTACTCGACATAACTCAAATCCAAGCCATCCTGCCTCATCGTTATCCGTTCTTGCTGGTCGATCGGATAATCGAATACGAGCCCAACAAACGGGTTGTCGGAATCAAGAACGTGACCCTCAACGAGCCTTTCTTCGAAGGGCACTTTCCCGGCGCGCCGGTCATGCCCGGTGTGTTGATAGTCGAAGCGATGGCCCAGACGGCGGGAGTTGTGATGCTTGCGAGCCTGCCGGACCGCGAATCAAAGCTCGTGTTCTTCACCGGAATCGACAGCGCAAAGTTCCGCCGGCCTGTCGTGCCCGGCGATCAGTTGAGGCTGGAGCTAACGGTTCTGAAGCTACGGCCACGCTACATAAAATTGCGCGGTGAAGCTTACGTTGATGGGCAGCTCGTTGCGGAAGCTGAAATCTCCTCATCACTGGTTGATCGCCGCCTTATCGAGCGCGCCGATCAAAATAACAATGCCGCCTTCTCTCCGGTCGACAGGTCTTAGGAGAACGCCCCGAATTGTCGATTCATCCAACAGCGATCGTCAGCGCAAAGGCGGAATTGGGGCGCAATATTTCGATCGGGCCCTATTCAATCATCGGCGACGACGTCATCTTGCGCGACGACGTTCGAGTGGCGAGCCATTGCGTAATCGAAGGTCCATCCGAGTTCGGCAGCGGCTCGATCTTCTTTCCATTCGTCTCCGCCGGGCAAATCCCGCACGATAAGAAGTATCGCGGAGAACGGAGTTGGCTGCGCGTCGGCGAGCGCAACACGTTTCGCGAATTCACTACGCTGCATCGAGGGACGGAAGGCGGCGGCAACCTGACGGAGATCGGTTCGGACAATCTCTTCATGGCTCAAGCTCACGTCGCACACGACTGCCGGATCGGCAACCACGTTATCTTCGCAAACGGCGCTACGCTCGCCGGTCACGTCGATGTCGAGGATCACGCGACGCTCGGCGCTTACTGCGGCGTGCATCAATTCTGTCGAGTTGGACGACACGCGTTCATTGGAGCCTACTCAGCGGTTGTGAAAGACGCGCTGCCTTACGCTCGCACGGTCGGCAATCACGCGAACTGTTACGGTCAAAACACGATCGGTCTTAAGCGGTGCGGTTTCAGCAGCGATGAGATTCGCCGGATAACTCATGCATTTCGGTTGCTGCTCGCATCGAAGCTCAACACAACTCAGGCAATCGAGGCGATCAAGCGCGAGCTGAGCGGCTGGCCGGAGATAGATTACCTGGTTGAGTTCATAGAAACCTCGAAACGGGGAGTGACGAAGCGATGAAGATCCTGATTCTTAACCAAGCCGAAGTGGAAGAGATGCTTCCTATTCGCGAGTGCATTAATGTGATGGCTGAAGCCCTGACAGATCTCGCCAGAGGACAAGTGTATCTGCCGTTACGAATGATCATCATGCCTCCCGGCGCAGACGGCGACATGGGGTTGATGCCGTCGTATCGCTCGGGCGATCGTGCTGCTTATGGCGTAAAGGTCGTCTGCGTTTTTGCTGAGAACCCGGCGAGAGGACTGGACCCGCATCAGGGAAGCGTGATGCTTTTCAGCGCCGAGACCGGACAGTTGCTGGCGCTGATGAATGCTTCGGCGATAACCGCGATTCGCACGGCAGCGGTGTCCGGTGTTGCGACCAAGCTTCTTGCCCGCGAAGACGCCGGCGAGCTCGCGATCATCGGCTCAGGGGTGCAGTCGCGCGCGCACATCGAGGCGATGGCTTGCGTCCGCCCGATCAAGCGTGCCAGGGTTGCAAGTCGCACGCTGGAACACGCACAAAGGTTTGCTGAAGAATTCAGCCAGCGTTATCCGTTTCCTGTCGAACCGGTCGACAACATCGAGGCCGCGGTTCGTGGCGCGGACTTGATTGTCACCGCAACAACTGCGCGTGAACCGATCTTGAAGCGCGAATGGATTTCTCGCGGGGCGCACTTGAACGTAGTCGGATCGAGCATCCCAACGACTCGGGAAATTGACAGCGCGACTATGGCCGCAGCGAGTTTGTTTGTCGATCGACGCGAATCGACCGTAAACGAGGGCGGAGATTATTTGTTTGCCCTGCGCGAGTCGGCGATCACAGAGGATCACATTAAAGCAGAGATCGGTGAACTGTTGATCGGCGAACATCCCGGTCGCACCTCGCCGGACGAGATCACGCTGTTCAAGTCGCTAGGTCTGGCGATCGAAGACCTGGCCTCGGCGGATTATCTCTTTCGGAAAGCGCAAGAGTCGCAAGCGGGCACGTGGGTGGAATTCTAGGAGTGGCGTCGGGATTAGAGGGGTGCTTACAAACTAAGGCCAATCCCCAACGCCCAAACTTCCAATGAAGTACGGACTGATCGCAGGTAACGGTCGGTTTCCATTTCTCGTGCTCGAGGGCGCGCGAGAACGTAGCGTCGATATAGTCGTCGCCGCCATCAAAGAAGAGACCGCGCCTGAGATAGAGAACCAAGGTAACACAGTCGAGTGGATAGGAGTTGGTCAGCTCGGCCGATTGATTCGCTTCTTCAAACGCGAAGGAGTCACTCACGCCATAATGGCCGGACAGGTTAAACACAATCAGATATTCCGTCTGAACGCGCTGCCCGATCTTCGGATGGTCCGATTGCTTGCTCGTCTCACGGAGAAGAATACTGACAGCCTTATCGGCGCGGTCGCTGACGAGCTTGCGCGCGAGGGAATACAGCTCGTCGACTCAACAACATTTCTGGAACCACTACTTGCGCCTGAAGGCGTGTTGACACGACGCCCGCCGACGAAAGAAGAGCGCGCTGACATCGATTACGGCCTCGGTGTCGCTCGCGAGATCGCGCGGCTCGACCTGGGTCAAACGATCGCGGTGAAGGATCGAGCTGTGGTGGCGATCGAGGCAATGGAGGGCACCGATGCAGTGATCGCTCGCGCCGGGGAAGTGACTCGCGGCAAGGGGTTCGTTGTAGTGAAGGTCGCCAAACCCGATCAGGATATGCGGTTCGACGTCCCGGTTATTGGGATTCCAACTATCGAGATGATGTGTCAAGCCGGATCCACCGCGATTCACATTACGGCGCGAAAAACGCTGCTATTTGACAAGAAAGATTTGATCGTCCTTGCGGACAAGAAAGGAATATCGGTGGAGGCGGCACAGATGTAGCAGCGACCCTCCGTGGCCGCCCCCAATGTTCGTAGTACGGCCTTCAGGCGGAAGTTTGTAATTCAAGTATTCTCTGGCATCGGTTTTGAACTTAATCATACGAACTTCCGCCTGAAGGCCGTACTACCAAACCCTTCGAGCTATGATGTTACAAACCAACCACGGGCCGCTCTATTACGAGGTCGCGGGCAGTGGTGAGCCTCTCGTCTTCGTGAGTGGATGGGCGATGTCCTGTGAGTGCTGGCGGCCTGTGGTCTCGATACTCAAGCGCGCGCATCGATGTTTTATTTACGACGCGAGAGGGGTTGGCCGTTCACAACCTTTCTCGATCGACGCGAGCTTCACGGTCGAAGACCACGCCGAGGACTTGCACTCCATGCTTGAAGCAGCGGGAATCTACGACGCTGCTATCATCGGACACGAGATGGGGTCGCTCATTGTCGCCGCAAACGCCAACCGCCATCCACAAGACATGCGATCCCTGATAGTGGTCAGCCCGCGCTCGGCAATGTCGGGAGATGACGTGAAAGGGCTGGCGGTGTTTACACCGGCTTCGCTCGCGTTGCGTGAGCTCGCCGCCTACCCGCTGTTGCGAAACCTGGTCGCGAGACGATTCAGCCGGGCGCCTCAGCCTTATCGCGATCGGCTCTTTGACGACTTTGCTAATCTTAGCCCGCGCGCGGCGTACGAGACCGCTTTGTCGGTGAGTGAATCAACAGCGATTCTCGACGACGTGATCAAGCGGGCGAGGCTGCCCATTCTGTTCGTCTGTGGCGAGAAGGACAAGAAAGGCGCGACCGAGGCGCGAAGGCTGTTTTCGTTGTCCAAAGAAGGGAAGCTGGCGACCTTGCGCGACTGCGGATTTCTGCCCATGCTAGAATACCGCCGGCAGTTCGTGAAACTGATTGAAGACTTCGCGTAGCAGACGCGGCCACTAAGGCACCAAGTCACGAAGCAACATTAAGACTTTGCGCAACTTCGTGCCTTTGAGTCTTTGTGGCAATGTGTTTTCGCATGCAGGTAGACTCAACAATCGTAGAAGACGTTCTTGGCGGGTTTGAGACTAAGATGGCGGCGCCGTCTAAGAAGCTTGCGTTCCTAACGCTTGTCGGACTTTCCGTCGTATTCTTGACGAGCGTACTTTTCAAGCCGCCGACCGGCGATTACTTTTCGATTTGCGCCTTCAAGAACTTCACCGGGCTGCCCTGTCCCGGATGTGGCCTCACCCACTCTTTCTGCGCGTTGGCGAAAGGCGAGATTATGGATGCCTTCTCGTGGAACTTGATGGGGCCCGTGCTCTTTATGTTGTTCATTTTGCTGTGGACGAGATCCGGGGCCGTGCTGCTGAATCGCGCAAGTTTCGTTGAGCTATTCGACCGAGTCACAGATCGCTTGAACGTTGTACGGGTTTTGGCAATCGCATTTGGAGTCTACGGCATCGCCCGAATCGCCTACCTGCTTGTTTTTCAGCCGGTGAGTTTTCACGAAAGCCCGCTATCGAGGCTGATCACTGGCCTGACCCGCTAATGAAGAGAGTTCATACTCACCATCGCTTCCTCTGCTCGCTGCGGAAAATGCGTTGCACCTCCGGATCCCGCAGGCGCTCGCGGTCGGCGTGACGCTCTTCCTCTTCGCTCAACCCGCTTGCTCGTCTCAACAGGTTCAACGCGCGGTCTTTCACCTTCTTGATTTCTTTGCGGCCGTCTTCGAATTCTATCTCCACCGCCGCCGATTCGCCTGCGCCCAGCACTCGCGTCACCGTTCCGTAGAGAACGCCCGAAGGCATCGCATAGCTAACCTCGTCACCTTGCTTGAAAACCGTTCGATGACCTTTATTCATTCCTAACTACCTCGATTACAAAAGTTGATGCGTGATGCGTGATGCGTGACGCGTGATCCGTGATGCGTGATCCGTGATGCGTGATCCGTGACGCGTGATCCGTGATGCGTGATCCGTGAATGTATGACGAAACTCAGATCACGTTTCACGCATCATTCTTCACGTTTCACTTATCATTCTTCACGTTTCACTTATCATTTCCGTTGCCTGTTCCCAATCCTCGTCGAACACCCGCTCAATCTTTCGAGCCATCGCGTCATCTTCCACAATAATGCCTAGTTCGCGGCGCCGATTCAGGCTCACCTTGCGAAGATTCTGGCTGCCGATGAAGAAGCGGCTCGCGTCAACCACGATACACTTGGCGTGAAGCTTGTAACGAACAAGCTTCCGCACATGATAGTTTGGGACTACTTCGTTATAAGATGTGTCCGCGCTGATTATCTCAATGTTGCAGCCGACGGCAGCTTTGCGAAGCAGTATACCGATGACTTCCTGGTCCGTCAGTTTCGCATCCATTATCCGAATCGTCCGCTCGGCGGACTCAAGCAGATCCAGCATTTTGCGGCGGCTGTTGATAGGGCTGATGACCAGCGGCAGATTGCCCGGCTCGAATTTGTCACCCGCCGAGTCTGAGTCAAACAGGCGGCTCAGCTCCTCCGCGATCTCGCTGTCGCGTATCAAGAGTCCAAAATCGCGCGCGTAATGAAGATTCTTCCGAGTCGGGTTGAAAGTCAATATCAACGAAAGCTCGTCATCGATTGTCATGAACTTGTAGTGATATCGTTTCAATTTTTCTTTTCGCGCGCTCGGGACATCGACTTCGATGCCAACCTTTTCAAACTCTTCAGAGAGCTTCTTGTTGCGTTTAGTCCAACCTTTTGAGGCGGGCGCGACAAGCGCCTGCACCTTGACGCCGCGCGAGACCGCGTGAGTCATCGCCTCGCGGACGATGGGATCGTCCATCCTGAAGATGGTCATCTTGATGCTCGTGGCTGCGCGGTCTATCGCGTCGACCATCGGAAAGAAACTGTCGCCGGGTTGGATTATGAGCGAAAGGTTCTGGACCTTGGTATATGCATCCATGTGCAAACTCAACTATAACACGAAAACGACAGTCATCATTAGCAACGGTCGTGAATATCGCTTAAACTGTGTGCTTCAGAGTTTGAACGCCGCAAACGCGAGGGCAAGATTGACAAGCAATCCCGAGAAAGCACGCGCGCGAAAAATTATCGCTCGGCTCAAAAAAGAATATCCCGACGCGAAGTGCAGCCTGAATCATAGCAACCCTCTTGAGCTGTTGATCGCGACGATTCTCTCAGCGCAATGCACTGACGAGCGCGTCAACATCGTCACCGCAGATCTCTTCAGAAAGTATCGCTCGTGCAAAGATTATTTGAAGGCCCCAACCAGCGAGCTTCAGAATGATGTCCGCACAACCGGATTCTTTCGCAACAAGACAAAGTCGATTCAAGGGACGTGCAAGGTCTTGAGCGAGAAGGGCGATCGCGTGCCCCAGACTATGGAAGAATTGCTGGAGTTGCCCGGCGTTGCTCGCAAAACAGCGAATGTTGTGCTCGGCAATGCGTTCGGAATCGCCAGCGGAGTCGTTGTCGACACTCACGTGACTCGGCTATCTCGCCGGCTTGGTCTAACTACAAACAAGCAAGCTGAAAAGATAGAGCGCGACCTGATCGAGCTCGTGCCGAAAAAAGATTGGATCGACTTCGCGCATTTGATGATCTATCACGGCCGCCGAATCTGTAAGGCTCGCAAGCCGCTATGCGAAAAGTGTGTGATCGAGAAGTATTGCCCGTCATCCAGGCTTAAGACCGGCAAAGAGCCCGAGTGATAATAGAATCGAACGCGGATAGACAAGATGCACAAGATAAAAGAATCTATCCTGTTTATCCTGTCCATCTCTGTTGATTAGTACTTTCTTTACCACTTCAGAACTTCGTCGGCTTCCAGCCAATCGCGAGTCATGTCGCACCACAGCACGAGACCGCGCCACTGGCCGAATCGCGAATAGTATCGCGCAATCTTCTTATCGGAAGCCGCGCGAGCGCCGTTGCGAGTACGGGCGAACTTGCCTCGAACCCAGGAATCAAGCGCCAATCCGTCGTAGCGACCCAGGAGCTTTAACATACTTTCGGCAGCGTAGTCGCCCACGCCCTTGACTCGCTTGATCTCGCGCTTCAGCTCGGTAGTCGGCAGTTCGCTGGAGGTCCATCCTTCAACTTCAAGCTCGCCGCTCGCCACGCGCTCGGCAAGCTCTTTCAAGTACGGTGAGCGATACCCGGCGCGCACTTCTTCTCGATAGAACCTCTCTGGCATCGAAGCCATTGCCTCTGGAGTCGGAAAAGTGCGCAGACCGTCATTCGCCTCGCGTCCCAGCGCGTTAATGAGCCCATCGACCATCTTTCGCGTCAACGCCCACGAGCAGTTCGTTGTGCAGATCATCTTCACCAGATCTTCAAACACCGCGGGCGCTCGCAGCAAGCGCCCCGCGCCGGAACTTGCGATCCAGGAGAAGTCAGGATCACCATCGACCGCGTCGTAGAAGCTTGTCATGTCGTCATCGAGCCTGAGCATATGGCGGACGTCGCTTGTGATCTTATCGATAGCGCTCTTTCCAACTCTGCGACTAATGTCTATGTTGACTGCCTTCTTGGCTTGCTTGATTGCGACTGTGACGGGCCGGCTTTTGCCGAGGTCGATTGCGCGTCTGAGAGTCCAGCTTTCTTGATTCAGTTCGAACGGAGGAAGATCGTACCAACCGTGACTGATGGCTGTGCGTTTGAAGCTGAAACCTGGAGAAGTGCGTATCGAGATTTCCATACTAGTGCCGACAAACTATTCCTCGTCGAGGTCGACAAAATCTTCTGCTTGTTCAAGAAGGAAGTACTGGTCGAAGACTTCGGCCGACCGTGGAAGATCGATATCGCCGGAGAAAAAAAGATATTCAAGGAAACGCTCCTTTACTTGTCGTTCATCGTCAACAACATCCTGGCCGAAGCCGCCCTGAGTTACCGCCACAACCAAGCGTTGGGTCGAGTAGCGTTCAAGGTCCTCGTCGAAAGTCTCTAAATTGGCAATGCTCTGTCGTCGGAGTTCCGCGTAAGCTGGCTTGAAGCTAACAACATAAAATGCCTTCTCCATTTCCATAACGTTTCACATTCTTGTCTCATCTCGTCGATAGGAAGCCCTTATAACCGTCTTGATGTTCCCGCGCACGTTGAAGTCGCCTTCGATTTCAACTGACAGTGGATCGCACGCGCGCACGAAGTCTTCGAGTATGCGATTCACAACGTGCTCGTGGAAGATCTTCACCGATCGAAACGCGTTGATATACAGCTTGAGCGACTTCAGCTCCACGCAAAGCTCGTCAGGCACGTAATCTATCTTTATCGTTGCGAAGTCGGGAAAGTCGGAGAATGGACAGATGGCGGTGAACTCGGGGCAGGTGAATGAGACGTTGATCTTGTTGCCTCTGTACTTGTACTCGAACGTGTCTAGCCCAGGAAGATTCATCGCCTCAAGCGATGTCTCTTCAACTACGAGACCCGAGTGTTCCAAGATCTCTGTTGCCATCTCGTTTCCCTTTTCGTCCTGCGTCAAGGTAAGAGAATAGCAGTCACGAATAACGAGGTTCAATCAAGTTAGCTCGAAACATGAGCTAAATTGAGGTGAGCTCATGTTCCCTTGCCAGTCAGCTCCTCATACAATTCCATGAACCGCTTCTCAGACTCGATTGGGAAGGGCACCCCTTGCGGCCCAACGAAAACCCAAGGGACATTCGGGTCGCGCACACCTCCAGGGCGTACCCGATCATACTCGCGCAACCAAGCCTCGTAATGCTCGATGAGCTTCAGCGCATCCGGCTGAAGGTTCCCGGGTACCAAGTGTCCTTTCTCCATAAGCAGGTTCCTGATAAACATGTTGCTCTGCTTGATGAACTCCTCTAATTGCTCGTTGGGCTTTGAAGCGGGCTTGGACACCCACTGCTTGAATAAATCCCGCGTTCTGTCGAAGTGAACCTTCATTGGTAGCAATAGTTCGGAGAGTAATGTGAAGTTCTTCGCGGTTGCGACTTCGCCCAGTGCGATCCGAGCGGCCGCCGCAACGCTCGGATTATCGGTCGCGGCGATGCTCTGCACCGCCTCAAGGAGCGGCGCTGGAAATCTATTGGCGTCCTGCAGGTGCTTGAGAATGAGAAGGGCGAGCTTTCGTTTATCGGCGTTCTCACTTGAAAGATGGTCGAGGAAATGCGCCAGCAGATCCGCCTCTCGCTGCGCTTTGTCCGAGCGCTCCTTTTGTCGAGTAAACCACTGCCCGACAATAAGCAACACGACAGGTATCAGGATTGCCCCGGTCGCCTCTACCACGAGCTTCAGTACGTCCAAAGTTGTTCATCCTCACCAAAGCTACTTTTCAACGCTGTCCGCGGCGTTTGCCCCAGGTTGGCGGAGGCGGCTCCTTGTCGGATCGAATGACCGGATGCTCCTTTAGCAACCGCACCGCTTCTTGCACCGCTCTCTCTAGCTGCGGGTCGTGTCCGGCAATTACATCCTTCGGCCAATTTTCCTGGTCGATATCGGGCGCCACGCCCTCATTCTCGACCGCCCATTTTCCGTCGCGAGCGAAGAATCCCCCGCGCGGCGCAATCATCGAACCGCCGTCGACGAACGGCGGCGTGTCAGCCGTGTGAACTAACCCTCCCCACGTGCGTTTGCCGACGAGTAATCCGATCTTTCGGTGTTTGAACATATAAGGCATTAGGTCGCCGCCCGACCCAGCCATCTCGTTAATGATCATCACCTTCGGGCCCCAGATGCCGGCGGCCGGGCTGGTGAACGGATAACGATCGCCGGCGACGTTGTTGAAGTAGCCGTCGAAATCGCGACCAAGCACGTCTACAATGTAATCCGCCGCGGAGCCTCCGCCGTTGTACCGCTCGTCTATGATCGCGCCCTTCTTGTCTTGCTGCGCGAAGTAATAGCGGTTGAAGCTGCCATAGCCCGGCTGGCCGGTGTTGGGAAGATACACGTACGCAAGCTCGCCGCCGGAAAGCTTGTCTACAATCCGGCGATTGTATTCAACCCAGGCTCGCGTCCTCAGTCCCTGTTCGTTTGCGACTGGAACAACAGTTACCAACCGCGCGCCTTCAAGCGTCGGCCGATTGTTGATGGTAAGCACCGTCTGTCGATTTGCCGTTCCGTCCAGCAAACGATAGATGTTATCAGGCGTCTTCAGCTCGACGCCGTTGATCGCCACGATGTAATCCCCAACATTCACATCAACTCCCGGTGATGCCAGCGGCGCGCGCAGATCCGGGTTCCAGCTTTCATTGTCGTAGATTCGCGTGATCTTGTAGCGCTCACTTTCGATCGCAAAGTCCGCCCCCAACAAACCGCCGGGCGATTGAGGCACTTCCGGCATGTCGCCGCCTCGAACGTATGAGTGGCCGATCGCTATCTCGGCGCCCATCATGTCAAGCAGGTAGTTCAGATCTGCGCGGTGATTCACAAACGGCAGCAACTGACCATACATTTCTTTGTCTTTCGCCCAATCGGTGCCGTGAAGGTTCGGAACGTAAAGATAATCGCGTTGATTACGCCAGCCTTCGTTGAAGATCTGTTTGAACTCCTCCTTGGGTTCGAGGTACATTCGCAGCGAAACGTTCAGCCGCCCTTGACCCGGCTGCGGAGGATTGCGATCCGCATCGACGAGAAAGAGGGAGGGTGTTGGTGGCGCGCTGCCTGCGGCTGCCGGACCGCGCCCTCCGCCGCCGAAGCCGCCGGCAGAGCGATAGAGCAACTTGTGCCCATCGGCGCTGACATCGTAGTCTGCAACACCGCTCACGAAAGTTGCGGGCCGTCGGTCGCTCAGCCGATAACGGTGCAACTCGTTGCCTCCACCCTGACCGAAACCTTGGCCGCCGCGGCCGCGCCCTCCAGCGCCCGCCTCGAGATAATAGACGGTTCCCGCGACTCCGGCGCTCAACCGTGAGTATTGGCCCTCTGGAATTCCGGCTACAGAAATGATCCGTTGCTGCAGTCCGTCAAAATCGATTTGGACATTGATCGGGGTTCGCGGGCCCCTCGGCGTTTGCTGAACTTGAGGCTGATCCGTATCGCCTTCTGGCGCCGCCTGCGAGGCGCCGCGGCCTCCTCGCGGAGCGCCGCCGGTGCTGGGAGTCGCGCTTCCTACGCCCTTATCCTCGTCGCTTTCCGGTAAAAGCGGACTCGGTTCGCCCTTCTTCAACACTGCAAGATACAGCCCGAAAGTTTCGTCGTGATCGTACGAAGTCATATCGAGCCACTGCGACCGCAACCCGAAGTCTGTGGACGCCAGGAACCACAGATATTTGCCGCTCGAGTCCCACGCAGGCCACACCGAATCCGCAAGCCCATCGGTCACCTGTTTCGTCTCGCCGGTCTCGACGTTGCTCACGAAGATCGCGTGATACATCGACTTGAGCCGGCTGGAATATGCGACCCACTTCGAGTCGGGGCTCCAGACAGGGTTGAGCGTGCGCTGCGGCACCATCCACGGATCATTGCCTACGATCTTAGCCTTGCCCGTTTCAACATCGAGCACCCAAACATGTAGGTTTGTGTCCGTGAACACAATCTTTTTCGAGTCGGGCGACCACGATGAAGTGTAGTAATGAGTCGGGTGCTCGAGCGCGATTTCTCGGGGGGGCGTCAATCCGTCTTGTGTTTCAATGACGAGCTTGTACTCGCCTGATTTGTCGCTGAAGTAAGAGACATACTTCCCGTCGGGCGACCAGGCGGGATCGCGCTCGGCCGAGCCGCTTGAGTGACTCAGATTTCGCACGTCGCCCTTCTCGGCGGGAATCGTAAAGATCTCGCCGCGCGCTTCGACCGCCACGCGCTTTCCGGTTGGCGAAAGAGCGATGTTGCCCATGCGATTCGTCACGTCCACCCACCGAGGCATCATCCACGGGAAATCGCCGGTGGCGGTGATCTCGACGATGTGCTCTTTGCCGGATCGCGGATCGAGCTCGTGAATGTAGCCGGCCTGCTCGAACACGACTGAGCCTGAACCTGCATCGAGTGTCTTGACGTCGAAGTCGGTGTATCTGGTTACTTGACTGAGCTTCTTGGCCTTGGCGTCATATGACCAGACATTCGCCACGCCATCGCGGTCCGAAATGAAATAGACAACATCATTCACCCAAACCGGATCCATGTCTTTGGAATCGGTCCAGGGCGGCGAGACGAGATCGTAGGTCTTGAGATCTACGATCCAGATTGGTCGATTCTGACCGCCGCGATAATTGCGTCGCTCCTCGTCCCACGAGTTGTTCATTCGGTAAGCAATACGACTTCCGTCAGGCGAGATCTTGCCTTGATAGCCGCGCGGCAGGGGCATCGGTTCTTCGACGCCGCCAGTGGCAGGCACTGTCCAGAATCGCGGCGCGCCGCTGGGCGCCCAGGTCGCTCGGGACGAAGAAAACATCACCGCTCTTCCGTCCGGCGTCCATCCTTGCACGAGGTCGGCGCCGGGATGCCAGGTCAATCGCTTGGGCTCGCCACCTTCCGACGGCACAACGTACACGTCGACGTTGCCCGCATACTCGCCGCTGAACGCGATCCACTTTCCATCCGGCGAGAAATGAGGATTCGAAGTCAAGCCTTGAAAGCTTGTGACTCGCCTCGCCATGCCGCCCGCGCGCTCGACGACCCAGATGTTGTTCGCGTAAGCGAACGCGATCTGAGTAGCGCTGACCGTCGGCGAACGAAGTAGACGCGTCGCCGCGCCGTTTCCGGCGACGGAATTGGTTCGCGCAAGCATCGCCAGACCGCTAACAATCAGACCTGCGATTACGATAAGAGTGCGCCAGCGATCCACGCCAAGAAATGTACGTGTCGACATGTTGCCTCCGAACGATTGTTGAGTTTCTGAATCAGAGCCACTGATGATGCAGAGTATCGAGCGTTTAAGAATATGCTAAAGCTTTTCTTCTTTTGCAATGATTTCTTTCATTATCTCAGATGAGCCCGCACCGATGGTGTTCAGTCGGGCGTCGCGCCACATCCGGCTGATTCCATACTCGGTCGTGTAGCCGAAACCGCCGAAGATTTGCATGCAATCGTAAGTGACCTTTTGTGAAAGATCGCTCGTGAATAATTTTGCCATCGTTATCTCGCGCACCGCTCGCTCGCCTCGATTCATCAAATCCAGCGCGCGATAAGTAAGCCACTTTGCTGCTTCGACGTTTGTCTTGTGTTCGGCGAAACGGTGCTTCCACACTTGAAACTCGCCTATCGGCTGCCCGAACGCCATTCGCTCCCTTCCGTAAGCAATTGCGCTTTCCAACGCGCGTTCCATCATCGCCACGTTCGAGATCGCCGACGCCAGCCGCTCGCCTTGGAAGTTGTGCATCGTGTAATAGAAGCCTCGACCGATCTCGCCGAGCACGTAGCGCTTGGGGATCCGGCAGTTGTCAAAGAACAACTCAGCAGTGTCAGAACAGAGATTGCCGACCTTCTTTAGTTTCTTGCCGATCGCAAACCCCTTCACGTCGGTAGGGAACAGCACCATCGAGATTCCCTTGTAGCGTTCTTCTCCCGTACGCACAGCGAGAATGATGAAATCCGCGCGAGCTCCGTTTGTAATCCAAAGCTTCTGTCCTGAGATCACAAGGTCGTCTCCTTCGCTTCGAGCGCGAGTCGTCAGCGCTGCGACGTCTGAGCCGCCGCCCGGCTCGCTTATGCCAAGCGCCGCAATTCGATCGCCAGCGATCGCCGGTCTCAGGAACTCTTCCTTTTGTTCGTCGGTTCCAAGCTCGTCGAGAACCGGGAGCGTGATGTCCGATTGCACGAACATCGCCATCGACACGCCGCCGCTGTTCGAATACGAGAAGCCTTCCAAGTAAGCAGCCGTGTACCACCAATCCAACCCGCTGCCGCCGTATTCGGGATCGAGCCGGATGCCAAACAGTCCAAGCTCAGCGGCTTTTTTGAAGATGTCCTTTGGGAAGATGCCTGCTTCGTCCCAATCTTCCGCGTGGGGCGCGATTTCGCTTTGGACAAACTGCTTCACCGTCTCGCGAAACATGAAATGTTCTTCGGTGAAATAGGGATAAGTTGTGCCAGCTATCGGCGGCGCTTCAGTTAGTGCTGACATATGCTCCTCCGCAAGATGAGTGCGAGCCACAGATTAACACAGATTAACACCGATTGAATGACGGACAGCTAGAACCACGCAAGCCTGTGTATGTTCTACATTCTTGTTCATCTGTGTTCATCTGTGGCTAGCGCGGCGATCTCCACCAGCGTGTCGCCTGGCGCCACCACGTCTCCCTGATTAACGAGTACGGCTTCGACAATCCCGTCGCTTGAGGATCTCAGCGTTTGCTCCATTTTCATCGCTTCGAGAATCACAAGGGGATCTCCGACTGCGATCTTCTGTCCGACTTCCACCAGAATCCTCAACACCTGACCGGGCATCGGAGCAAAGGCGCTCTCATGCTCCGAGGCGACGTGCGCCCGCGGATACCTCGGCAAGCGCGTGACCATTCGCGACGCCGAAGCCGATTGCACGAAGAGTTGGTCACCTGCTTCTGCGATTCTGAACAACCGTTGGAGGCCGTCGATCGCTACGCGAACGCTCCCGCGCTCGAATGATACAAGCTGGACGCAAGCTTGCCAATCTCCGCACGAGACGAGGAATCTTTCTTCTCCGGCGGGCTTCCACGAGAATTCGAACGCGTCTCCGCCCACCTGTAGCTTGACTGAGGGATCGCGGAATGGATTGTTTCGAAAGTTCGGAGCCACATGCGGCAGGATCGTCACCTCAGGTTTCCATTGCTTGTGCAAATACAAAGCGGCGACAACGGCGAAGAGCACGTCTTCGCCAGCGTCTGTCTCAATCAACGCGTCGAGATGTTCATCCACGAAGCCGGTGTGATACTGACCACGCTGAACGTCGGGATGTTCGAGTGCGCGAATCAAGAACTCGCGATTGGTTTGAACACCGAGCGCGGTCAGATTTTTCAGCGAGGACACCAGCTTGCGAAGGGCGGTCTCCCGGTCCGCTCCGTGAGCGATTAGCTTGGCAAGCAGCGGATCGTAGTGAATTCCAATTTCGGTCTTGGCCTCGACACCGGAATCAATCCGCACGCCGTCGATGGACGTTGGCGGATTCCACTCGTAGATCGTTCCGGTCGCAGGAAGAAAGTTGTTGGCGGGATCTTCAGCATACAATCGAGCTTCAATTGCGTGACCAGTTTGCCTCACATCTTCTTGAGCTAGCGTGAGCGGCTTGCCTTCGGCTATCTCGATTTGAAGCTTCACAAGGTCGAGCCCGGTCGTCATCTCAGTTACGGGATGTTCGACCTGAAGCCGCGTGTTGACCTCGATGAAATAAAAGTCGCCTGATGGCGCGAGAATGAACTCGACTGTTCCCGCGTTGGTATAGCCGATGGCGCGACCGGCGGCAAGTGCAGTTTCGCAAATTCGCTTGCGAAGTTCAGGGGTAAGCGCGGTCGAAGGACTCTCCTCGATGATCTTTTGATGGCGGCGTTGAATCGAGCACTCGCGCTCGAACAGATGAATCAAGTTGCCGTGATGGTCGCCGAGAATCTGAACTTCAATGTGTCGCGCCTTCTCGACATATTTTTCGACAAGTAGATCGCCATCGCCAAAAGCTTTCTTGGATTCTCGGCGCGACGCTTCAATCGCTTCGGGCAACTCGTCGGCTTCGCCAACCACTCGCATTCCCTTGCCGCCGCCGCCTGCTGAAGCTTTGATGAGCACTGGCAAACCAATCAAGATGGCGTTCCGCCGCAGAGCTTCCGTTGACTGATCATCTCCATCGTAACCCGAAATCACAGGGATTCCCGTTTGCGACATGATCTTTCGCGCGGTGGTCTTCAATCCCATCCTGCGAATCGAATCCCCTGATGGCCCGATGAAGATGATGCTCGCGGCTTCACAGGACTCAGCGAAGTCAGCGTTCTCCGACAAGAATCCATAGCCAGGATGAATAGCGTCCGCCTTTGTTCTTCGAGCCGCGTCGATGATTCTTTCGATGTTGAGATATGATTCGTTGCTCGGAGCAGGTCCGATGTGAACGGCCTCATCTGCGACCCGCGTGTGAGGAGCGCGCACATCGGCATCCGAGTAGACAGCGACAGTTGGGATGCCGATCGTGCGACAAGTTTTCATCACGCGAAGCGCGATCTCTCCGCGATTGGCGATGAGGACTTTTCCGAAAGAGCGGGTAGGCACTGGGAGATTCTATCATCCGCAAGTTTGCGATCAAGCGCTCGCTTGGAGGTCGCGAGAACATCGGGGGTCACTCCTGGGTTGAGTTGCAACATAATAACGTCTGGCGTTAACATCTCGTCGTGATCCGCAGCTTTGCTGACCGGGACACTGAGCGGTTGTGGCAGCGCTCGGTTGCTCGGCGTTGGGCAGCAGCGCTTCAGCGAGCGGCGTACCGGAAACTTGTGGTACTCGACGCGGCAACAAATCTGGGGGATCTGAGCGCTACTCCCGGTAACCGGTTGGAGAAACTTGGCGGAGACCGCGCCGGCCAATACAGCATTCGGATCAACGACCAATGGCGCGTTTGCTTTGAATGGGTAGAAGACGACGCATATGAAGTCGAAATCACTGACTATCACTAAAGGAAAGAATGCGAGCCAGCGGCGAATACCGCCTGTGCATCCGGGCGAGATATTGCTCGAAGAGTTTCTCAAGCCGCTCGGACTCTCACAATATCGTTTGGCGAAGGGGCTGAGCGTCCCAGCGCGGCGAATCAATGAGATTGTGCTTGGTGCGCGGTCTATTACCGCAAACACGGCTTTGCGCTTGGGCCGGTTTTTTGGCACATCTGAGCGGTTCTGGCTCAATCTGCAGGCGACATACGACCTTGAGGTCGAACGCGATCGTTTACAGGACCGGCTTGTGCAGGAAGTCGAGATCCTGAAGTCGGCGTAGCTAGGGCGTGCTTAAATCACTGGTCGCCATCAAAGCACGCTCGGCGACTTCGGGCGACTCGATTGAAGCGAACATCGATGCGGGATAAAGATAGCCATCGGGCTCGGACGTGTCTTCATCAATAACGCGAATCATATTGTGAAGCTCGGCCGCTTCGTCCGGAAGAGTTCGGTAGACTTTGCCCACGATAAGACTCGCAGGGTTTCTGTCGTTGTTTATGCAGATCACGAAATGGTTCATCGAGGCTTCGTACATTCAGTACTCCGACGGAGGGAACTCCAAAATCGGAATCGGCAGTCCGACGTGTTTATCACCCCATATTGAAATCGCTGCTTCAAGCTCTGCGTCGGAGTAAGGAGTCACCGCATCTGGACTGATCACCGTTGCTCGTCTCAATCCTAATAGCCGGATCGGGTGTGTGCGCGACACCTGGAAGGCAAACCCGTATGCAGCAAACTCAAAGTCATGGAATTGCGCTTCTTTAATCAATTTCAGCCTAGTCAATTGTTCGACCTCGCGACAGAGTTCTTCCGAACTCCCGTTTGAAAAGACGAAGACGAGCCAGTTTGTGGTTGAAGGATTCTGAAAAGAGAAATACCGTCGGTTGCCTCCTCGCTCGAATCGCAGTTTCGCTCCATCAATTCGCTCCCCAACAATCGCGCGCTCACGCCGACTCATCGCTCCAAGCTCCCACGCAAAAGAAAGCCCTAGCGGAATACTCCCATGCAATTTCCGCTTGTGGCGAAACGCTTCTTCAAGGCCGTCGATGAACGTGCCGTGCTCATTGTGAGCATTTCTTCGTTCAATCGCTTCCTCCATAACGGTTTGATATTCACGCCAGAACTTGGACGTTTGAAAGTTAACATAGTTGTCTGGAAAGCGATTGTTGAAAAGCTTGTAGCGACCGATTACTTCTTTCTCGACGCCGAGTGGAATATCGTATTTCTTTATGTAGTCAAACCGATCCTTTAGGTAGTACCGCAAGTCCGGAAATGTGTCGATCTCGTGGCTGAGGTGCGCGAGATCGTCGTAACTAATCGCATGGATCGGAATTGAGCGGCGGTAAATGTCAGACACAGCTACCGACGGCAACACGTTGCTCGTGCCCTCGTAATTGAGCACGATTAGCCCGGAATAGAAGGCAACTCCTTTGTCATCGAATCTAACATTATAAAAATCGTTGTTGACGTAGATCTGTTCGCCACCAACGCATCTGGCGTAACTCTTAGTGATTTGGTTGGCCGCATCAGCTACCCGTTCTTTTACCCATTGATCAAGCGTGACCTTGCTCGAGATACGAGTTTTCACTTCGACCAGAAGCGCCTTCCAATTGAGCCAAACAAGCAAATCCGCTATCTGGGCGTTGCTTTTCGTCTTAGCGTTTGGAAAGGTAATTATGTTTCCGATGTTGGCATCGAAGAACCTTTGAACCTTGCGCTCGCCGGGCCTTCCTTCGTTTTCTTTCACTGCGGACATGGAATTTAGTTAACGAAGTTTGCGCCGCCTTATTCATCGAGTAGCGCCATTAGATCCTCAACAGAGCCGCTGATGCATTCTCCCCTTGCGTATTCTGCCTCTGCCTCTTTGATGTCCTCCACATGCGCCTCTCGCCTGCGCTCCAATTGTCGCCTTCGAATGATCTCTATTAAATCGTCTTGCTGATAATCAGGTAATGACTCAACGATTTCTAAAGCCTCTTGAAAAGTCACTGCATTCGTAGTCATCCTCGCAATCTCCGTAGTTTGATCGCTCAGTCTGAATCGTTCCTGAGCTTAAGCTGAGTCTATCACTTTCAACGATCACTTGCGATTGACAACCGGCGTGGCTAATGCCTGAACACGCCCCATTCCATCGTGCCTTCAACCGGCCGGTTGCAGGCCGCCGACAAGGATATCGCCAGCACCGTTCGCGTGTCTCGTGGGTCGATTATCCCATCATCCCACAACCTCGCGGTCGCGAAGTACGGATCAGACTCCGCCTCGATCTGGGCTTCCAGAGCCAGTTTTGATGCGGTCAGCTTCTCTTCATCAACCGGCAGGCCCTGCTTCGTCAGCGCATCGCGCTTGATGATGTCCATCACTCCCGAGAGTTGCTGCGCTCCCATCACCGCGATCCGATGGTTGGGCCACGTGAACAAGAATCGCGGCTCATAAGCTCGTCCGCACATCGCGTAGTTCCCGGCGCCATACGAGCTGCCGATCATTATCGTTATGGCAGGCACAGTGGAGTTCGACACCGCGTTGATCAGCTTTGCGCCGTTTCGGATGATGCCTTGCTCCTCGTAAGTCCGCCCGACCATGAAGCCCGTGATGTTCTGCAAAAAGATCAGTGGAATGTTTTGTTGATTGCAGAGCTGTATGAACTGCGCGCCCTTGCCGGCGGATTCGGACATCAGCACGCCGTTGTTGGCGAGTATCCCAACCGAGTAGCCGTGAACGTAGGCGAACCCTGTAACAAGCGTCGTCCCGTACTTTGCTTTGAACTCATCAAACTTCGAGCCGTCGACGATGCGAGCGATGACTTCTCGTACTTCGAACGGAACTCTCACATCCGCCGAAGCGATGCCCAACAACTCGTCCGCGGGATAGATCGGTTCTTCAACAGCTCGAAGTTTTGGTTTGGAAGGCGGGTCGGAAAAATGACTCACGATGTCCCTCGCGATGCGCAGCCCATCCAGCTCGTCTTCGGCGAGATAATCCGACAGCCCCGATATTCGCGAATGCATCTCGGCCCCGCCAAGCGATTCTTCGTCGACAACTTCTCCGGTAGCCATCTTCACAAGCGGCGGCCCGCCCAGGAAAACCTGCGCCTGGTTCTTGACCATTATCACGTAGTCGGACATTCCGGGCAGATAAGCGCCACCCGCAGTCGAGTTGCCGAACACGACCGAGATGCTCGGGATGCGCATCTTCGATCGGCGAGTGATTTCGCGAAAGCCGCGCCCCCCGGGAACGAAGATCTTTGCTTGAACCGGCAAGTCAGCGCCGGCTGATTCTACGAGCGAGATGCTCGGAAGATGATTGTCTCGACTCACGTCCGAGAGGCGACGGTTCTTGAGTTGACCGATCTCGCTGACCGCTCCGCCTTTGACGGTCGCTTCGTTGGCGATGATCAAGCATTCGCGCCCGGAGACCAGACCGATGCCGCCGACAACGCCCGCGCCGACGAACTCATTTTCCATTCCGATTCCCGCGAGCGGCGCGACTTCCAGAAAGTAGGAACCCTCGTCGAGCAGCATCTCTACGCGCTCGCGAGGCAGCAGGCGTCCGCGGGCGAGGTGACGCTTCACGTATTGCTCGCCGCCACCTTTGGTCGAGCGCGCGAGTTCAGCTTTGAGTCTTTCGACGGCGGATTGATTTGCGAGGTAGTTACTTTGGTAGGTTTCGTCGTTCGGTTTAACTGTCGATTTGATCGCTTGCATTGTTCTTCTCAGTTATCAGGGATGCCGGCCCTGGTTAGCTTCTTCTTGTCGAATCGCGAGAATCAATTCCCGATTCATGTCAAGTGCCTCAATAGTTGCGCGGCCCGTAGGGGTCAGGCCGAGCAGTCTAACTCCTTCCCATTCAAAATGCTCCGACCAGAGATCTATGCGCGGATTGAACAGTGGAACTTCGTTCGCTGTCTCCGGATCCGCCCCAGTTTCTCTGGCGGCTTTGCGCAGCGAACAAGAGACACAAGCCAACGCCAGATTATCGGCGATAGTTTGGCCGCCAGCCGATACTGGCTGAATATGGTCAATATGAAATGTGGCTTCCTGACCGGCTTGCGGCAGATGGCAATACTCGCAGCGGTCGCCGCTGCGGCGGAGTACAAGTCGGCGTAATCCAGCCGCGATGTGTCTCATCGATCATGCTGTCCGTCACGCCACGCCCTTTGCGCGCGAAGACCGAGGAGCGAGAGTAGTTCCGCGAGATCCACCAGACCCTCAGCTTCCTGGCGTTCGCTCGGGGTCAAGATTTCGCCGCGGTCCTGACGGTCAAGCAGGTGTTGGAGCCGCTCATCAACTCCCGGCGGAAGTTTGAATTGTTCCAAATTAGGAGGAAGCTCAAGCTCGATCAGTACATTCATCACGGTCTCCTGCACTTACCTTATAGCTTACCTGCATTCATCGCAACTGCATTGATTGCTACAACCTTACTTGAGTCCCGATTCCTGCGGCCGTTGCCTTCGAATATGCGAGTCGCGCAGTGACCAAGTCCTCAATCGCGTGCCCGCAGGACTTGAATAGCGTAATTTCCGAAGGCGATCCTCGCCCAGCCACTTTGCCGGAAATGACATCAGCCAATGTTCCCTTGACGTGATCTCGATCGATCGCGCCTTCTGAAATCGGCAACAGTATGTCGCCGGCTTCGCGACCCGCCGAAGTTTCTGCGTCGATGATCACTCGCGCTCTTTGCACTGCTCTGGTATCGAGCTCGCGAGTCGACGGGGTGAAAGCCCCCACCGCGTTGATATGCGTGCCTTCCATCAACAGGTTTCCGTCGAACAACGGATCGGGCGAGCTTGTGCACGCGCAGATCAGGCCGGCTTCACCTGCTGCGCGCTCCGCGGATACCACCTCGCACGGAAGTCTGTGAGCTGATCGGACCCGCTCCGCAAGGGCGCGAGCCTTCTCCGTTGTACGCGAAGCGATCATCACTTTTTCAACTTCGGCGACTTCGATCATCGCCTCGATGTGAAACTGCGCTTGCACGCCCGCGCCGAACAAGCTCAGGCGCTTTGCTCCCGCAGCCGCCATAAACTTGGTTGCGACAGCTGAAGTCGCGGCGGTGCGAATCGCGGTAATAAAGCGCCCGTCCATCAGTGAAAGAGGTACGCCAGTCCCGCTGTCGAACAGCAGGTACACTGATTGAATGAGATCGAGTCCGCAGTGCGCGTTTTGATCGAAAACCGAAACGATTTTCGTACCTAGCGCGCTCCGCTGATCGTCAATCGAGCCGATGTAACCAGGCATCTGCAGCATCACGCCGCGATGCGCGGGGACGTCAAGCCGCAGGCGTTCGGGAACGTTTGCATCGCCGCGAGCGAGCGCGCGAAAGCCGCTTTCGACAGCGCCGATCACTTCGCGCATTGCGAGCAGCGAGCGGAGATCAGATTCACTGAGTATCAGCATCCTGGGGCGGCTCGTCGAGGTACTTCACGAATATCAGCTCGTTGTGTTTTTCGTTGTAAACCAGCTCGTCGATCGCTTGTGAAGCCAGCATTATTCCGAATCCGCCGGGACGCATTCCCATCTCCGCTCGAATCTGTAAGTGACGAGTCGGTTCATCCGGCGGATTGGCTATCGCCGCGTGAGCGATCTCATCGATGTTGAAACCCTCGCCGGGATCCTTGATCGAGTACAGAATCGCGCGCTTGAGGTGAATGTACTTGATGATGACACGCTTATCAGGATCGCATTTGCCGCCGTGCTCGATGGCGTTGTTAAGCAATTCGCGAAATACCGCCCCCACGGCTTCGCGAGTCTCCATCGGAATGTGCTCGTGAATATGACTCAGGCACTTCTGGAGCGGCTCGACTGCGCTCAGATCGCAAGGCAACTCGATCTCGATCCAATCGGGCCTGTCGGAGATGACTTCGATCTGAAACGCAAGCTCGCTGTTCATCGCCGAGCGGACCGCTTCGATAAGTTCTTCGGTGTGAAATGGTTTCGCTAGAATCTCACACGCGCGATTGCGCAACGCGCCCATCACCGCTTCGCCGGTTTTCTGGCCGGTCATTACTATCGCGCGCAAGTCGGGACGAAGTTGTCGGGCGCGCTCGAGGAGTTCTATTCCGCTCATCCCGGGCATGAAAACGTCTGTCAGGAGAACGTCCACCGGCTCGCTGTTCAGGACCTCGAGTGCCGCGCTGGCGTCGGCCGCTTCGATGACGCGATACCCGGCCGCGTCCAGAACTTTGTGATAGACCTCGCGGCTCGGTTTGTAGTCTTCAACTAGGAGGACAGTGGCTGGCATAATAGCTCGTGCCTATCTTATCATTCCTGCGGCAACGATAACATAGCGGCACGCGCGGCCAAAATTCGCCGTCACCTTTTTGTGCGAATCCCACCCACTCCCTTGAGTGGTATTCGCGGAAGCCTCATGCGGTCTAATCACACCTTTTGCTCCTTCCAGCGCCCGCGGCGGAACACCAACATCGAAACCACCGCCAGCAGCGACTCAGCTATCGTTATCGCGGCAAAGATTCCTTTTGCGCCGAAGCCGAGCGAAATCGCCAGACCGTACGCGAGCGGTATCTGAACCAGCCAGTAGCAGCAGAGGTTGATCAGCGTCGGCGTGTTGGTGTCGCCGGCCCCGTTGAACGATTGCACCATCACCATCCCATATGCATAGAAGACGTAGCCGTAGCTGATGAAGCTCAAGCACGCCACACCGTACGGGATAACGTTCGGGTCGCTCGTGAAAATTCGAATCAGCCGTTCGGCGAGCGTGATGAAGGTAACCGCGACCAGCCCCAGGAAACACATGTTGGCGAAGCCCGTTACCCACACCGAGCGCTCCGCACGCCGGGGTTTCTTGGCGCCGAGGTTCTGGCCGACCAGCGTCGCCGCGGCGTTGCTCATGCCCCACGACGGCAACAGCGCAAAGATGATGATTCGCAGCGCCACCGTGTAACCCGCAAGCGCCGCGTCTCCGAAGACGGCGACCATTCGCATCAACCCGACCCAACTCGCGGTGGCGATCAGATACTGGAACATTCCTCCAAGCGAGATGCGCAACATTCGAATCATGACCGCGAAATCCAGCCGCGCCTCTCGCCAATGGATTTTCACTCGACCTTTCCCGCCAAACAGGAACCAGAGCTGCAGCAATACGCCAGTCCCTCGACCGATCGTTGTCGCGATGGCCGAACCGGTCACGCCAAGCTTCGGAAATGGGCCGAGCCCGAAGATCAAGCAGGGATCGAGCACGATGTTGATGGCGTTCGCGACCCAGAGAACTCTCATCGCGATTGAAGCGTCACCCGCGCCACGAAACACCGCGTTGATCAGGAACAATTCCATAATCACAACGTTGCCGCCGAGGATGATTCTGGCGTAACCGGCGCCGCTCGCCATCACCGCTTGCGAAGCGCCCATCAACCGAAACATCGACGGGGCGTAAGTGATCGCGATCACTGCAACGGGAATCGAAGCTACAACGCCAAGTATGATTGATTGAAATGCAGCGACCGAGGCGCCGTGATTGTCCTTCTCGCCGATTCGCCGGGCTACGGTCGCGGTCGTAGCCATGCTCAAGCCCAACGCAACGGCGAAAACCATCGTCAGCAGCGATTCGGTTATGCCGACGGTTGCGGCGGCAGTCGCGCCGAGATGGGCAACCCAGAAGACGTTGATGATCCCAAACAGCGATTCCATCATCATCTCGAGCACCATCGGTACGGCCAAAAGAAAGATGGCTCGGCCGATCGAGCCTTCGGTGAAATCTTGCTTGGAGCCTACGACTGCCTCACGCAGAAAACTCGCCCAGCGCGCGAGTCGGGAATCGCTTCGTGGCAGGTCATCTGAATATGCGACTACTTCCTCTCTTGTTTGCATGCGTTAGCCTTCAATTGCAGTTGAGAGCCGTGAATAAGAACGATGGACGCGCGCCGATGGTTCGCCGCAATGCAGGCGATTTGCCAATGCATCGCCTCAATCGTGCCGTCGCGCAGTCACAAGACGCGAGGCGAGAAGAGCCAGGTTGGATCAAAAGATTTTCATGTGGTCAACTGAATATCATCCGTGAGCTGCTACTGTCAATTGATAATAGAACATGGCATCATAGCCCGAGAAAGGAGCCATGCGTGAGCAACAAACCTGCACTCAGACAACGAGCCCAGGAATTTTTCTCTGAGCTTCAAGACGAAATATGCACAGCGCTGGAGAAGCTCGACGGCGAGGCGACATTTCACCAAGACCTCTGGTCGCATGAGGAAGGCGGAGGAGGCCGCACTCGGATAATGGAGGACGGCGATGTATTTGAGAAAGCCGGCGTGAACTTCTCGGCGGTTGAAGGAAAGTTCGACTCGGAATTAGCAGCGAAGATGCCCGTCGGCGAAGGTAATAAATTTTTCGCGACCGGCATTTCGTTGGTGCTGCATCCGCTGAGTCCGACGGTTCCTACTGTACATGCGAACTTCCGCTATCTTGAAAGAGGCTCTGGTGGCTGGTTTGGAGGAGGCACCGATCTGACGCCGTACTATCCGTACGTGGAAGACATTGTTCATTTTCATCGCACGCTGAAGGAAGCCTGCGACAATTTCGACCCGTGGTACTACCCGCGATTCAAGAAATGGTGCGACGAATATTTCTTTATCAAGCATCGTGACGAGACGCGCGGCGTCGGCGGAATATTCTTCGACTATCTCACTGGCAAGCGAGCTGACGAGCCGCTTGAACCGGGAGACCAGCGGCCCAGCGAAGACCGCGGAATCGAGTTCGTCTTCGAATTCGTACAGGGTGTGGGCCGCGCTTTTCTTACGGCTTATCTCCCGATCGTCGAACGTCGTCGGGACGAATCTTACGGCGACCGAGAGCGAGAATTTCAATTGATTCGACGCGGCCGGTACGCCGAGTTCAATCTCGTGTACGACCGCGGCACTCACTTCGGGTTACAGACTCGCGGGCGCACTGAATCAATACTGATGTCGTTGCCTCCGCTCGTGCGATGGCGATACGACTATCATCCTGAACCGGGAAGTCGGGAGGCCGAGGCGTGGGAGTTCTTTAAGCCGCGCGATTGGTTGAAGGAAGAATGATCGCCCGAGGTGAATCGAGTGATCGGCGGCGAAAAAGTGATCGTCGCGATCTTTCGTTTCGGTTTGGCTTTCAGCGCTCGCGTGGTATATTAGTCCCGGCTCGATCAATAACCTGACGGGTTACACAAAGCCCGCTGGATTCTCGGGCGAATCTCCTCACAAGATTACAACGCAATGTTAGGAGGGGATTCCACTCCCCAGGAGAATTATCTATGAGCGCCTCCTTAAATACAGCGCAACAATATCTCGACAAGGGTCTCGTATTTTACAACAAGGGATGGCTCGACGAAGCGATCAACAGCTATCGAATGGCCATACAAATGCGCAACGGTAACTTCCCCCGGGCTTACTACCAGCTTGCGCGCGCGCTTCTGGACACAGGCGACATCGGCGGCGCAATTGAATCGCTTCGCTCGTCGATTGAGCAGCAACCTGAAAATCCCGATGCCTATTATTCACTCGGTCTGACGCTGGCCCGGCGCGGCGAATATGCCGAGGCGATCGAGTCATATAGCAAAGCGATCGAGCAGCGCGGCGGCAATCATCCGTGGGCTTATCATAATCTCGGCATCGCGCTCCTCCGTCGCGGGGATTCGAGCGAAGCGGTCGATGCTTTCAATAAGGCGATTGAGCAACGCAACGGTGAATTTCCGAAAGCGTGGCATCATCTCGGCGTCGCGCTCGCGCGGCGCGGTGACCTGGAAGGGGCTGCCGGGGCCTTTCGCAAGGCATTGGATCAGCGCCACGGCAACTATCCCGATACTCAGTTCGAGCTTGGCCGCGTTCTGGCGGAGAAAGGCGATCTCACAGGAGCGGTTGAAGCCATTCGCGCAGCGATCGCACAGCGGCGCTCCTTTTTCCCTCAGGCCCATTTCGAGTTGAGCCGCGCGTTGTTCGGTTTGGGCCAGCTCGAAGAAGCGATTGCGGAGGCGCGGACTTCAATTCAGCAACAGGCTATTTATCCAGAAGCCCACTACGCGCTGGCGCGGTCGCTCGCTCGCCGAGGTGACTTAAAAGAAGCGGTCGAATCTTATCGAACCGCGATCTCTCAGCGGGAGCACTTTCCGTGGGCTTATCACAACCTCGGCGTGGCGCTTGCCAGACTGGGCAACCTCGAAGAAGCGGTCGAGGCGCATCGCAAGGCGCTCGAGCAGAATCCTCGATTCCCGCGCGCGCACTACGATCTGGGGCTTGCGCTGTACAACCTTGGTTGTGTAGCCGATGCTACCGCCGAATTCAGCGCGGCGATTGATCTGCGCGGTGGAAGCTACCCCGACGCGCATTACGAACTGGGTCGCATCTACGCCGCCGAAGACAAGCTCGAGCCCGCGATCGAGTCATTGCGTACTGCTATCTCGCAAAACGAAAACTTTCCGGAGGCTCATCACGAACTCGGCGTCGCGCTCTATAGGAGCAATGAGCTTCCCGAAGCAGTGGCATCCTTCCGAGCGGCCATAGGGCAGCGGGACGGCGACTTCGCCGCGGCGCATCACAACCTTGGCCTTGCGCTTGCGGACGTGGGCTCGCTCGACGAGGCGACCAAAGAGATGCGGCTGGCCATCGAGCAACAACCGGTTTTCCCGCGAGCATTTCGTAATCTGGGTCGTGCACTCTATAAACTCGGTGATCTCGACGGGGCCATTGGCGCGTTGCGGACTGCGGTCGATCAACGCGACGGCGAGTTTCCTGAGGCGTATCACGATCTGGGCTTGGCTTACTTCAGTAAAGGTCAGTTGGATGAATCTATCGGCGCACAGCAAAAAGCGCTCGAGCAGTCGAGAGAGTTTTCCGAAGCTTATTTTTGGCTCGGCACCGCTTACAACGCAAAGGGCGAGGTCGTTAAGGCAATCGAGGCCTACAGCGCGGCGATCGAAAATCGGCGAGGCCCGTATCCCGACGCTCATTACAATCTCGGTCTCGCTCACGCGCGAATCGGCAAACTGGAGGAGGCGATTGCCTCATACCGCGCCGCGCTTTCGGAAGATGAGAACCTTCCCGCTGCACATTACAGCCTGGGCGCGGCACTTCTGGAAAGCGGCGAAGTCGATGAATCGATCGTCGAGTTTCGCCGCGCGCTCGCGCAAAACGACGAGATGCCCTGGGCGCACCACCGGCTCGGCATCGCGCTGTATCAAGCTGGGCGCCTCGAGGACTCGATTCATGAACTCCGCCGCGCAATCGATCAACAACCGGTGCTTCCAGAGGCTTATCTGAATCTGGCTCGCGCGCTTTATGACTACGGCGACCTGACCGGCGTCGTCGAAACCTGTGAAAGTGTAATGGCCGCGCACGGTAGCGAATTTCCCGAAGCGCATCATCTGCTGGGGCGGGCTTTTTATGAGCTTGGTGATCTTGATTCCGCTGTCGGCGCGCTTGGAGCAGCGTTGGCGGCCGATCCAACAATGGCTGAGGCCCACCGTGATCTTGGCCGCGTGTTTTATGACATGGGTGATCTGGACAGCGCGATCAATTCTTACCGCGCTGCGATCGAGCACCGTCCCGATTATCCAGTCGCCCAAAACGATCTGGGGTTGGCGCTTTACGAAGGCGGCGAGCTCGAAGAGGCGGCTGCGACTCTTCGCCGCGTGACGTCGCGACCGGGTGATGCCTTCCCGGCCGCCTGGCACAATCTCGGCGTAACTCTTTATGACCTCGGCGAAATAGATGACGCTATTGCCGCTTACAGAGCGGCGATCGAACAACGGAAGGGCCGGTACGCGGAAGCTCATTACAACTTGGGTAACGCGTTGTATGCGCGGGGCGAGATCGGAGAGTCGGTGCGCGCGTATGAGACGGCTATCGCTCAGCAGAACGGCGCCTTCCCGGACGCGCATCGCAATCTCGGCAACGCCCTTGCGCGGCTTGGTGACCTGGATCGCGCAGCCGAGGCCTTGAACCGAGCAATCACTCAAGGTGACACCGCCGCGGATGCGCATCACGATCTCGGGTTGGTCCTTTACGGTCGAGGTCAGCTCGCAGATGCGATCAACGAGCTGCAAACCGCGCTGGAGCTTTGCGAGGGTTACGACCCAGAAGCTCACCGCAACCTCGGACGCGCATTTTATGAGAGCGGGATGCTCCAGGAGGCCCGCAAACAATTCGAGATCGCGATCAGCCAACGGGAAGGCGCGACGGCGGAGCGCGAATCATCAGCAAAGCGAGAGGGTGAGGGGGCGCCGGCCGGCGCGTCTTCGGCTGTTGGACACGCCGCCACATCTTTTCCCGAGGCTCATCTGGATCTGGGTCGCGTACTGTATGATCTTGGCCACAGCAATGAAGCAATCGCCGAGCTACGCAAGGCGATCGACGGGCGCGCGGTGTATCCGCGTGCGCATTACGAGCTTGGCCGCGCGCTCATTCGCGCGGGGCGGCTCGCGGAGGCGATGAGCGAGCTGAAGACCGCCATCGAACAGCAAGGCGGCGTGTTTGCTGAGGCACAGTTCCAGATTGGTTTGCTGTTGTCTCGACAAGGGGATGTCGAATCGGCGCTTGATGCGTATCAAACGGCGATCACACAATCAGGTGGAACCTACCCCGAAGCTTACTATCAGATGGGGCTCGAGGAGGTTCGCGTTCGCAACGCCGAAGCGGCTGCCACAGCTTATCGCAAGGCTATCGAGCAACGCGGTGGCTACTATCCCGAAGCTCATCAGGATCTCGGGCGAGTCTTGTATGCGATGGGCGATCTCGAGGCGGCCAACGAGGAATACTCGATTGCCGTTCGCCAGCGAAGTCCTCGTCAAGGTGAACAAGCGTCGGAGGCTAAAGGAGCGAGCGCGACAAGGGACTCGCGAAAGAGGCGGCGCAGCGAAGTAACAGCCGAAGAGCTAGGCGCCGCGCTCAGGCAGGCACCCGCCGCCGCTGATGCCGGAAGGAGCGCCGATGCGATGCCCGGGCGCAGCTCACCACGCGAGGCTTCCAGCGCTAATAAGGATTGGGACAGTTCGGAGTTCAAATTTTGATGATAATCGGCAGGGCATCGTGCTAACATTGAATTGAGTTCTTGAGTGCGGTGACTTCCTGATGGCGTCTAATAATAAACTCTCTTCCACTGCCTATCCACACATCGTGAGGGTCGATGGCGTTTGTGGGCGCGAAGCGATAATCGAAGGCACTCGAATCGCCGTTTGGCACCTTGTCGGCTACTACTACGAAGCAGGCATGTCGATCGAAGAAATCCTCGCCGAGTGGGATTACTTGACCCCTGCTCAAGTCTTCAGCGCGTTAGCTTACTACCACGACAACAAGCAGGAGATCGATCGCCTGCGGCACGAGAACAGTTACGAGTACCGGCTGGAGCATTACGCCCATGCCGCCGTCTGAACCCCCGAAGTTGTATTTGAACGAACATCTATCGCCACGTCTTGCAATTGAGTTGCGAAGATATGGCTTCGATGTGACGTCGTCGCACGATGCGAAGATGCTGTC
>DASXSR010000180.1:0-5489 GCA_036505875.1 Blastocatellia bacterium | reverse complement strand
GGAAACTTCTGCTTGAATGCCTCGACCCGGCCACCCAGCGGGAATCCCTTAAAATCCAACACATCTTTGGCGGCGAGTACTGGCGTCGACGCAATGAACAACACCACCGCGAGTCCGAACCGGTTCATGAGTTTTCCTTGTGCTGACGAACATTTTCATGGCGCTCGCGCCAATTTGCAATGCGGCAACCATCGATCACAGATTCTTGGCAGCTCTCGTTGCTCGCCGATGGATTCGTAGAGTGGGATCTCGTGATCGAGGCTAGGTTCGCTCGATTCTTTCGGCGCCGCGGCGACCTGGGTATGATCGGCTTCGATCGGGCGCAGAAGGCCGCGAGAGGCAAGCAGCAGTCGCTGCAGGAATACCGGTATCTCGTCGCTCAGCGCTCTGCTCGCATGGACTCAGGAACTTCTCGCGCTTGAGCGTCGCCACTATGAACAGGAGCCGCGCTAGCGGAACGACGATGGCATCTAATTCAAGCCAAGACGACGATATGCCGAGCGAGATCGATTTCAGCGGAGGGACGCGTGGCAAGTTCTACCGAGCCGATGCGAAGTTGAATTTGCCCATTTACCTCGAGGCTGAAGTACTTTCCTACTTGGCTGCCATTGCCGCCAAGAAAGGTATAGCGCTCTCACAGCTCGCGAACGATCTGTTGAAGAAAGAGATCGCGATCATCGAAACAGTGAAATAGCGGGCGCAGATGGGTGATTTGTATGACTCACGGCCGTCTGAATAATTGGACAGTACGGTGTGCGAAGCGATGCTGCAAAGGCACAGCGAGACGCAAACCCCGTTGGATTTGTTGTGCCCTGAAACAACTTGGCGGCAAGGTTCTACATGTCCATGCGACCCATACCGCCCACGCCACCACCGGGCATGGAAGTCTCCTCCTTGGGTAGTTCGGCCACCATCGCGTCAGTGGTCAGCATGAGCCCCGCAATCGACGCAGCGTTCTGCAAGGCGAAGCGTGCCACCTTGGTCGGATCGACGACACCCATCTCCAACAGATCGCCATATTCGGCAGTTTGGGCGTTGAAACCGAAGTTGCCTTTGCCTTCGACTACCTTGTTTAGGACCACCGATGGTTCGTCACCGGCGTTGGCAACGATCTGGCGCAGCGGTTCCTCCAGCGCACGCAGGACGATCTTGATGCCGGCCTCTTGGTCGTGGTTGTCGCCTTTAAGCTTACCCAGGGCGGCACGGGCACGCAGGAAGGCCACCCCGCCGCCCGCCACGATGCCCTCTTCAACTGCGGCTCGGGTCGCGTGCAGCGCGTCTTCCAGCCGGGCTTTCTTGTCTTTCATTTCGATCTCGGTGGCCGCACCCACCTTGATCACCGCAACCCCGCCAGCGAGCTTCGCCACGCGCTCCTGCAACTTCTCTTTGTCGTAATCGCTGGTGGCTTCCTCTATCTGTTTGCGTATCTGTTTGATGCGTCCCTCGATATTGGATTTTTCGCCCGCCCCATCGATGATGGTGGTGTCTTCCTTCGCGACTTCGACGCGCTTGGCCCGGCCCAGGTCTTTCAACGTGACATTTTCGAGCTTCAGGCCAAGCTCCTCAGCAATGAGGTTGCCACCCGTGAGGATGGCGATGTCTTCCAGCATCGCTTTGCGGCGGTCGCCGAAACCCGGCGCCTTTACCGCGCAGGCCTTGAGAATGCCGCGGATATTGTTGACTACCAACGTTGCGAGCGCTTCACCATCGACCTCTTCGGCGATGATCAACAAAGGTTTGCCAGCCTTCGCAACCTGCTCTAGCACCGGCAGTAAATCGCGGATGTTGGAGACCTTCTTGTCGTGCAACAGAATGTACGGATCTTCCAGTAAAGCGATCAGCCGGTCTGGATCATTGATGAAGTAGGGGGAAATGTAGCCGCGATCGAATTGCATGCCTTCGACCACCTCCAGTTCGTTCTGAAGACTCTTCCCATCTTCGACCGTGATCACGCCTTCCTTGCCGACCTTGTCCATCGCCTGGGCGATAAGGTCGCCGATGTCGGTGTCCAAATTGGCGGATATGGCGCCGACCTGGGCAATTTCCTTGCTCGTGGTGCACGGTTTGGAAAGCTTCTTCAGCTCTTCAACGGTGGCGGCGACCGCCTTATCGATGCCGCGCTTCAAATCCATCGGGTTCATGCCCGCCGCGACAAACTTCATGCCCTCATGAACGATGGATTGCGCCAACACCGTGGCCGTGGTAGTGCCGTCTCCGGCCACATCGGAAGTCTTGGACGCGACTTCCTTGAGCATCTGCGCCCCCATGTTCTCGAACCTATCCTTCAGTTCGATCTCCTTGGCCACCGAAACCCCGTCCTTGGTGACCGTCGGCGCCCCGAAGGAGCGTTCAAGCACCACATTTCGGCCTTTCGGGCCCAGGGTAACCTTGACGGCATCCGTGAGAATATTGACCCCCGCCATCATGCGCGCACGAGCGTTTTCGCGAAATCCTACCTCTTTAGCTGCCATTCTTGTCTCCTGAGTCGATTTTAAGCAGGGCTGCTCTAATCCTCAATTACACCCATGATGTCCTCTTCGCGCATAACGAGGAGTTCTTCGCCCTGCACCTTGACGGCTTGACCGGAAAATTTACCGAACAGAATCTTGTCGCCGGCTTTAACATCGAGGCCGCGGACTTTGCCGTCTTCCAAGACTTTTCCCTTCCCGACGGCGAGCACTTCGCCCTGGTCGGGCTTCTCGGTAACCGTGTCCGGTATCACAATACCGGACGCAGTCTTGCGCTCTTCCTCCAGCCGCTTGACGATGACACGGTCGTGCAAGGGACGAATTTTCATGGTTTATTTCCTGCGGTAGTTTCAGAACTCCGAATGCGGCCGGCTGCGGGGGGCTCGGCGAAACTCTCCTGAATGTAAATCAATCCTTGGGACAAGAGGGTTATCGCCATCCAGTAATCTTACTTAATGCTAAGTTGTGTTACTTGGGCACTCGATTTCTTGGGCAACATTAACTCGAGGAGACCATTTTCGTACTTGGCTTCGGCCTTCGCATCATCGATTTCAGAAGCCAACATGAAAGTCCGGGATTGCATTCCGTGATGTCGTTCGGCATGGAGTAATTTGTGAACCGCCGTTTCCGCGGTTTCCGCTTCCGCGCTAATCGAAACGCGGTCACCATCAATACAGACTCGGATATCCTCTTTCTTGACGCCCGGAATCTCCGCCTTGACGGTATAGGCGCTGTCGTCCTCGGATACATCTATTTTGATTTGAGGTTCGACGTCCGCCCTGCGAAACACAGGTCTCAACATGAAGTTTTGTAGCAAGTCGCTTATATTCTCGAAGGGGTATTTAACAGCAGTCAAAGGGCGATAACGCACAATATGAGTCATGATGATTTTCCTTAATCCAAGTGCTTTCTGAAATGAACGGTCGAATCCGGATCAGTCACATCGAGCCCGTGGCATCCTGTGCCACCGCAATGTCCGCAGCTTCGAACACATAATATGGATCGTTCTTGCGAGTTTCCCCTTCGCCGGACAGCTGGGGGGCGGGCTTGGCCCGCCCCCCACCGAACGAAAAGATCAACCGGCTCTAGGCCGCGACTGCCGCGGCGATCTTGTGGTAAGTGGAGTTGCAAACCTCGTAGGTTTCAACCCGGGAAGTTCCCTCAACCACGTTCGCCAGGATCTTCGCCACTTGTGGGTAAGCTCCGCGATTGTAAGCTTCGGCGTTCTCTGCGTTGTCCCACAAACTCAGTGCGAACGCTTCCTTTCCAGCCGAACCAACGAACGTGATTTCGTCTTGGAACCCTTTCTGTTTTCGAAGCAGGGGAATGATTTCCGTCTCCAGCTTCTGGGTAAACTCGGCAGTGCTATTGGGCTTTAGATTCATCGACATTCTGCGTGCAAACATGTGATTCTCCTTGGTTGTCATGGCCAAGGGGGCAATTTCGGATAACCTAAGTTTAGTTCAGGTCGTCGGAAGACTCCCTCAATCCATTAACCATCTTGAGTGAATTAACTTGACATGTCAAGCACAATTTGAGATATTTTCAAGTATCAATCTAGTGTAGTTAATTAAGCGGAGGCATCCCGTGGATGTTTGTTTAGTAATCAAGCGGCGGCTGGAAGAATTGGGGGTTGAGCAGAAAGAACTGGCGGTTGCCGCCGAAGTTACCGAGTCCTATATCTCTCAGCTGCTGACTCGGAAGAAATTGCCCCCCGCGCCTGAGCGAACCGATATTTATGACAAGATTGAAAAATTTCTGAAGCTCTCGACCGGTAAGCTTGCGAAGCTGGCTGACCTCCAGCGCAAGGAAGCATTGAGAAGACACTTGGCAGACCCACCCGCGCCCCTGTTCAAAGAAGTCCGAGAATTGATTCTTCGCAAGTGCGCGCCCGACAAACGAGGACAAATCCGTGCGATTTTTGAGAAGCAACCCTTCGGCGAACTCGAGCGCCTGGTCACTCAAAAGCTTTTGGACGTGCTCAAGAGAGCCGCCAGAGAAGAATTGGAAAGTGAAGATTGGCTCCACCTGGTGGCTCAACTCAGTAGCCAAAGCTATGAACAGATGCGGGTCATCATCCTCGAGTTTCTGGACACGGACGTCTTCCACGTGTCAGTTGAAAACTGCGTTTCCTTCCTGGATCCGCTGATTGAATCCTGGGATATCGACCTCCCGAGCTTTGCCATGGAAATCGTGCTCAACCGGAGACTCGCCCCTGGGCACCCCAAGCGATTCGAGTTTGTTGAGAGGGAACCTGACCAGCCCTTCGGGGACGAGCCAGGGTTCAAGGAATTCCTTCGGGATGCTTCACTCAGCGATAGTGCGTCCCAGCAGGAAATCGAATTTCTGAAAAGGCTCAAGTTCAAGGCAAAGCGGCCTACCGCGCTCTATTATTACCGGGAATTGCAAAACCTCAGAGACCCGCTCCATTTTCGGACTTAGTCCAACTTGTGGTCCGAGTAGATCAGGACGTTGGGAGATGGAGGACCCAGTAGCAATGAGGAGACCTTGAAGCAGGTGATTTCTCGCAACACGGTGAGAGCGTATCGCTCTGCATTTTTATGTTCTCGTGCGTTATGGCATGATTTCGTAATCCGTCAGGGATCTGCTGGGAGGTATTCCGGCAATCGCCTGTGACCGCGTCAGGGTATATAGCCGACGCTTTCTGATTGGCGCAGGAGCGTCCTCCGGACTGATGCACGGATTTGATCGAGGAGGTCGTCATGAGGTTCAGGGCAACTGGAATCGTGTTACTCGCCGGGGCGGTTGTTGCTACCCCCGCATTCGCACAAAACCCGCCGGCTTCACCGGCAATTACGCGAACGGTGGTCGCCGCTACGAAATTGCCGGCCGTGGGCAACATTCCACTCTATTTTAGAGGCGTGACTGTGACCATACCGGTAGGGGAGAAGAGCAGTGTCTCGACGGCTAACGGCATGGTCTATCAGCTCTCAGGATCCACCGAGGTCTCGCTCGCTGGAGAGGCCAAAACGTTAGGTGTCGGCGAGGGAATATTTATTG
>DASXSR010000179.1:0-10019 GCA_036505875.1 Blastocatellia bacterium | reverse complement strand
CTGCAGCGCGAACTTCCGGGATCGTCGCGACGACGGATGAAGCGTGGCTGACATCGGGCTTTCGTATCTCCGCGGTGACGTCGCGGCCATCGAGAAGAACTCGCAGGTGATCGGGATCACCTTCGAGTTTGATGTCAGAGTTTCGAGCAAGTTGCGCGACGGATGCAGCATCTTCGATCGACGTGTTGGTGATGAGAGCTTTCAGCGCAAACGCCCGATAGACCGCGCCGGAATCGATGTACAGATAATCGAGCCGGCGAGCAAGTGCTTTGCCGACCGTGCTCTTGCCTGAACCGGATGGTCCATCGATCGCAACGACTAAACGCTTCAAAGTGTTTTCGAGGTCCCTCCACGCGACCGTGCTCGGTTGCGTCTACGAACTGCCTCCTCATGCAAAGGACTCAGAAGGTAGCGTATCGAACTGCCCTTGAAGCCCTGGTTGTCCAATGCTATCACTGCTTTCTCAATCCCAAACTCCGCGATCATCGCTTCTAGCACGCGCTCCGCATCGGTTCGCACTAATTCTTGCGTCTCCTGATTCCATTGCTGCGCCTTTTTTTTTTACAACCGCAGTGACGATCAGCGGTTCTGGATGTTTCTTACGATAAGTCATCTGGGCACCTTTCGACTACAGATTCAAATCATTTCTTTCACGCCTCACGAGTGACTGCCTGAACATATCTCCGTCTCTCGATTAAGGGAGGCTTTTCGAGTCAAGCGCTCAAGTTTGCCGTTTGGTGCCCAACCCAGTAACAAGTCACTGAGACACTCCTTCACCAACTCAGATGTCGCTCCAAATCGACCTTAAGTTCGTAGTAACTCAACTTCTTTTGGCGAAGGCGAAGGACTCTCCCAACTCGATCAGAGTTGTTGCGGAACCGCCGGTCACGTAAGAACCGGAAAATATGCCGTGCCGATTCACCGGGTGGAACATCGAGATAAACAAGGCAGTAATGGGCGTGAATCAAATCACGAGAGTAATAATCCTCGTCGCGCGTGAAGAATGTTGGATTCTTGAGACTGTGCAGGAGCGGAATCACATCGTTTCGATCTTTCATTCCCGAGTGCCCGATATCGCTGCCGATGTGTCTAAATCGAACATTCAATGAACGCAATTGTTGTCGCGCAACCGCATCAACATTTTCATCGAGGATGTTCACGCGGCACGCCGTCGCCTATCAGTGTTACGCTTCCGGGCACCCCTGACCAAAGAATCGCGAGCCAAGCGCACTGCCTCGGCTATTGCCTCGCGGCTGACCTTCAGATCGTAGGCAGAACAGATCCAATCCCAATCCTTTCCGTCGGCAACATAATAGAGTATGTCCTTGACAAGAATGCGAGTGCCCTTGATCGTGAGCTGTCCGTGACAGATCTCAGGATCTGCAACGATGTACTGCCCCAACTCCTTTCGCCCGCGCGAGTTCATAAGCGTGCTCCTTACGCACTGGCCACGGTGAATTTATCATACGCCTGGCACCACGGCAACGCTTCAGCAAATAGACCACTGTTGAGACGGGTTGGACGAATCTTCACGGATCAGATGCGTCAATCCGGCCAATCCGTCTCATCCGTGGTCTGCCGTTATAAGCTCGCAGAATTTTTTCAGATCAATATTGCCGCCTGAGACGATTGCAACGATTGGCCCATGACCAACTTGACCGGTCAGCGCGGCAGCCACTGAAAGGGCGCCCGCTCCTTCGGCAATGACCCGCGCTTTTTCAGCTATCAACCGCATTGCCCTCTTCGTTTCGTCCAGGCTCACCACAAGGCAGCCGTCTACGACCGGTCTCATGCGCTCCCACATGCGAGGGAAGAGGCTCTGACCGCCTGCGCCATCCACAAACGACGCTGTCCATTCCGGGAACTCTTGGGGAGACCCCATGGCAAACGAGCGCGCGGCGGGCGCGGCCGTCTCCGGTTCGGCGCCCCAAACTTTGATGTCGGGTTTCAGCGCCTTAACCGCGCTTGCGACGCCGGTTATGAGCCCGCCGCCTCCAATGCCGGCAATGACGGCGGCAGTGTTCGGTTCGTCTTCAAGTATCTCGAGACCCATCGTCGCGTGACCGGCAATAAAGTTATGGTCGTCGAACGGGTGAATGAACGTGCCCTCAACACCTGGGAATGCGCGCTCTTCCAGGGTCTTCCACGCAACATCGTACGAAACGGGCACGAGTCTTGCGCCAAGTGCCCGCATCCGCTCGATCTTGGATTCCGGCGCGGTCTCAATCGAAACAACCGTGCACGAAACGCCCGCCTGGCGCGCCGCATAAGCAACGCCTTGTCCCGCGTTTCCCGCGCTTATCGTCCACACGCCCCGCGCGCGCTCTGACTCAGAGAGAAGCGCAACCGCGTTCGCAGCGCCCCTTAATTTGTAGGCGTTTGTGTGTTGCAGATTCTCGAGCTTGAGACGAATGTCTGGGTAGTTCGGTCCGAGGTCAAGGCGAACGAGCGGCGTTCGCACAATGGTGTTTGCTATTCGCTTGCGCGCGGCTTGTATATCAGCCAGCTCTATCGGTCGTACATCTTCGAGTGTCGGCATAGTGAATTCCATTCTAACAGTTCAAGAGGATAAGCCATTCAGAGTTGAGCACTCAAGCAGAATGACTTCATTTGCATTGGATTTGCCGGACGTAGATAATGAGCGTCGCGCGTTCCAGCAAGCGCCGGCTCGAGAACAATAGTAATGATCAATCTGTCCAAGCAAAACTTCCTCGATGCAAAGGCGAGAGTTGCGCCTCACGCCTATCACACGCCGTTGCTGACCTCGCGAATCCTGAGTGAGAAAAGCGCTTTCGACATTCGACTCAAAGCCGAGATGTTTCAGCGAACCGGCTCGTACAAAATTCGCGGACCACTCAATAAGTTTGCCTTTCTCTCCGACCAGGAGCGCCGTCGCGGCGTAATCTGCTCGTCGGCCGGCAATCACGCTCAAGGCGTCGCGCTTGCGGCAAAGCTCAGCGGAATGCGCGCGGTCGTAGTTATGGCAGAGAATGCGACTCCGTCCAAAGTCGAAGCGACCCGCGCTTATGGAGCTGAAGTCGTTCTTCACGGGACAATCTGGGACGAGGCGAACGAAAGGGCGAAGCAACTCTGCGAAGAGCGTGGCTTGACTTACATCCATCCCTTCGACGATCCGCATTTGATCGCGGGACAAGGAACGCTCGGACTGGAAATCTACGAAGACTGGCCGGACGTCGAAGTCGTCGTTGTTCCAATCGGCGGCGGCGGGTTGATCTCGGGCGTAGCTATGGCGCTCAAGAACTTGAATCCGAAGATAAAGATCATCGGCGTTGAATCGTCAGGCGCCCCGGCGATGAAGCTGAGCGTCGAGAGCGGGCATCTGGTCACGCTCGACAAGGTTGATTGCATAATCGACGGGCTTCGGGTCAAGCGAGTAGGCGAGCACACGTTCGACGCGGTGCGTCAGTTCGTCGATGAGATTGTAGCGTTGCCCGATTCGGACATCTTCGATGCGTTGATCTGGATAATGCATCACTGCAAGCTGGTGACCGAAGGCGCAGCAGCCGCGCCGGTCGCGGCCGTTCTGAATGGGCTTGTGAAAGCGCCGACTGGGTCGAAGGTGGTTTGCGTGCTAAGCGGTGGAAACGTAAACCTTCAACAGCTGAAAGGCTTAAAGTGGAATTGATAATCGCGCCGCGACGACTTTTAAGCTTGCGCCAATGAAGCGAGTCCGAATAGAAACACCATGCTAAAATGGTTTGCTGAATCCGGGGCCTAAGATGACTTTGATAATTAACTTACCGGTGGAACTGGAAGTTCGGCTACAACGTGAGGCAGCACGGAAGGGCATTGCCGCGGAAGAACTCGCCAGGACGCTGCTGGAGGAGCAGCTGCAGGTTAAGGATGGTCAGCCCTCGCAAGAGGGTGATGCCTGGTCGGTACTCAAGTCGATGATGGGTACCGTAGAAGGTCCGCCCGACTGGTCGACGGAACTCGATCATTACCTTTACGGCACACCGAAACGTGGCGAGGACCAACGATGAGCCGCGAGCGGTTCCTGTTGGACGCAACCTTTATTGCCGGCTACCTCAATCCGCGAGACCAGCACCACGCCAAGGCCCAAGAGTGCATGCCGCGAGTGGAACAGGCTGTCGAAGTCGTTGTTACTGAAGCGGTCTTGGTGGAGATCGGCAACCTACTACACTCGCATCAGCATCGCGCGAGAGCCGCTGACTTCATTCAGGCCTGCTATAGCTCGCACAATATCACGGTGGTATCCGTTTCAACTGCTCTACTCAAACGAGCAGTCGAGCACTATCATCAGCACGCCGATAAGGACTGGGGACTTACCGACTGTATTTTGTTTTGTGGTGATGCGCGATAGTGGTTTGACAACTGCGGTAACTGCCGATGGTGATTTTGAACAGGCTGGATTCCGTGCCTTGATGCTCGAGCCGTCCTGATTCCCTCATCCTGTTGGCTTCGATCCTGCAACCGAACCCCGGATGCGTTGTTTGACTCTCCCGTCTTCCATCCCTTATAGTCGCGCTCTTTGTCACTCAACTGCCGCAAGCCGCTCCTATGATCCAGCTCGCGAAGGTCGTCGTTCATAACCCAACCACGATTATCGTTGGGACCCTCGTCGTTACACTCGGGTTTCTGGCGGCGATCCTCATTCGCGGCATTAGCTTCAACGGCTCTCCCGAGACACTCGCCCGCAAGGACGAAACGTTTCGCTTCTACAACGAGACCCGCAACATCTTTGGCGACGACCGGGTCATCGTCGTAGGCATCACCACCGATGATGTCTTTACAGCAAGATCTCTCAACAAACTTAGTCGCCTGACCGACGAACTCGCCGGAGTTGCAGGAGTCGATCAGGCCTTGAGTCTCACCAACATCAAGGCGATAAGGCGCGAAGCCGGCGCGATCAACGTCGGGCGATTGATCGACTCGGGCAGCCTCGATCAATCCGACGCTGCCAGACTGGAAAGCCTAAAGCAGGAGGTGACTGGCGATCCGCTCTACGTCCGTCACTACGTTTCTGCAGATGGCAAGACTGCTTCGGTCGACGTCTTTCTCAAGCCGTTGGACGAAGCCGAGACTCGCGTGGTAGCCGATCACGTGGAGCGCGTCGCGAAGTCCGCAGCCGATGGCGACGAAGTGTTCCTCTCAGGAGTTCCCGTTGTCGACGCGCGCGGCATTCGAAGCATGTTGCGAGATATGCTCGTGCTATCGCCCATCGCAGCCCTTCTCTGTCTCGGCGTCTTCCTATTCACGTTTCGAACTTTCTGGGGGGCCGCGCTCCCGATGGCCGCTTTGTTAATCGGCCTCATCTGGACGATCGGCCTGATGAGCCTGGCAGGACGGCCGATAACCCTGGCGACGTTGTCGCTCCCGACCACGCTGATGGCGGTCGGCAGCTCGTACATCTTTCATGTCCTCAATCAGTACCGCATATCGATGTCGTCGCTTCGCTCGAAGCGACGTGCCTGGCTCGACGGTCTGGGCTTCATCGGTCCGGCGGTGGTCGTTTCCGGCACAGCTACGATGGCAGGCTTCGGAGCGCTCGCATCAAGCGCTGTTCCAACCGCGCGCGATATGGGAATCTTTGAAGCCTTTGGCGTTTTCGCGATGCTCGTTCTGACGGTAGCTTTTATTCCCGCCTCGCTCTCGTTGCTTCGGCGCGACGCCTTGGGGAGAGTCGATTCGTCGCGCAAGGATTACGCGTCCTGGTTGAACAGATCGCTGTCGAACGTCACAGCAGTGGTGCTGTTTCGGAGGCGCCAGGTGTTGTTGGCCACATTCGCCGCAACCGTCGCGATTGGGACGGGAGCGATATTCCTTCAGGTAAATACAGATTACTTGCACATCTTTCCGCGCGGCAGTGAAACAGTGCGAGACGCCGAAAAGCTTCACGAGAGACTCGCGGGCGCGGCAACCGTCCAACTTGTGGTGAGTGGCGCAGGCGGCTCCGTTTCTGATCCAAGTTTCTTGCTCGCGACCTCAAGACTGGAACAGTTTGCGACGCGTCAACCCGGGGTTGACGCCGCCGTTTCGATAGTCGATATCGTCGCTCGAATCAACAGCGTGTTGCCGGGAGCGCCTGAGCAGATGTCTGCAACGATTCCGGGCGACCGAGTGCGACTGACGTCCATAATTCGCGACTACCTTTCTGAAGACGAGTCGCTGACGCGACTCGTCAGCGGCGATGGCTCGCGTGTGGTGATCGTCCTGAGAGTGAACCTGTTCAGTTCAAACGAACTTCGGCGATTGACTAAACAGATAGAAGAGTGGTGCGCACAGAATCTTCCGCCCAGTCTGGGCGTGCGAGCAACCGGCTCGATTATTCTTCTCAACGACGCGTCGGATGCAGTCGCCGCTTCGCAGTCGTCGAGCCTGGCCATCGCGCTCGTTACAATTTACTTGATGATGGTTGTGTTGTTCCGTTCTTTCGCCACTGGCTTGTTGGCGCTGATTCCGAATCTGCTTCCAATCATCTGCTACTTCGGGATTTTGGGATGGAGCGGAACTCCGCTCGACATAACGACGAGTCTCGTTGCCAGCGCCGTGCTTGGGCTCGCGGTCGATAATGCCGTCCACATGATTCGCCGCTATCGTCAGAGCGCAGCAGAGCGAGAGCTCAATGAGGGATGGGCAATGTGGCTGACGATGTTGCGGACTGGTAAGCCGATGGTTCTCGCAAACGTCATGTTGATCGCGGCATTCCTGATCTTCGTGTTATCTTCGTTTGTGCCGGTTCGCGTTGCAGGGCTTCTATGGGCATCGACCATCGCCGGCTGTCTCGCTGCCGACTTGGTCTTTCTGCCCGTGCTGATGAAGACGAAGTTCTTTGCGAGAGCCGCGCTGGGAAAATTAGATCGCAAATGAGACGAATCAAACGGATTAACACGGATCTGAGTTGCGTCTTTGCGAGTCTCCGCGTTCTTTGCGCGAACCGCATTCACGAGACGGGTTTCGCGCAAAGTTCGCAAAGACTTGCAGAGTCGCAAACCCTTGCCGTCACGGCGGTCTTTCTACTTCTCACATTGTCCACAGCTTGCAGCAGAGAGGCACAAGGTCCCGCTAAACCCGACAACGCAAACGCGACCAGCAGATCTTCGGGACCTGACGCCTCACAGATCATCGAGCGATATCGCGCGCTTGACAATAGTCACGATTCGACGATCAGGGTGCGAGCCAGGATCACGGGGCAGGCCCAGACGCAAGAACTGAATGCGCCGCGCCAGCTTCAATTGACTATGTATCACAAGCACGAGCCCGACGGACGCCTGTTGATCCTTATCGAGTTCACTGCGCCCGCCGAAGAGCGTGACCGCGACGGATTGATAACCGTGTTTCCTGACGGCCGGATTGAAGCAGTTCGTTATGTGCAGAGCACTGATAGCTTCCTTGTTTCTAACGAAGCGACGAGTGAAGACGCGCTGTTCGGAATGACTCCGCAGGAACTCGCAGAGGGTCAACCTGAGAAGTATGACTTCACGCTCAGTGGCGAAGAAGCGCTCGACCTGGTCCCGGCCTATCGCCTGGAAGGAAGGCTTAAAAAAGGTGCGGACTCCAAGTTCCGTCGCCTGGTGTTGCTGATTTCAAAGCAAGACTTCGCTCCGCTGCAGGCTGAGTTCTATGACAATCACGACGAGCTTGCGCGCCGGCTAGTCGTTACCAAGTCCGGGCTAATCGATAGGCACTGGACTCGACTGCGATGGGCCATCGATAATCGCGCGCGTCAGAAGCATATTGAATTCGAGGCGATGGACGTGAAATATGATCAGAGCCTGAGCGGCTCTCTTTTCACGCGCGAGCACTTGAAGAAGATTGCGTCGAGGTGACGTGAGTGCAGAGGTGCAGAGGCTGATTTACAGATATGCCTGCTGACGAACTCCTTGCAGTGATCGGACGCGCGGATGAACTTTATCGCCAACGCGCTGAATCGGGCGCCGTGAGAGAATCGGTGATGGTTCTCTCTGGCGCGCGCGGCGCCAACGACCGGTACGAGGTTCAGTGGCGACTCGCTCGCGCGCTTTTCTTTCTAGGTCAGGAAGCTGGCTCGCGCGACTCGAGTCGCCAGCTCTATGCCGCTGGGATCGCGGCCGGAGAGCGCGCCGTTGCGCTCAATGACACAAGAGTCGAGGGACATTTCTGGGTGGGAGTCAATCTCGCGCTGTTTGCAGAGACCAATCGCCGCATAAGAGGTTTGCGGGCATTACGATGGGCAAGACTCGAGTTGAAGCGCGCGACCCAAATCGACGAGCGTTATCACGGCGCGGGACCGTTGCGAGTGCTTGGCCGGCTCGCGCACAAAGCGCCCAAGCTGCTGGGCGGCAACCGAAAACGCAGCCGAGCGCTCTTCGACCGCGCGCTTGAGATCGCTCCGACAAACAGCGTGACGCTGATCTATGCGGCAGAGCTTGCACTTGAAACCGGTGACCGTGATCGCGCCTGCGCGCTTCTCCAACAAGCGCTGGCATCTCCGATTGATCCGCACTGGGAGTTCGAGAACAATCGGGATCATCTGCTCGCACACGCGCTGTTGGAGCGCCACAAGCTGTCAGCGCCAATCAACAGTCGCGGCTGAAGTGGACCGCATAGCGGTCGCCTCTCGATAAACGACGCGGGCGAATACGGACTGGACCGCATGGCGGTCACCTGTCGATGAACGACAGCCTGGCCAATTGCAACTGTAGCTGCCGGCGAAAGGGGACCACTACGCGGTCCGGGTGTCGGCGGCGGATACTGATTGCTATCGAGAGGCGGCCGCTACGCGGCCCACGATACTGGCGCGTTTCAATGAATCAGCTCTGTCCGCAGGAGTGAGCGGGTTGCCGACATCAGATTTGCCACTGATAAACTGGCAGCTTTTGATACCGGCGTCGTACAATCAACCCACTAGCTTCAACACAACTTCTTGGGGAGACATTCGATGGGTTTAAGACGCGTAGTAGTGACCGGAATGGGAGCTGTCAGTCCCAACGGCATAGGCCGCGAGGCTTTTTGGAGAGCGACCGCCGGCGGCGTTAGCGGCACTGGTCCCATCACTCTCTTTGACGCGTCCAAGCTTTCCTGTCGAGTTGCCGCTGAAGTCAAAGACTTTGATTTCGACCGCTATGTCTCGAAGAAAGACAAGGATCGAGTTCAGCGCGCGGTCCCGATGGCTTTCTTCGCTACAGATGAAGCAGCCGAAGACGCGGGGCTCAACTTCGAAGCGCTCAGCGAGTCCGAACGCGAGAACATCGGAGTCATCATTGGCACCGGCGCCGGAGGAATCGAATTCGCCGAGCGACAATACAAGCAATACTACGACCGCGGCGATCACGACGCCGCCTATCGCCGAGTCAGCCCTTATTCAATAGTCGCTTCGTTCGTCGGCATGCTTTCAAGCGAGATCAACATGGCTTACCGCCTGCACGGCATGAGCCACGTTGTGTCGACCGGCTGCACCAGCTCGACCGACGCGATGGGATACGCCTGGAACGCGATCCGCCTCGGCCAGATCGACACCGTGGTTTCTGGTGGTGTTGAGGCTTGTATTACGTTCGGATTGATGACAGCCTTTTGCCGGATGGGCACAGTCACCACCAAATGGAACCACGACCCGGCGCGCGCGTCGCGTCCGTTCAATGCCGATCGCGACGGGTTCGTGCTCGGCGAAGGCGCGTGGGTGGTGTTACTCGAAGAGCTGGAACACGCGCTCAATCGAGGCGCGCAGATCTATGCCGAACTGGCCGGGTACGCTTCGACTTGTGATGCCTATCATCGGGTGCAGATCGCGCCGACGGGCCACGACGCCGCACGCGCGATGCGGATGGCGGTCGCAAGCGCCGGGCTGACTATGGACGAGATCGACTATCTCAATCTGCACGGAACCGCGACGAAGATTAACGACCGCACTGAGTCGGCTGCGGTGCGAATCGCATTCGGGGACCGCGCGCGAAGCATCCCCGCCAGTTCGACTAAGTCGATGATCGGTCACGCGCAAGGCGCCTCAGGAGCAGCGGGCGTTGTAGCCACGCTGATGGCGATGAAGCACGACTATGCAC
>DASXSR010000178.1:0-4070 GCA_036505875.1 Blastocatellia bacterium | reverse complement strand
TTCATGCCGCCCTTCTATCACTCGGCAAGACAGCTCTTCTTCGGGCGAGACGGCTGCGGTGCTGTGCACTCCCGGCAAATCGACCAGCAAGACCTGCGAACCATATTCAGCTTTGCTCTTCCCGCGAGACAGGGAGACTGTCACGCCGGGATAATTTGCGGTGTGAAAACTTCCGCCGGTGAGCGCGTTCATCAGCGCCGTCTTGCCGGCATTGGGCGCGCCTGCAAGACAAACGGTTGGTTGAGACTTGCTTTGAGCAGGTTGATGAAGCGCGTGCTCGGCTTCAGCGTTCGGTCTGAGGGCGGCCAATTCCAGGGAACTCATGATGGTTCATTGAACGCTAATCCATTCGGCTTCGCGTCGCCGCAGAGCCAGCCGCATTCCCCTGACCATCACGACCACCGGATCGCCAAGCGGGACTGATTGAACTACTGCGAGTCTTTCCCCGGGGGTTATGCCGAGATCCAACAAGCGTCGGCGTTCGTCATCGGGGCCAACGATGCCTTCAACCCTATACCATTCATTGTGGGGCGCGTCCAACAGGCTCATATTTTCCTCTTGAGGATGTGTGCAAATTAAAATTGAAAATGAATTTCAATTCTTCCAGCAAGCAAGAATAGCCTGAACCAAAATCAGTGTCAATAGAAAAGCGAGAAAAATCAGGTTTTCTTTGGCGAACCGCCTCGGGTGCTCAGGGAACCCGCCCCATCTGCAAGATAACCTTCATCGTCCCCGGAGCTGCGGCCTCGCGAAAAGCAAGCATTCCTTCCTCTAACGGCAATCGTTTCGATATCAGCGGGCTCAAATCCGTCTGGTGGGTCACCAAGAATTCAATTGCCCGACCGAAGCGCCCGCAACGCGAGCCAACGAGGGTCACTTCGTTGACTACTACCTGTGACGTGTCCACTGGCGTCTCGCCTTGATGAGTCGATTTTAGCACAACTGTTCCCCTCGGCTTCACAACCCTCAAGGCAGTGCGCAATCCCGAGGGCGACCCGCTCGTCTCGATGGCAACATCAAACCGGGCGTTCCATTCGGGGCCAGTCGCCGCAGTTTCTCGCAACGCACAACTGGCGCCGAGTCTTCCAGCCAAGTAAAGCTTCTCGTCGTGACGTCCGATGACCGAGATGCTAGAGCCCGTCTGGGCAAGTGCAAGTACGATCAGTTGTGCGAGCTTTCCATCCCCGACTATTACGACATCCGACGAGGGAGTGATGCTCACCTGTTCAAGTATGTTGAGCGCTGCGGCCAGCGGCTCCACGAACACCGCCGTTTCATCGCTGACCGATCGCGGCACCGCTTTCAAGTTGCCTGCCGGAAGCGAAACAAATTCAGCGAAAGCTCCGTCTCTTCCCTTAATCCCAAGCACCGTCCTTGTCGGGCAATGTCTGGCATCACCCTCCTTGCAAAGCTGACATTCACCACAGCCAACATTGATCTCGCCAACTACTCGCTGACCAACCAGTGAGCTGTCCGCGGACTCGACGACCCGGCCAACAAACTCGTGTCCCAGTGTGCCGCGGAACCCCGCATAGCCTTTCGTGATTTCGAGGTCAGTATTACAAATCCCTGCTGCGATAACTTGGATCAAAGCTTCGCCCTCGCGACGCGGAATTGGCGCATCGCGAACTAACTTAAGATCGCCATCGAATCTAAGCGCCTTCATTGTTGAAATTGATTATCGAGCAAACAGGAACGAATTCGACACCCGCCCGCTGCCGGCCGGGCTCTCGACTCGGACAAGCGCGCTTCCGGATCGGAAGAGTTTTCTCAGTTTCTTCTTTGAGGCATAGAATACCGTGTCAGTTGAACCAGGGAGAGGCGGGCCAACAAACAGCACATTGGGCAGCGGTATATCCTCGCCGTTGACTTGTGCAGTAACAACTGCATCGGCCCTGACGAACCCCGCACCGTGTATCTCCAAAGCGTCGCTCCCATCAATTGGCGAGCTTGTGTATACGATGCTCGTTATCTCGGGATACCCTACGCGTATCTTGAGAGACCCTCCGCTTCCCTTCCCGCTCGCCTCTATCAGATAAGTCGCGCCCGCAATCGCAGGAAAGGTCAGCAGTGAGCGGTTGCCGGAGGTGTTTCCAAAATCATCGTTGCATGCCACCGATGTAAGCGCGAGGCAGGGCCCACGATAAACACTGACCACGGTGTCATAGTCACTTGAAGTCGTGTCCACGCCATAAGTTGCGGCCACCGCGGGCGTGATCGCATACCAAACGGTGTTAGTGTCGCGACCTCCCGAGCACGAGAGAGGATCATCTGATGAAGAGGTCGCTGTTCTCGTGTCAACGGCATCCGAATAAGGCAAAGAGGTTATGAGGCGTGGACTTCTGCAATCATCGCCCGACAATCCTGGCGGCGGCGATGAGAGGAAACCGAGCTGACCGTAGAATATTTCCTGTTTGCCCCTGCGAGTGTCGGCCCAGAGCATATGGGCTTTGCCGCGCGTCGCAACTAGACCAACATAATCGCCGATGCCAATAAAGTTTCCGTTCGTTTGTGTGACGTTTGACTGAATGCGTGGATCAAAGGCCGCCTGGCTGAAATTGTTGTTTTCGCCGAAGCTAACGCCGGCGTCCGTCGACCGCGCCAGGTAAACCTTTGTCAGAGCAGTGCCGGGGTTGTCTCGCCGGTCGTAAAAAGCGACCTCGACGTCGCCGGTAGACGGATCAACGCTCAGCCACGGAAAAAATTGATCGCCTGCGCTCGCGTCGCTATTGACTCGTGCTGCCGGTCCAACAGTTGGACGCATTCCGTTTGGCGGTGTGACTTTTCTGACGAAGACATCCGCGTCGCGTCGGTTTATAGACTCCGCCCACGTCACATATATCATCCCTCGGTTGGCGCCGGCGCCGCGATCCACGTCGATCACCGGAAAGCTGTTCATCCGCGAGACGCCATTGATGTCGATTGCGGCATTCGGAGGCGAAAGAGAACCGATAAACTCGTGGATCACCAGATCCCCTGAAGGAGCTACAACCGGAGGCAGAAACGTTTCACCGCCATCAGTGGAGGCGTTGAACAGGATGACCCGCGGATTACCTATTCCTTCCCACGCCGCATAAACCTCTCCATTCGGGCCTGCGGCGACAGATGGCCCGCGCATATCGCCGCCGTGACTGATGATCTTTGAATCACTAAAAGTCGCATCGCCGGGATGACGATGAGCGAGACGAATGAATGCCGTTGGTTGTTGATTGACGCTCTCGTTGCTCGTCCATACTGCGTAGATCGTGTTCTTGAATTGGCTCGCCGCCGATGTGTCAACAGAGATTAAGCACTTATCAGCCCTCTTGCTTCCGCCGGTGCCGATATCGAGCGCCGAAGCCACAGGATCGCCGAACGTGCGGCCGCCATCTGTCGATTTGAAAACATAAACCCCGTTGTCTTGGCTTAAGCTGTCAAGCATCAACACGCATAGATAAAAATTGCCGTCAAGGTCTGAGACAACAGAAGGGTCTGACGACCGGCCCCAGCTCTTTTCTGGCGTTTCGAGAGCGATCATGCCGTTCCCCCAGCTGCGACCACCATCAGACGAATAGTAATACGCAACCCGAGTGTTGCCTGATGACGCCGACCCGCCGCCCACGATTAACTTCGACGCGCCCACTATCACCTGATCATCTCGAAGACTGACTGCTATGGAGGTCTCGTCGCGTGGGTCTGGGTCGCCGGATGGACTCACCGGCGTTTCAAAAGCAAACGTGGGTCCGTCTGCGGCCGCGCGTGATGAACTTGCTACGCGCGAAGAGGCCATCAAAGTGACGCTGACGAACGACAGAACAACAGCACAGCTTAGTTTCAGCATTACCTTTTCGTTCTATTGAGTAAGAATGAAGATTCCCCCAGAGATTCTTTCACGCACACATTAACGCGCGCAAGGGAGCAACGGTGCGCGTCAGATTTTCGCGGATCGCCATCTAAATCCCACCCACGGCAGTGGGTGGGGTTTTGGGAGCTTCTCCCACGGTCTCTAACGAGGTGGTATGCGCGAAAATCTGATGCGCACCCGGGAGCAACCGAAAACTTTTAAAACAATTACCGCGCGGTTATACTCA
>DASXSR010000177.1:0-13460 GCA_036505875.1 Blastocatellia bacterium | reverse complement strand
GCAGGTGCTATGAACTTGCCGGGTGTACTGCTGCCCGGACCGCTGAACGCGAACAAGAATGTTCCGCTGGAATCGAATTTCTGTCCGCGCGCATTTTGATCAACGACGTAGACATTTCCGGCGCTGTCTGTTGCTATGCCTCGCGGCGTGATGAACTGCCCGTTGTTTGAGCCGGTAGTTCCCCACGTCAGCAAGAAAGTGATTGAGGCTGCTGCCGAGCTTACCCAAATCAGTACAACAGCCATCAGTACCGACAGAACCACAGGCCAGCGATGCTTTCCTATTTGAAAACTAAACAATCGCATTACTGATCGACGAAACGACTTGATATTTGATCTCATTTCAATCTCCTTTTCAAAGACGGGGAGAGTAAGACGTGAGGAATACGTGCCTGCTGCGCTGGCGGAATCGGCAACCGCCAAGTTGTGGTTCATCTTTCTCTCAGGCTTTGCGGCACAGCCGTTCTCGCAGTCCGATTACCTTGAGAAATTCGCGGCCAATAATATGCTTTCAAGGAAGCTGCCGCAAGAATCTAGCGAGGGAAAGGTTTGAACCTTCGAGCGCCGTCATGTCGTCTTTGTACAACTCACATTACTTTGCGCGCTGATCAACACGCTCTAGATCCGTTCCCGCTCTTTATGCGCAGGCTCGAGAGTGCGCGTAGTCTGCTCGGTGACGCTCGCAATGCTTGGGGCGGGTTCGTTGAGAGCTGCGGGCGGTGAATCTAACTCGTTCGTGATGAGGTTATACGGCTGTGCCAAAAGGCGCGTCTCCTTCACGTTCTTGTTCAGTTGCAGTAGACGCAAAACTAGAACCGTTTCTACCATCACGAACGCGAGAAAGCACAGAACTACGAAGGGGCCACCAAAACGTGGGTCAATGCCACCGTCCTTCATTATGACGAGTGCGCCGAGGGCCATCCCAAGCAGCGTAATCGTGGTTCCGACAATTACCCAAACCAATGTATCCATCGTCTGGTGCGCCCTTTCCAACTCGCCGCTCGGCTTCCACGCGACCAGGTTGGCTCCGCAGCGTTTGCAGTAGGTCGCCGCATCGGTCAACTGAGAGCCACACGCGGGGCAATACATATTCTTTCTCCTCTCAGGCTGCTTCAGAGTTTGTTCTCACCTCGAACGTAGTACTTGAATGCCATCTTCGCGAGCTTCCAAACTTTCTCCCATTCGATATTGCCCTTCTCGCCTCGAATCACCTGGTCCACAATTAAGCGACGCAAATAGCGGCCTTCGCGAATGAACATGAACCGCTTCGCGTAAGGCCTGGCGATCTCGAAGAACCGAAAGTCGGGATCGACCTGCGTGCCGATGCCTTCGAGAGTCATCACCGCGCGAACGATGTAAGTGAAACTCGCGGGAATCTTGAAAGGGAACTCGTAGATCACGTGCGCCAGATCAAAGATCAAGTCTCTGAAGTTCACATCCCCGAGCCGCAATCCAAGATAGCGGTTGAACAGATCCTCGATGATCGGCTTGAACCGAGTCTCGTCCTCCGGTGAAAGCTCGATGAACCCCAACCGAACCATGTCGTCCACCAATCCGTGAACGTCGCGTTCAACTACGTGGAAGAACGCGTTGATCAGGTTCGACTGCAGCTTCATGTCCAGCCGACCGACCATTCCGAAATCGAAGAACGCCAGCCGCCCGTCAGCCATCACTCGCAAGTTGCCCGGATGGGGATCGGCGTGAAAGAAGCCATCCTCCAAAAGCTGCTTCAAATAAGTGCGCGACAGCAGCTTAACCACCTCGTGAGGGTCCTGGCCGGAAGCCGTCAGGGCGTCGGTGTCGACAACCTTCAACCCATCGATGAACTCCATGATTATGAGCCGTCGCGTCGAAAAGATGTGATAAATCTGCGGAACGTAAACCTCTTTCCAACGCGCGAAGTTCTTGCGAAACATCTCCGCGTTTCGAGCCTCTTGCTCGTAGTCCATCTCTTCGTGAATCGTCGTGTGGAACGCGTCGAGCGTGCCTTGCCAATCAACGCCGCGAACAAGATTGGGGTAACGTTCGAGTCTCCGCGCGATTCGCCGGAGCACCGATATATCGGACTCGATCTGATCGTGAATGCCGGGACGTTGAACTTTGACGGCGACGACCTGTCCGGTCCGAAGTGTCCCGCGATGGACCTGCCCCAAACTTGCCGCAGCAACAGGCTTGTCCTCAAAACTCTCAAAGATATCTTCGATTTTCGCGCGCAACTCGCCTTCGATAATTGCTCTCGCCCGTTCGGTCGGGAATGGCGGCACTTCATCTTGAAGCTTCGCGAGTTCCTGAATGTACTCGACGGGCAGCACGTCCGCACGGGTAGCGAGGGTTTGACCGGTCTTGATGAAAGTCGGGCCGAGCTTGATGAGTCTCTCGCGAAGCAGCGCCCCTTCGCGGCGGCGCAGATCCGATTGAGGTGTCTTTCTCCATAGCCATCTCTGTGTGTGCAGAAACACCCGCAGCATGAAAAGGAAAAACTCCATCGTAACCCGCGTCATCCGCAGGTAGCCTCTCACGCCAATGCGCGGGAAATCGGCGCCGCGAGCGGTAGCGAGCGCGTCTCCCGCAGTGAGCCGCTGGGGGGAACGCTCGCTACCGCTCGCGGTGTCGATTTCTCGCGCAGATTGAATCGATCTTGCTTCCGGCGAATCTATTTCAGCGTGCTTTTGATCTGGCATCAGTGAACTATACGAAGTTTGCCCAGTCTGCGTTTAGCAGTTAGATTTTACCACGGCTGATATGTCACTGCTGGACAAGATACTCGGGCGACCGCTGGCCACTTCCGAAATGGAGAAGGAAGAGCTGGGCGTGTTGACCGGGGTGCCGGTGCTCGGGTTGGACGCGCTGTCCTCGACTGCGTATGGCCCTGAAGCCGCGCTGACAATTCTTATCCCGCTCGGCGTCGCAGGACTGCGCTACCTGCCGATGATTACCCTCGCAATCCTGGCATTGCTAGTGATGCTCTATGTTTCGTACCGGCAAACAATCGCAGCCTATCCGAGCGGTGGCGGGGCGTACATTGTGGCGAAAGAGAATCTCGGCACGCGGCCGGGATTGCTGGCGGCCGCCTCGCTGCTGCTGGATTATATGCTGAATGTCGCTGTGGGCATTTCCGCGGGCATCGCGGCGGTGGTCTCCGCTTTTCCCTCGCTTCATCGGTACACGCTTGTGCTTTGCCTACTGGTGCTCCTGGCGCTTACGCTGGTTAACCTTCGCGGAGTTCGTGAGTCGGGATTGGTGTTCGGGTTGCCGACCTTTGCATTCGTTGCGTGTTTAGGCGCTGCCGTCCTCATCGGCGTGTTCCGGGTGTGGCAGGCTGGAGGCTATCCCCAACCGGTCGCGTCACCACCCGCGCTTCCACCGGCAACGCAGGCGATGAGCGTTTGGCTTTTGTTGCGCACCTTTGCCAACGGCTGTACTGCAATGACCGGCGTCGAGGCCGTAAGCAACTGCGTTCCGTTATTCCGCAAGCCAAAGGTTCAACTCGCTCATCGGACGTTGACGGTCATAGTCGCGATCCTTGGAGTGCTCCTGATTGGCGTGGCTTATCTCAGCCGTGCCTACCACATCGGCGCTATGGACCAGCGCCAGGCTAGTTATCAAACGGTCCTCTCGCAGCTTGTCGGGGCGGTTGCCGGGCATGGTGTCTTTTACTACGTAGCGATTGTCAGTATTCTTTCCATTCTCACTTTTTCAGCCAATACGAGCTTTGCCGGATTCCCTCGCGTCTGCCGACAGCTTGCCGAGGACGATTTTCTGCCACATGCGTTTGCGGAACGCGGACGACGTCTGGTTTTCTCAATCGGGATCAGCGTGCTGGCCATTTTGTCCGCGCTGATTCTGATCGCATTTGGCGGCATCACCGAAAGGCTCATCCCGCTATTCGCGGTCGGCGCGTTTAGCGCGTTCACATTCTCGCAGGCGGGAATGGTGATTCATTGGCGGCGAAAGCGAGGCCGCGGCTTCCGGACCTCCCTCGCGGTCAATGCTGTTGGCGCCACAGCGACCGGCATAGCGTTGGCGATAATTGTCATCACAAAGTTCGTGGAAGGAGCTTGGATCAGTCTGATAATCGTGCCAGGACTGATGTTGCTGTTTGTGCAAATCAACCGGCATTACAAGAAAGTCGCGCGGGAGGTACAGAGACAGGTGAAGCTGAGAGCGGCGAAGAATCCGCCGCCGGTTGTGATTATCCCAATCGACGGATGGAATCGCATTTCCGAACGCGCGCTGCGATTTGGATTGCAGATATCCGATGACATCACCGCCGTCCATGTCGGTGATGATAAGGACGAAAACGGGCGCTTGCAGAAACTTTGGCTGGACAAAGTCGAGAAACCGGCCCGACAGGCGAAGGTTGCGGTTCCGCGGTTGGAGACTATCTATTCGCCCTATCGGAAGCTCTATCAGCCGCTCTTGAATTTCGTAGACAAGATTAAGAAGGAGAAACCGGATCAGCTCATCGCTGTGATCATCCCGGAGCTGGTCGAGCCGCACTGGTATGAGTATCTGCTTCACAACCATCACGGCGAGGTGTTGAGGACATTGCTCCTCTTGGAGGGCGAGGAGCGGATTGTCGTGATCAGCACGCCGTGGTATTTGAAGGACGAATAGCCGCGTTGTACTATGCAAGCAAATGAACAGCTCCAACCGAATCCTGGTGGGCACGTCGGGCTTCGCTTACAAAGAATGGAAGGGGATATTTTATCCGGAGGATCTTCCGCCCAAGAAGTATCTTTCGTATTACGCGCAGCACTTTTCGACGACGGAGGTCAATAACACTTTCTATCGGATGCCGACCGCCAAGCTGTGCGAAGGCTGGTACGCGGAAGTACCCGATGACTTTTCCTTCACTCTGAAGCTCAGCCAGCGAATCACGCACTTCAAGCGGCTGCGCAATGTAGACGACGAGATGGGCTTCTTTCTCGACAGCGCTGCAGGCTTGAGAGAGAAGCTCGGACCGATACTGGTTCAGTTACCGCCGAATTTCAAGAAGGATACCGAGGTGCTCGAAGGCTTTCTCAACAAGTTTGCATCGAAAGGGAAACTTGCCTTCGAGTTCAGACACGAATCGTGGTTCGCGGATGACGTTTACGATCTGCTTCGCGAGCACAAGACAACTTTGGGCGTGGTCGAAAAAGAACAAGGCGAAGGTCCGGACACGCCTCGCGAAGTGACTGGCTCATTCGTTTACATGCGCTTGCGAAAAGGTGACTACTCGGCAGAGGAAATGACAGACTGGGCACGATGGATTGGCAGTCAGGCTGTGCCGGTATATTGTTACTTGAAGCACGACGAACGCGCGCCGGTGCTTGCGAAGCAACTGGTTGAAGCTTTGAACATGATGTAAGCAGCTAGCCGGGGTGGATCTTAACAATGCCGGAAATCTATTGAATCTCGTCCGGAATCTCATTCCTGTCTCTGTTGTCTGCCGAGAAAACCAGACTCAGCATAGGGCGTTCGACAATTGAAGAGGAGGCCGGTATCTCGATGCCTCGTGCATTTGTTTGACGATAGGTATCAATCAGAAAACTTGCTGCAGTGCTTGCAGCGTCCAACGCAAGCTTCGCGTGTCGCCGTTCTGCGACCACATCGTTTTTGCCGTGTCCATGCGCGTCGCCCATTGCGTTTCGCATCTCAGCAATGCCTTGTACGATGGTCTTGCAACCACTGATGATTCGGCTTTCCGCTTGACGGTCACCTCTCCGCGACAAATTGATTGATTCGCAGGCTTTTCCGCACAACCTAAGGAGATTCTCTTTGTGGTCGTATGAACTGCCCACGCTATCGAGTATGTGGCGGCAGACAGCTTCTAAGATCGACTTGGCAATAGTTACAGTACTGGCTGTGTCGCCATCTTCGAGTCGGACCATCGCCTTTTCGTACTGTTCTTTCACATACTTCCAGTTCAAGCTTTGAATCCTAACAGTCGGGTTTGCTGACTCGCCGAGCCATTCTCGAATGAAGGCGTAGCTTGCTAGAGCATTAAGACAATTCTTGGTGTTTGCGAAACTGAACTGTATCATCATGCTTCAGATTAAGGAGGTCTTATGAGCGAATCTCCAGCGAGGATTCCCGTTAAAGATTTTCTGTGCGACCCGGCAAGCGTGTTAGCTGCCTTGCGCTCTTCTGAAGGACCGCTAATCGTCACCGAAAACGGCGAGACCGCAGCGGTCATCGTGAGTGGCGAAGCGTACGAGCGAGCACAACACGAAAGAGAACTGCTTATGCTACTGGCCCGCGGCGAGAAAGAGATCGCTGCAGGGCAAGGATACGATCTTGACGATGTGCTCAAAGAGGCGGACCTGATCCTTCAGGATTCCAAGCTGTGAGAGTACGCTTCACCCCTTCTGCTCGTGAGCAGTTCCTGTCTGTTGCGGTATATCTCGCGCGACAACCCGTCGGCCGCAAAGCGCTTGCGCGAACGAGCGAAAAAGACGTTGAAACGTCTTCAGCGGTTTCCGAATTCCGCAAGAATCGTGCCCGAGTTTCCTACTCTTCCTTACCGTGAGGTGATCGTTCCACCCTACCGGTTCTTCTACCGGCTAGAGGGCAAGATTGTTTGGATAGTTGCAGTATGGCACGGAGCGCAGATCCCGTTACCGCCAGAAGACTAGAGTACGTGTGGAACCTTTACTTAGACACGGCCCTGAAACTGAACGGCAACACGTCAGGCACCACGCTCACTTCAGTCGTAAACTTGAACGGATACTTCCCGCCGCTATCGTAAACCAACTCGACAAAGAACGCCGTGAAGCCGCTAGCCGGTTTGTTTACACGCGCGACGTAAACGCCGGGCTTTACTTCTTTCAGCGGACTGCTCGTATAAGCGTTGCCGATCGTGTCCACGCGAAAGTCGCGCGCCTTCGGGTTGGTCGCTTGCCACAAGTTCACCTCGCGAGGTTTGTTTTTAACTGTCACGATCAACGTGCCGTCCTTTTCTTTCTTCCACGAAAACTGCGGTCGCGGTTTGTTAGTGATGATCGCTTGATAATAAGCAAGCAAGCTCTCACGCGCGTCTGAGCCGGCGAGATTATGCTTCGCGTTCGGAACGTAGCGCAGATACTTCTCCCCTTGAAGCTCGTTGAAGTAGAACTGCGAATTGTCAGGCAAGAAAAACTGATCGCCAGAAGCGTTCACGAGATACTTTGGAATCTTGAGCCGGTCGCGATTGCGATAGTTGTAAGGGTCCTCGATCGCGAGGATGCGCTGATACTCGGGTGTGCCTATCTTGTCAGGAAACAGCTTGTGATTGACGTAATCTTGCAACGCGGGCGAGAAGAAACCATACGCTTCGAAATGATGCCGAGTGATCGCCTCGGAGTTCAAAGCGTCGATCACCGTCGGCATGATCGCGATGACTCGCTTATCGACGGCCCCAACAAGCCAGGTCGTCCAGCCGCGTTTTGATCCGCCCGAAACCACAAACTGATCGACCTTGAGCTTGCCGCCGGCTTCACTTGCGAGAAACTGTTGAATCGCGTCGAGCGCGCGCACGCCACTCTTGACCATCGCAAGACGCACCAGCCACGTGTCATCGCCGGACTTCATTTGGCGCACTCGACTATAAGCGATGAGATCATCTTCGGTGCGGCCCTTCTGTTTCGAATCGGAGAAGAACAGCGGTTGATTCGGAACCATCCCAAGCTCCGCGACAACCGTGTTGGTTTCCTTCGCAAAGCTGACGAGCCGATCAGAAATCTTTGACGGCGCCGCATCGCGATTGCTTCCTCCGCCGATGAAAAGCAGCGCTTTGTTTGATGTAGTCCCGTCGGGTTTGACGACCGTGAGCCAATGCTTCCAAACTGGTCGATCAACTTCAGCCTCGCTGCGCCAGGTCTGCGAGGTCAGATCGATGACATATTGCTTGAATCCGTCGCCCGGAGTCGTGCTGATCAGTTTCCACGAATAACTGGAATCAGGCTTTGCGATGTAGCGGTCAAGGGCGGTCTCTTGAGCCAAGGCTGGTTCAGCGGTCATCGCAAGCGCAGCCAAAAGCTGTATAAGACAAACCCGCAGACGCACTGAGTTGTTCATAGCAATCCTCCTCGGTCCCCGTACTTCCGCATCGCGTGGTCGAGGATAGATGGTCGAGCGCGAGAGTTCAAGCGATTGACCGCGTGGCTGCATCTCATCATTTTGCCCGTAATCCCACCTACGGCATTTCATAATCCCACCTACGGCAGTGGTGGATCGTTCACGTTCAGCCTACAAACAGGTGCACCGGTTTCTTCTCTTCCTCTCTTTTTCTTCCTTCCCCTCGCCCAGCGAGGGGAGGGAAGAAAAAGAGAAAACAATGAAGAGATGGGCCGCCTCGGGTGTAGGCCGTGTATGAATGATCCACCCACTGGCGTGGGTGGAATTTGAAGACCGCATGTGTACCTAACTGCAGCTTGACCGCTTCCTAGCAGTGCAATACGCTAACTGAGAACGACATTCACCAATCGAGGAGTGGTTATGAAAATTGCTTCATTTGTCTTGTTGATCGGTATCGTGGCGGTAGCTGTTGCGTGCGGTTTGGCGAACAGCCACGGAGGAGACACAGCCTCTGCGCACGATCCGGGCGAGGATACAACCACCATCGAGCTGGGGAAAGGCAAGGTATCGATTCACTACGGCACGCCACGGCTCGGCAAGCGAAATCTCGACGATTTGATCAAGCCTGGTCTCGCGTGGTTCATGGGGATGAACGATCCCACGACGCTTGAGACGACCGTGGACCTGGATTTCAACGGCAAGCGGCTTGGGGCAGGGAAGTACGCGATCTTCGCGCGCGCCGACGAGCAGAAAAACTGGACGCTGCTGGTGTCCTCAGCTATTGAGCGGCCACTCAACCCGTCTACCGTCGTCCTCGAAGCTCCGCTTCGCTTCAACAAAGACGGCGCGCCGCAGGACCTGCTCAAGATCACACTAGAGAAGGCAGGCGATGGAGCCTCGATGACCGTGGCGTGGGGCACTTATCGATTGCAAGGCGCCTTCAAACCGGCTGCGTGAGCCGTTTCCGCCGCAGATGGGCAATCGTAGGTGACGCATTGCCAACATTATGAAGCACATCATCGTCGGGACCGCGGGCCATATCGACCACGGCAAGACTGCTCTTGTTAAAGCCCTCACTGGCATCGACGCCGACCGTCTCAAGGAAGAGAAACAACGCGGCATCACTATCGACATTGGATTCGCCGATCTGTCGATCGGCGATTTCAGGTTTGGGTTCGTCGACGTGCCGGGACACGAGCGCTTCGTCAAGAACATGCTCGCCGGCGCGCATGGGCTGGACATCGTGATGCTGGTCGTCGCCGCGGATGAATCCGTGATGCCGCAGACTCGCGAGCACTTCGAAATCTGCCAGTTGCTGCACGTCAAATCGGGACTCATCGCACTGACCAAATCGGATCTTGTCGACGAAGACCTGCTCGAGCTGGCTCGCGCCGAAGTCGAGGACTTCGTTCGCGGGTCATTTCTCGAAAGTGCTCCCATCATTGCTGTGAGCTCACGTACGGGCGAGGGCATTGAAGAGCTAAAGCTTGCGCTGGCCGATCTGGCAGAGCATGTTGAGCCCAAGACTGTTTCGGCGGTTTCACGATTACCCATTGATCGAGCGTTCTCGATCAAGGGATTCGGGACTGTGGTCACCGGCACACTCGTCGCGGGTGAGATTGCGGCAGGGGATGAGTTGGAAGTCTTGCCCGCCGGCGTGCGCGCGAGAGTTCGCAACGTTCAGGTTCACGGGCATGATACCGAGCGCGCGCTTGCGGGCCAGCGCACCGCAATCAATCTTCAAGGAGTAAACGTCGAACAGGTTGAGCGTGGAACCGTCCTCGCCCCTGCTGACAGGCTGCGCGCCACATCAATGATAGATGCGCGATTGGAGTTGTTGCCGTCCGCGCCACGTCCGCTCGCTCAACGTGCGAGAGTGCGGTTGCATCATGGCACGGCGGAGGTGATGGCGCGCGTAGTCGTAATAGCTCAAATGAGTCCATTTGGGCCCATTCAACCGGGATCAAGCGAGATCGTTCAGCTCAGGCTAGAACAGCCGTTGACGGCGATTCCAGGAGATCGATTCATTATTCGAAGCTACTCTCCACAGATAACAATCGGTGGAGGAGTTATCATCGACGCCCTCCCCGAAAAGCATCGCATACGCGACACTTCAACACGCACGCGACTCGAGAGGCTCGAAGCCGCCGATCTAGCCGGGCGTACGGCTATCTTTATCGAGATGGCTGGTGTTCACGGGATGAGTCAGGATGAGATTGCCGCTCGCACGGGGGCGACAGATGAACAAATAAAAAAGGCAACACGCGAGCTGATTAATACAAGGCGTGTATTTGAAGTCAGCAGCGCGCCGCTTCTCTTGGTATCAATTGACACCTACAGCGAGTTGGCCGGAAAGGTGATTGAGATGCTGGCGGACCATCATCGGCGCGAGCCGCTTGCGCTGGGATTGAGCCGGGAAGAAGTGCGCGAAAAAGTGTTCGGACAAGTTCGACCGGAGATCTTTCGCGCGGTCGTTGTGCGTCTTGTGGAGGAGGGCAAAGTCTCAGCCGAGCGAGACGCGTTAAAGCTCGCGTCGCACAAACCGGCGCTGAGCGATTCGGATGCTGCCGCGAAACAGGCTCTGGAAGCCGCTTTCAAGGCATCGGGGCTGCAGGCCCCAACGCTCGAGGAAAGCGCTGCCATCACCGGGACTAGGGTTGATCTCGCTCGGAAGCTTTACAATTTGCTTGCGTCAGAGCGCCGCGTAGTGCGGATCGGCGATTTTGTCTTTCACGTTGATTCAATCGAGGAACTGAAGTCGCGCGTGCGAGCACAAAAGTCGATCAATCCGAAGATCGACGTCTCAGTGTTCAAGGAGATCACCGGAGGACTATCGCGCAAGTACGCGATCCCGCTGCTCGAGTTTCTTGACCGCGAACGGATCACACGTCGAGTTGGCAACGAGCGCGAGATTTTATGAGTTGAAACGAATCGCAGTGGCGGTCCAATCCGCCTGCGATTTGTGCCTTCGGAGTTCTTCGCCGATAGAGCTGTTCGTTGAGATACCGCGTGAAAAGTCCCCCGTAGAGCGGGTGAAAACTCTCCGAGCCGGGACTTTCCAGTCCATCGCTGGCGCCTGCAGCTCGACAACGCGAAAAGTTCCGCACCTGCGAGCCGGTACGTTGTTTGCACACGTATCTTTGTTCTAATCCCATTCTTTTGGAGGCTTGGCTTGCACTCTGTGGACTTCAAGTACGACCTTTGGAACGGCTCTCATTGACATACAAAAATCGAGGTTGTTAGAATGCGATTTGGTTCTTCACAGTGATCGTGCAAAGTCCGAATCAGGTTATGGCAACAAGTGAAAGTGAATTAGCTTCTAAGGCGGACGCTGTCGCTCCACCGGCGGTTAAGGTGGTTGTTAAGAAGAGCGAATCGGCGCTCGACAAGGTGCTGCGTCTGCTAAGCTCGGTGAGATTCGGCGTCGTCATGCTGAGCATCATGCTTACTTGCTGCATGATCGGCATGATCGTGATGCAGGTAACCGTGGAGGGCTTCGAAAAATATTACGCGAATCTGAAGCCGGCGCAGAAGGCCGTTTACGGCGCGCTCGGATTTTTCGACATTTATCGCTCGCGGTATTTCACGCTGCTGCTGGCAATCACCGGACTGAACATCATCCTCGCCTCGATCGACCGCTTCCCGGCAGCGTGGACATACATACGCAAGCCTAAGCTAAATGCGTCGCCAAAATTCATCGCCGCCCAGATGTTTAACGTCGAGGCCGTCGAGCGCGGCGATCCACAGAGCGTTGCCGAGAAGGTGCGCGACGCTTGGCGAAAGCACGGCCTTCGCTCGCGGGTCAACGAGGAGAACAATCGCGTGACGGTTTTCGCTCAGCGGAATCCGTGGAACAGGCTCGGGGCATATGTCGTTCACGTCGCGCTGCTTACAATTTTCACTGGAGGGTTCCTCACCAGTCGCTACGGGGTGGGCGGGGCGATGGAGATCAAACCCGGCAAGGCTTCAAACACGTTTGAGACCAATGAGATTACGCTTGACGGGCCACGACGTGGTCAACAGCCGTTGCCGTTTCAGATCCAATGCACCGACTTGCAGCAGAAGCTTATTCGTCCCGAAGGCACTCTGGATCAGACCAACACCATTGACTGGCTGAGCTACATCAGAATCGTTGACAAGGAACGCAACGTTCAGAAGGACATCCTGGTTCATTTGAATAACGTTGGCGATTATCGGGGCTATCGATTCTTCCAGAATTCATTCATGCCTCTTGGAAACGCGCGACAGATCACGATCTCAATCGAGCCGGCCAACGGAGGCGCGGCCACCCTTCAACCGATTACGATTGCGCGAAACGGGTCTGCGGATGTTCCGGGTGTCGGAACAATCAGATACGTTGGCTTCTTTCCTGACTTCGATGTCGATAAAGATGGTCCCACCACGTTGTCACGCGACTACAACAATCCCGCGGCGCAACTTGAAATCACCGGTCCCGATGGCAAGCGAACGATGGCCTTTGCGTTCAACCCTCAACTCTCCGAGCAGTACTTAACGAAAGCGAACGACAAAGTTAGCAAAGAAGGCGGCGAGAATCCGCTGCTTTTTGACGGAAACAAGATCATCCTTAGAGATTTTGAAAAGGTCTCGACTACGCACACGCTCACAATCCAGTATGATCCTGGACGCACGCCGGTGTACATCGGATTCACGTTGCTTGTGCTGGCGCTGTGCAGCGTCTTCTTCTTCTCACATCAGAGAGTGTGGGCCGTTATTGAGCCGAACGGTAAAGGTTCGAAGATCTATTTTGGTGGGAACACAAACCGGAACAGGCCTGCCTTCGAAGGCCGGTTCAATTCGCTGGTGCAGTCCGTTACGGGAGGACCAAGAAATGAGTAGAGCATTGAAACACGAAGAAGCGATAATGCCGGAACTGGAATTGACTCTGCCTGCCAAGGTCGTCGGTTTGATCCCGGTCATCGCGCCAATCGTCGCGGCGGTCTTGTTCATCGTCATTCGCATTCAAGCGGGGCGACCTGTTGGCTTTCTCTACAGCGACGCTCTGGTGATGCTCGCGCTGATCAGCTACATCTCCGCTGCGGTCATTCTGGTCACAAATATCTTCGTCAAAGAAAACGTGCTGAACCGTCTCGGTCTGATCACGGTTGCGCTGGGTTATTGCTTCAATCTGTCGGGATGGATGATTCGTTGGGTGGAAGCCGGCGACAAAGAAGGTTGGAAGGCCGGCATCAACGGGGTCTGGCGATATTTTCCGCTCGACAATTTGTACGCCTTGACCTTGGGCTTCTGCGCGGGCGCGGGCCTCGCGACGCTGGTTGTGATTCGCAAGCCCAAGTACCGAGCGCTCGGGGCCTTGTCGATGCCGATTCTCGTCGTGATCCTCTCGCTCGGCATGATGCTTGGCAGCGGCATCAGTACGTTGCCGCCGATCCTCGATAGCTA
>DASXSR010000176.1:0-21363 GCA_036505875.1 Blastocatellia bacterium | reverse complement strand
CCGTTCGTTTGCTCCACATCGAGCTGATAACTTCAGTCAGCTCTTCCTCACTCGCGCCGTTTCGGATCAGCGATTTCAGATCGTACCCTTGATTTGAAAACAGACACGTCACCAGCTTTCCATCAGCCGTCAATCGCGCGCGGGTGCAGCTGGCGCAGAAGGGCTCGGTCACTGAAGCGATGACGCCCAATTCTCCGCCGCCGTCGACGAATTCATAATCAACCGCCGGCGCTGTGCCGTGATCTCGGCCTACTTCTCGAAGCGGGTAACGGGCGTTGATCGTTTCGAGAATCTCTTTCTTCGGGACTATTTTTTCGGATATCCAATCGTTCGCGTTGCCGACGTCCATGTACTCGATGAAGCGCATCGAGAATCCATGCTCGCGAGCGAAGTCCACCAGCGGGATGACGTCGTCGTCGTTCAACCCCCGTTCGATCACCGCGTTGATCTTGATTGGTTGAAGCCCGAGACGCTTGGCTGCGAATACGCCTTCGAGAACCTTCGCCAAATCGCCGCGCTTGGTTATCCGCTTGAACTTTTCAGGATCGAGCGTGTCGATGCTGACGTTGACGCGCTTCAAGCCGGCAGCAGAAAGCGCTTCGGCCTGCTCTGAGAGCAGCGAGCCGTTAGTCGTCAGGCAAAGATCGCCCACGCCTTCCAACCGCGAAAGCATGCCCACAAGCCTGTGAAGATCCTTGCGCACAAGCGGCTCGCCGCCGGTGATCCGAATCTTGTCGACGCCCAACCCAACGAACACGCGGGCGACGCGGGTGATCTCTTCGAAGCTCAGTATCTCGCGACGGTCGATCCACACGTACTCATCGAGAGGCATGCAGTACGTGCAGCGATAATTGCACCTGTCGGTGACCGAAATTCTCAGGTCCTTGACAGGCCGACTATACGCATCTCGCAACATCGGATTCTTCAACTTGGAGCTTTGATCTGACAAACTCAACAATTTCCCCGCTGATAAATCGGTGTTCTCTTGTCACCGTGAAGCAAGGTTTGTTCTTCTCAATCTCACGTTCGAGCAACACGCTATTAGCGAGAACTGCCGGTTGATCGCCGCCGGTTCTCACAAGCACATACGCGTCACTCAAATCGAAGAACTCCCTCGCCGAAACTTTGAAGTCCGGGTTTGAAACGTCCAGCACTTGAAGATAAACTGCTGGATTCATGAATCGTCGCAAGCTGTTGCTCTCGACAATGACGAACTGGTCGCCTTGGATTTTCTTTTGAAAAATTGGCAGCGCAGTTAACAGCTCTCCCTGTTTCGTTCGCACCCACAAAGAACGTCGCGCGCCCGCGGCCAGGAAGCGCGCCGTGTCGGTTCCTGTGTCGCGGTTACGCTCTTCGGTTATCGAGAACTGATGCTCGCTGACCGCGCAGCCGCAAGCTTTGCCGTTCATCGAACAGATCCCGTGCCCGAATTGCGTGATCTTCGCCGCGGTCCAGTTGAACTCGGGCAACGCGCGGATTAAGCCTTCGACTACCGAAGACTTGCCGATGTTCCGCGAGTGCCCACCGATCATCACCAGCTTCATAGTTTTAGCCAACGATTGATATTTTAGCGCAGTAAGCTGAAACTAGACAGCTGATTGATCGAGGCGCAAATGCCCTTCTTATTCAACTCCGACAACCAGAAATTGACAGCCTGCGGTTACACGATAAGATATTCGCAGGGAGCTTTGCATGGTCCGACGAGGGTGCGGAAGCGCGGCGCTGATATTGGCTTTCAATCTGGTTGCGACTGCAGCTTTGGCGGCTCAGCGGCCGCAACAAGACCCTGGATGGGAAGCATTCGACTTTCTGGCAGGCGAGTGGGTCGCCGAAGGCAGCGGAACGCCGGGAGAAGCGACCGGGAGTTTCTCCTTTAGCCGCGACCTCGACGGCAAGATTCTGGTCAGGAGAAACCGCGCCGACTATCCGTCCACCAAAGACAAGCCGGCTTATACGCACACTGACCTGATGGTGATCTATCGCGACCGCGATGGAACGATTCGAGCAACGTACTTCGACAACGAAGGCCATGTGATTAACTACGCAGTCAGCCGTTCCAAAGATCAAAGCAGCATCACATTCTTGAGCGAGGTGTCGCCCTCCGCTCCGAGGTTTCGATTCATCTACAGCAAAGAAGGAAAGGACAGACTCAGGCTTCAGTTTGATATCGCGCCGCCGGGAAAGCCGGAAGCTTTTTCCAAGTACGTGGAAGGCGTCGCGCACCGAAAGTCAGCCGCGAACTGAGTCTACTCTCCCATCTCAAACAGTTTCTTCTCTGTGATTTGAGTAATACCAAGCTTCTGCGCCTTGGCGAGCTTTGAACCGGGTTCAGCGCCGACCACAAGATAATCAAGCTTCTTGGAGACCGACGGCAGCACGGCGCCGCCCCGCTCCTCGATCCATTTCTCTGCGGCGCTCCGAGGCATGCTGTCGAGTTTGCCGGTGATAATAAAAGTCTTCCCAAGCAGAGGCCCGCGCTTCACGGCGCGCGCTTCTTTTTCCATCTTCAATCCGGCTTTGCGTAAGCGCTCGACCAGGTCGCGATTCTGCGCGTCTTTGAAGTATTGATGAACGCTCTTTGCGATTCGAGGACCGATCCCCAAGATTCCGGCGATGTCTTCTTCGTTCGCGTTCATCAGTCCGTCGATGTCGTGAAAGTTTTCAGTTAGCAGGGCGGCCACACCCTCTCCAATGTGCCTGATGCCAAGTGCGAACAAGACGTTTTCGAAAGGACGCTCCCTGCTATCATCGATCGCTGATTGAAGATTTTGAATCGACTTCTCCTTGAAGCCCGGGAGCTCCGATAGTTGCTCGTCGGTCAATGAATAGAGATCAGCGGCGTCGCGAATGAAGCCCAACTCCAGCAACTTGTATATCGTCGACGGGCCGAGCCCGCGGATGTCCATCGCCCCGCGACTGACGAAGTGGTTAAGGCTCTCGAAGATCTGCGCGGGACATTCGCGATTGACGCAGTAGGCCATTGCTTCGCCTTCTTCGTGGACGACCGGATTCCCGCACGATGGACACTTGTCAGGATAGTGGAAGGTCTTTTCCTTGCCGGTGCGTTGTTCGAGCACCGGGCCGACCACTTGAGGTATTACATCGCCAGCGCGTTTGACCACGACCATATCGCCGACGCGAATGTCTTTTCGCCGAATGTCATCCTGGTTGTGAAGCGTTGCAAGCTTGATCGTCACGCCCCCCAGACGCACGGGCTCGAGCACTGCATAGGGATTCATGGATCCGGTTCGACCGACGTTGATGCCGATGTCTCTCAGCCTGGTGGTCGCGACCTGCCCGGGGAACTTATAAGCTACCGCCCATCGCGGGTCGCGACTGACAGTGCCGAGGACCCTTTGGTCTTCGAGGTCGTCGACCTTGACCACTACGCCGTCTATTTCGTAATCGAGCGATTCGCGTTTTTGCTCCCACGCCTCACAGAACCTGAGCACGCCGTCAATCGACTCGTGCCAGCGGAAGTTGGTGTTGACTGGGAAGCCCCATTCCTGAAGCGTCTCAAGCGTTTCCTTCTGAGACTTAAGCTCGCCGTTCTCGATGTAACCGATCGAGTAGCCAAAAAACGAAAGCGGGCGAGCGGCAGTGACCTTTGGATCGAGTTGGCGGATCGCGCCCGCGGCGGCGTTGCGCGGATTGGCGAACAAGGCTTGACCTTGATCCGCACGTTCTTCATTGAGCGCGTTGAAAGCAGACAGCGGCAGATAAACTTCGCCGCGCACTTCCATCTCGAGAATGCGTTCGCCTCCGGCTTTCAATTTGAGCGGAATCTGCTTTACGGTTTTGAGATTGGCGGTGACGTCTTCGCCGATTACTCCATTGCCGCGAGTCGCACCCCGGACGAAGCGGCCGTTCTGATAAGTAAGCGCGATCGCAACTCCGTCTATCTTTAGCTCGGTTACATACGCCACTTCGTTGTGGTCGAGAAGATTGCGAATGCGGCGGTCAAACGCGCGCAATTCTTCCTCGCTGAACGCGTTTGCTAAGGAGAGCATCGGCGCGTGATGCTCGACTTTCGCAAAGCGTTCGAGGGGTTCGCCTCCGACTCGCTGAGTGGGCGAGTCTGGGGATGCAAGCTCCGGATGCGCCTTCTCAAGCTCGAGCAACTCGCGGAACATCCTGTCGTACTCCGCATCGCTGATCTCTGGCGTGTCTCTAACGTAGTAGAGGTAATTATGGTACTCGATCTTCTGCCGCAGGTCGGCCACCCGGGCAGCTACGCGGTCGATGTCCAGGTCGGTTGTCATATTTCTAGGAATGCCCTTCAGACAGAGTTTAGCGTAGCTTCGCGACAGAAAAAATCCCGACCGAGGACAAATGATTATGTCGAACCATCCTTAAATGGTTCGTTTTAGAGCTGAAAGACATTCTAGACCGAGATCCAAGGCCCTGGCCGGGCCAACTTTCTCAAGTTGGCCTTGTCCGCTGCATTTTTGCTACAATAAGCGCTCACTCAAACGTTCTATATTCCGTTGAAGTGAATACCAGCGTTGAGCAGGATCGTTAGAGCGAGTCTGGCAGTGCTTGAAAAGCTTGGCAGCAAAAGAACTTAGAGACAAGAAAAACGAACTCAGTACTTCTAGGGAGTGTGCGTTCATTTATGAGTAAGCGTGTTCTTTGGCTCGTCGCGGCAGTCGCAACAATCGTCATAGGTTGGCCAATCAGTCGGTTCGCGGTCGCAAGCAGAGTTCAGAACGTAAACGTCGAGCAAGTGCTCATTCGCGGCAATCGCCGAATCCCGGAATCGACGATCAAGATCTGGATCGGCACTCGCGAGGGCGATCCCTACAATCCCGTGCAACTCGACCGCGATGTTCGCGCGCTGTACGCCCAAGGTCATTTCGAGGACGTTAAGGTTTATGCCGAGGAAGGCACGAGAGGCGGCAAAATCATAACATTCGAAGTTGTCGAGCGTCCTCTCCTTCTAGACATCAAGTACGAAGGGCTGAAGTCGGTTCAGCAATCGACGGTTCTGGAGGAGTTTCGTAAGCGCACAGTCGGATTGTCCAAGGAATCACAGTACGACGCCGTTAAGGCCAAGCGCGCGGCGGCGGTGATTAAAGAACTGCTCGCGAACGAAGGACATCCTGAGGCAAAAGTCGAGCCCGCCGTTGAGCGCATATCAGGAACCGCCGTCGCGCTGACGTTCAAGATCGATGAGGGTCCGCGTTATCGCGTCGCGACCGTTGAGTTCGAAGGCAACAAGGTGTTCTCAAGTTCTTATCTGCGGAGCCAGATGAAACTTGTGAAGCAACTCGGGCTGTTCACGACGTTTAGCTCGAAAGATATTTATCACAAGGAGAAACTCGATACCGATCTGGATCGACTTCGCGTTTTGGTCTACGCAGACCACGGGTACTTGAAAGCGCGATTCGGCGAGCCGCGCGTTGAAGAAGTCGGAAGGATCGGCACATGGGTTCCGATATTCGGTCACAAAGGGCAAGGACTCAAGATAGTAATCCCGCTTGACGAGGGCCGCCAGTATCGGGCGGGCGAAATCAAGGTCGAAGACAATACCGAATTCACAGCCGATCAGATCAAGGCGGTCATCGGATTGAAATCAGGCGACGTCGTCAAAGGCTACACGGTTGTTCAAAAAGGCCTCGATAACCTGAAGAAGCTTTACGGCTCGCGAGGATATATTCAGTTCAACGCGGGTTTCGTGCCCGACTTCAAGGACGACCCGAACGACTCGACGAAAGGCGTAGTGGACATAACCTTCGGAGTCGAGGAAGGCAAGCAGTACACGCTTCATAGGCTTGAGTTCATCGGCAACACCTTCACACGCGAAAACGTGCTTCGACGCGAAGTGCTGCTCAATGAAGGCGAAAGATACAACGAACAGATGTGGGAGCTCAGCATATTGCGTCTGAACCAACTCGGTTACTTCAATCAGATTAAAAAAGAAGACGCCACGATTAATACGAATGAGAAGGAAGGACAGGTCGATCTCACGGTGAAGGTCGAAGAAAAGGGCCGGCAGCAGATCAGCTTCACCGGCGGCGTGTCGGGTATCGGCGGTTCGTACATCGGCATTCAATACTCGACCAACAATCTGCTCGGCTACGGCGAGGCGCTGTCGTTCAACGTTGCGACGGGCAATCTTCAGAAAGTTGCCTCGTTTGGATTCACCGAGCCGTATTTCAGAGGACGGCCGATCAGCCTCGGGTTCAACATCTTCTATCAGGACTATCAGTTTATCGGCCAGGGATTCGGGGCTACGACGGTCCAGAACCTTTTTGGTACTTTCAACGGAAGCTCGCTATTCACGCAAAGGACTTCGGGAGCCAGCGTCTCTGCGAGCGCCCCGCTTCAATACTTTGCCAAACGTTTTCGAATGGGGAGGTTCATCAGGCTTGGGCTCTCTTATGGATTCCAGACTACTGACATACTCGATCCTGCGGTCAACCGGGATCCTGATCCTTCGAAACACATTCTGGTGACATTCCGGCAAAGTGGCGTCACTCAGTCGACCCTAACGCCATCAATCTCGTACAACACGCTGAACTCGACGCTAGACCCCACAAAAGGAACGGCAATAACGTTGGCTGCCTCGCTGGCGGGCGGACCGCTTCGAGGAAAGGTCAATACGATACAGCCCACCTTCGAATACAAATACTTCCGGCCCTTTTTTGCCGGGCGTGACGCGCGCGCGCGGCTGGAAGCCGGTAAGTTGACTCGAACGCTCGGTTTCCGCTTCCTGTTCGGGCACATAACTCCATATGGCTCGCGTTTCGAATCGAACTCGCTGTCATTCGTCGGAGGGACGCCACTTTTCTCGCGCTATTTCCTCGGAGGAGAGCAAGATATTCGAGGCTACAACATTCGAAGCATCTCGCCGACCGCGCCCGTTGCAAGCACGTTTAATACGGCTAACGTGCATGCAACCGATCTGCTGACCGGCAATAATCTCAGAGTGCGGAAACCCGGCCAGGCGAACGGCAACAGCATATCGCCCGCCGTGCTCGCGCAGTATGAGGTGACCAATCAGGTCGATACAACAGTGCAGGTCTTCCCCGCCTTCATCGGCGGCGACACCGAGCTTTTATTCAACGTTGAGTACCGCATACCCATCATCGGGCCGGTTCAGTTTGCGCCGTTCTTCGATATAGGCTCGGCCTTCAATTTGCGCAAGCTCTCGGATCAGTTCGAACGCTCCGAGTTCATACCAAATCAGCCCCTGGACTTCGTCACATTGAATACCCGCGGCGAGATTGCAACCGCGCGAGAGCTGAGAAAGGCGACGCCGCCCGAGAACCAAGGCGGGTTGCCTCCCGGATTCAGAACCGTCGAAATCTTGGGCGACAAACAGACGATCAGAGATGTACAGCTCTCAAACGCCGCCAGCGGACTCTTTGACAACTACCGATACAGCATGGGCGGCGAGATTCGAGTCCAAGTGCCCGTAATCAATGTCCCGTTCCGGCTGATATTCGCGTGGAACCCAAACGCAAGAACGCAGACCAGCGTCAATCCCTTCTTCTTCGAGCAGAAGCGGGCGATTCGCTTTTCGGTCGGGAGGACCTTCTAGCCCCGAATTCGAGTTTCTTGTTTTAAACATCGAGCGGTGCTGTTATAATGAACGCTTCGCAATCAGCCGCTGACGCCCACCGTCGGCGTGGCTCAATCCGTAGACAGGAGTTTGTATGTTTAAGATTAAGTTGGCTGCTTTTGCAGCGATGACACTAGCGCTCGCAGCTGTCGGGGCATCGGCGCAGCAGGCGACCCAGGCGGGGCTCGGCGCTGCCTTGCCCGATGGCAAGATCGCTGTCGTCAACACCCAGGCATTTCCACAGGGTATCGGCGAGCTGAAGCAGAAATACGACGCGGTCGAAAAGCAATTCCAGCCTCGTTATCAGCAGCTCCAAGCCATGGAGACTCAACTGAAGCAGATGGAGAACGACATTCAAGTCAAATGCCCGCAGTTGACGGCTGACAAATGCCAAGAGTTGCAGAGGAATTATGAGGACTTGAAGAAGAAGGCTACCCGTGATTATGAGGATGCGAAAGCCGATTACGACCGGACTATCGACGCGCAAACCAAGCCGGTGCGCGATAAGCTCTTCCAATTCCTCAACACCTATGCTGGCCAGCGCGGGATAGTTCTGGTGATCAATCTTGCGGGCGCGGCCCAGACCGGGTCCCTCGCGTACTGGAATCCCGGCTCGGACATCACCGATGATTTCGTCGCGGAGTATAACAAGGCGAATCCGGTTCCCGGCGGCGCGCCCGCGTCTTCTCCACTCCAACCGGCCCCGCCTCAGAAGAAACCCTTAGGTAAGTAGAGATTAACTATGAAGGTATTAAGGATCGCAATCGCAACGCTCGCGCTACAGTTGCTCGCAGGCGTGGCCCTCGCGCAGCAACCCACTTCCGGCGCCGCGCAGAGACCGGCGGGTGGCGCCGCGCAAAAGCCGGCGGCGACGGCGCTGCTTCCCAAAGGAAAGATCTGTGTAATCAACACCTCGGTGTTCCAAGAAAAGGTGGCGGAGTTCAAAGATAAGATCGAAGGTTTGAACCGGCAATTCGATCCGCGAGTGAAAGAAGTTCAGAGCCTCGCAGACAAGATTAACGCGCTTGAAACGACCATCAAGTCGCAGAGCGGCGTGCTGTCCGCCCAGCGAATCGCCGAGATGACGGAGAACCTCGAGGGCATGAAGAAGGAATACCAGCGCAAGACGGAAGACCTGCAAGCCGAGGCTGGGCGCGCGCGAGACAGGGCGCTCGAGCCTGTCACCGCTAAGATGGGCAAGTTCGCCGAAGACTACACCGCCAAACGCGGCATAGTGATGCTGATCGACCTCGCGAACGCCGTGCAGTCAGGTACGGTGCTTTGGTACGATCCGCGCGCCGACATCACTCAGGATTTCGTCAACGAATACAACAAGGCAAATCCGGTAACAACTGCTACGCCTAAGAAATAAAACCATGATTGATCCTGATGGAGGTTGCCATGGCAGGGCAGATGGTTTCGTTTCCGAGTGACGGCCGCACGACTGAGGGTTATCTGGCAACTCGGGCTTCGGGCAAAGGTCCGGGCGTTGTGGTGATTCAAGAGTGGTGGGGTTTGGTACCCCACATCAAAGACGTCTGCGACCGCTTCGCGGCTGACGGCTACGTCGCTCTCGCGCCTGATCTCTATCACGGAAAGAGCACAACCTCACCAGACGAAGCGGGCAAGTTGATGATGGCGATGCGAATCGACGAAGCCGAAAAGGATCTTCGCGGAGCCATTCAATACCTTGTTGATCATGACGCGACCACCGGCAATAAAGTCGGCACGGTAGGTTTCTGCATGGGCGGCGCGCTTTCGCTGTATGCCGCGACGAAAAACCCACAAGTTGGTGCTTGTGTGGTTTTTTATGGCGGCCATCCGAACGTCAAGCCCGACTTGGCAAAGCTGCAAGCGCCAGTGCTTGGGCTCTATGCTGAGCGCGATGGGTTCGTCACTCCGGAGTCGGTGCGCGAGCTTGAGCGACAGTTGAAGGCGTCAGGCAAATCGGCTGAAATGCACATCTATCCCGATTCCGATCACGCGTTCTTCAACAATGAGAGGCCTGAAGTCTACAACGAAGCAGCTGCGAAAGACGCGTGGCAACGCGTGCTAAAGTTTTACGGCGCGCATCTGAAGTGAGCGAGTCAATCGCTGGCGTCAGGGGATTTGGAGTTTGAAGGACCAGTGTTTCGACAACAATCTTATCGATAGGCCCTCTCAACCCACATACCTCCTTCCTTTGCAGGTTGGACAAGTCTGTGTCTCAACGAAGCATCCGAACTCTTGACAGGCCACTACATTTCCACGTCTTGATTACTCCTGTACCGCCACACCAGCCGCACTTTTCGTCTGATTTGATTTGCTCGGCTACACGTTCGGCCATCCTCTTTACCTCGGTTCAATGTCGTCGCAAGGCCCGACCGTTCATTCCTCTCCGATGTCTTCATTCCAAATCTCAGGATGCTCGGTGATGTAGCTAGCCAAGAGTTCGACGCATTCCTGTGACGCGAGGTCTACCACCTCCACGCCAATTCCTCGGAGCCAGTCGATCCCGCCCTTGAAATTCAGCGATTCGCCCACGACCACCGTTCCGATCTTGAACTGTCGAATCAAACCGCTGCAGTACCAGCAAGGCGCAAGCGTGGTCACCATTATTTTGTCGCGGTAGCCGCGCTGTCGGCCCGCGTTTCGAAACGCGTCGGTCTCGCCGTGCGCTGACGGATCGCCATCTTGCACGCGGCGATTGTGACCGCTGCCGAGAAGATTGCCTCGGTTGTCGAACAGCGCCGCGCCGATCGGAATGCCATCTTCGGCGAGTCCCTGACGAGCTTCTGCGATCGCAACCTGCAACATCGCTTGATAGTCGAGTACCTCGCTCATTACTTTTCCAAAACACAGACTAAATTCTGTGCTACGCCGCGCTCGCCGTCGGTCGGCGACCAGCCCACGGACGCGCCTCCTCAAGCTGAGCCGCGAGTCTGAACAGCGTCGCTTCATCGCCGAAACGCCCGACGAAGTGAGTTCCAATCGGCAAACCTTCTTCATTCCAAAACAGCGGGACGGACATCGCCGGCTGCCCGGTCATGTTGCAGATCGGAGTGAACGGCACAAATTGCACAGCCCGCCTCATTCCAGCGACTGGATCGTCCGGCGTCGCATCGAAACTGCCCAACGGAAGCGGAGGCTCTCCAAGAGTCGGCGTCAGCCACACGTCGTAGTCAAGCATGAACCGCGCGATCACCCGCGAGGTCGCCTGCATCCACTGAAGCGCCATCAGATAAGCGGGCCCGGTTTGCTGGTAGCCCATTTGGTAAAGCGCCCACGTGCCCGGTTCGAAGTGTTCGGCCTTCGGCTTGCGATTCAACAAGCGCGCCATGCCGTCGATCGTCCACGCGCAACCCGATGACCACACGGCCATGAACATCGGCGCCATCGAATCTTCATCAATGCGTGGAGCAGCCTCCGCGACTTCGTGACCGAGATCACTGCACAACTTCGCGGCATCGTGCGTGGCGCGCACGCAATCGGAATGAACGGGTATTCGGTTCGGCGCCGATGTCGTGAACGCGATGCGCAACTTGCCGGGATCGCCGCCGACCTCTTTGAGAAAGGGACCTGAGGGCGGAGGCGCCCAATACGGGTCTCCCACATCCGGGCCGGATGTCGCATCGAGCAGCGCAGCGCTGTCACGCACCGAACGAGTCAACGCGTGCTCCGCCACTAGACCGCTGAACATATCGCCAAAGTCGGGCCCGAGCGGGTTGCGCGCGCGCGTAGGCTTCATTCCAAACAATCCGCAGCACGAGGAGGGGATTCGAATCGAGCCTCCGCCGTCGTTGCCGTGCGCGAACGGGACCATCCCAGACGCAACTGCCGCAGCCGAGCCTCCGCTCGAGCCGCCAGTCGCGCGAGTTGTGTCCCAGGGGTTTCGAGTCGGACCAAACAGCGCGGGCTCGGTTGTTGGCAAGATGCCGAATTCAGGCGTGTTGGTCTTCCCGAGGATGACCAGACCCGCGCGCTTGTATCTCGCTACCAACTCGCTGTCGTGATCAGGAACCAGATCGCGCGTGAATCCGGAGCCGGAAGTCATCGGCACTCCGGCGTAAGCGGCGAGCAGATCTTTGAGCAGAAACGGAACGCCGGTGAATGGCCCGTCCGGCAACTTGCCTTTTGCCGCGGCGCGCGCCTGATCAAACATAGGCGTTATGACAGCATTCAGTTGTGAGTTAACGCGCTCGATGCGCTCGATTGCAGCGTCGACCAGTTCGATGGGTTTGACTTCCTTCTTCCGGACCAGCTCAGCGAGATCTGTCGCGTCAAGCCATCCAGTTTCGTCTGATAACGACACTATGAATTCTCCTCTGTTGTTAGTTTCTTGTGGGCCTCGGTGAGCCTGTCGCTTTGCGTGGTCGTTTCGCGCAAAGATGCAAAGGTCCGCAAAGTCGCAAAAGAGAAAAAGCTCATCGCCCTTTGAAGCTTGGCTTTCGCTTTTCGTGAAACGCTGCGATGCCTTCCTTCACATCATCGCAATAGTTAGTAACCATAACCGCGAGAGCCGCATCCTCCAGCGCGTTCTCAAGATCCATAGTCTGTTGTTTATACATCATCCGCTTCGCAATTCGTATCGCGATTGGCGGGCCGTCCGCGAGCCTCTCGGCCCAACGTCGAGCGGTCGGCATCAGATCGCCATCCGCCACTACTTCTGTTACGAGGCCAAGCTCTTTCGCCTTGCGCGCGTCGTAGACCTCGGAGAAAAGCGACATCTTGAGCGCGTTTTCCAAGCCCATGTATTTCGGAAATAAGTAAGCGCCGCCTTCGTCCGGAATCAGCGCGAATTTCAAACTCGTGTCTCCAAGCTTCGCGCTCTCCGCCGCGACGCGAAAGTCGCAGCACAACGCGAGCGTCAACCCGCCCGCGACTGCCGGTCCGTTCACCGCGCCGATGGTCGGCTTGTCGAACCGGCGAAGCAGATTGACTAGCCGATGCATGTTCTCGCGCATCTCGAGCATCGCTTCCATTCGATGGCCTCGATAGCGCGCCGGGTATTGAAAATCGCGGCTTATGTCCCCGCCCGAGCAGAAACCTCGCCCGGCCCCGGTGATTATGACGGCGCGCACTTCGTCGTCGTCGCGCGCTTCGCCGAGCGCCGCGATTATCTCGTGAATCATGAGCTCCGAGTAAGCGTTGAGCTTGGTGGGCCGGTTGAGAGTTATCGTCGCCACACGGTTCGCTTTTGAATATATGATCTCGCGAAATTCCATATGTCCTTCCCGCCACAAAGGCGCCAACCGACAAACAGGTCTCCTAAAAGAGTTTGGCGACTGGTGTCTTTGTGTTTGATTTGGTTCCGTTCACCTCCCTACAAACCTCGGCTCCCGTTTTTCCATAAACGCGCGAACGCCTTCCCGATGATCCTCGGTCATAGAGCAGCGCATATGAGTCTCGGCTTCCCGATCGAGCATAGCCCTGAAATCGGCTGTGGGAGCCAGATTCACGTTCGCCTTCATGTAGCGATAGCTCGTTAGCGGACCGTGCGCGATTCGAGAAGCGATCTCTTCAACGGAGGATTTGAGAGAGTCGTGAGCAACAACCCGATTCACCAAGCCAAGCCGATGAGCTTCGTCTGCGTCGACGATGTCCGAAAGAAAAAACAACTCTTTCGCCTTCGGGCCGCCGGCGTAATGAGTCAACAGCCAGGTCGTTCCGAAGTCTCCGCCGTAACCCACCTTCGCATAAGCGGTGCCGAACCGAGCTTGATCGGAAGCGATACGAAGGTCGCAAGACAAACAGACGCCGAGTCCTGCTCCCATCGCGAACCCGTTCACCGCCGCGATGGTAACCTTCGGCATGTTATAGAGCAACCAGCTAAGCTGTTGCATATGTCGCAACCGGTCGATCTTTTGCTCGAGCGACTCGCTCTCGTCGCGAGCCATAGTCGAAACGTCGCCGCCCGCGCAAAAAGCTCGACCCGCGCCAGTCACGACTACACAGCCGACCTCCGAATCGCTGCTCCAGGCTGTCAGCGTCTCGATCGACTTCTCAATCAAGTCCATGCTCAACGCGTTAAGCTTGTCCGGCCGGTTGAAAGTTAGTGATGCTACTCGGTCGCGGACTTCCGTGATTATTACATCGCCAGCCATGTTGTCCTCTCGAAAATGGTTTTGATCGGCGCAGGATTATATCAAAAATCCGAAAGTTCGTAGTCCCGCCTTCAGGCGGAAGTTTGTATCTATGATTCTTCAGAATCGATCTTTACGAGCTTCCGCCTGAAGGCGGGACTACAAACTCGGCTTACGCATTGCATCCTGTTCCGATCAGCGTTATCTTTCACTCCCTCAAATCGGAGGTATTTAATGAGGATCCTAACTTCGTTGTTGTGCTTGATCGTGTTGACTGTCGCTTCGGCTCCTGCGCAAGAGACTCCAACCGAGCGTGATGCCGCCCGCGAGGTGCTCAAGAAGATGGCCGCGCTCGAACAATCACTCGATGTGCCTGCGATCGTGTCGCGATTGACCGCGGCGAATCCCTCCCGAGAAAAAGTCGTTGCGCGCGCGAAGGAGCTGATGGACAAAGAGCTCCTCGCTCTTGCGGACGACATCACTCGCAATCCGGAAATCGGCTTCGTGGAGCAACGCTCGATTAGGAAACTCATCGATTACCTGAAGGCGCATGACTTCGAGGTTCAAATTCCGGTTGCGGGGCTCGACACTGCTTTCGTCGCGCGCTTCAAGCGAAACAACGGCGGGCCCAATCTCGGCGTGATCCTCGAATACGATGCGCTGCGCGGAACGACTCGCGCTTTTCACGGTGACCAGCACAGCGCCCAAGGTCCCGTAGGCATCGCCGCCGCCGTGGCGATAGCCGAGTACCTGGATCGCTCGAAATTGCCGGGCAGCGTGGTGGTCTTTGGTTGTCCCGGCGAGGAGATGATGCCGCCAAACGCCAAGACGGTGATGTTCGAAGCCGGTGTGTTCAACGGAATGGACGTCCTGGTGAGAAGTCATTCAAGCGGCGCGACCTCGCGTCCGGCGCCGGGTTTCGGCACCTGCTGCATGAACATCGACGGCGTGAAGTACATTTTCAGCGGCGCGCCGTCGCATCAGCTTCAATCGTGGAACGGACGCAACGCGCTTGAGGCGGTCATTCACTTGTTCAACAACATCGACAGCGTTCGCAGCAGCATTCGCCCCGAGGCCCGCATTCAAGGCGTGATCACCGAAGGCGGAGCGGCGCCTAACGTGGTGCCCGATCGCACGGTCGCAGATTTTTACATTCGCTACCCGGACCAGGTTTACCTCGAGCAGGTTCGCAAGTTTGTGGACGATGCTGCGCGAGCGGCAGCGCTTTCGACTCAAACGAAAGTGAAGATCGATTTCTATGGCAAGTCTCGCGATGGCATCTCGGTGGCGACGCTCGCAGAGGTTGGGTTCGCATACATGAAAATGTTCGGCGCGACGAAAATTGCGCCCGAGCCGGGCAAACCTCAAGGTTACGAAGAGACTGGCAGCGTTTCGAGCGCGATCCCGGGCCTTGGCTTCAGCGCGCATTCGTCAAACGCGCCCGGTCATACGTACGAGATGGAGTCGGACGCGCTCGGCGAAGTCGGGCATCACGGCTTCACGGTTGCGGCTCAAGCGATGACCGCGCTGCTATTTGATTTCGCGACGCACGCCGATTATCGCGACGCGGTAAAGCGAGAGTTCGAGGGGATCAAGTCTTTGTTCGGCGAGTATCAAGAGTCGCTGAGGAAGGTGTACACTGTACCGAAAGTGCCAGAGCCTAGATAGAATGACTGCGAATCTGTAAAGTCACATTTGTAGCCCATACCAAGGAGGCAAACGATGTTAACTCGCAGAGATTTAGCTGTAGGTATTATCGCCGCATGCGCCACGCTCGGCGTCGTAGCGCTCGCACAGTCCGAGAAGCCGATGATGAGATCGTCGGCCTTCGATTGGAACTCTATGGAAGCGAAGCCGACCAAGACCGGCGCATCGCGTAAAGTCTTCCAGGCTCCAACGCCGACGCTTGACGAGCTCGAATGTCACATCACAACTCTCAACCCGGGCGAGTCTCCGCACCCGCCGCACAAGCATCCCGACGAAGAATTGATCATCGTGAAGGAAGGCACGGTGGAATCGACGCTGAACGGCAAGACTTATCAGCTCGGCCCCGGCTCGGTGATTTTCCAGGCGTCCAACGAGATGCACGGCATCCGCAACGTCGGTAAGACGCCTGCGACTTATCACGTGATCAAATGGAACACGCCTGGAATGTTGAAGGCAAAACAGAAGAATTGATCGGGGACGCGTTGATTTCCTAAAAACGATGCCTCGAACCAGCACAATCGCCACGGTCGGCAAACACAAGATCGAACTCTCGAACCTCAACAAGGTTCTGTTTCCCTCCGAAGAAATCGTCAAGGCCGAGCTGATCGAGTACTACCTCAAGATCGCGCCGACGATCCTGCGTCACATCAAAGGCCGCCCTCTTACGCTCGTCCGCTGGCCCGACGGCGTCGATCATCAAACCTTCTTTCAAAAGAACCGTCCCGAGTGGGCGCCGCCGTGGCTCGAACACAAGGTGCTGGGCAACAAGGAAGACAGCGTCGATTACGTCATCGCCACTGAGGAAGCGTCGCTGGTATGGCTGGCGAATCTTGCCGTCATCGAGCTTCATCAGATGCATTGCCGCTCGCCGCATTTTGACAAGCCCGACTACATAGTTTGGGACCTGGACCCGCCCGAAAAGTATCCGTTCACCCAAGTAGTCGAGCTGGCCTTCGATGTCAAAGATCACATCGAGAAGTACGGATATCACACGTTCGTCAAGACAACTGGCGGCAAAGGCGTGCACATCGTCGCGCCTATCGAGCCGAACTGGTCGTTCGATCTGGGAAAGGAAGCCGCGATGGACGTCGCCAAGGCTTACGTCGAGCGCCACAGCCAAACAACTACGCTTCTGATCAAGAAAGACCAGCGTAAAGGAAGAGTGTTGATTGACGTCATTCGCAACAGCACATATCAAACTATCGTCTCGCCCTACAGCGTTCGCGGTCGCGAGCACGCGCCGGTGTCGATGCCGCTCACGTGGGACAGACTTCAGTCTGTCCACGATCCAAACGAATTCAACCTGCGAAACGCGCCGGACATTCTGCTTGAAGAAGGCGATCCGTGGGAAGCGATCGGCGCTTACGCGACCAAGCTTCACACTCAACAAGCGAAATCGAAGAAGCCCGCGGCAAAACCGAAACCTCCGAAGAACGACGACGCGCTAGCAGATTATGCTCGCAAGCGCGCCTTCGACAAGACTCCCGAGCCGGGCCCTGAAGTATTCGCCGGCGAGAACAACGCGTTCGTCGTTCATCGCCATCACGCAACGCGGCTTCATTACGATCTGCGCATCGAGCGCGAAGGTACCTTGAAATGCTGGGCCATTCCGAAAGGGCTTCCTCCGCGCCCGGGCATCAAGCGCATGGCCGTTCAGACTGAAGATCACCCCGTTAAGTATCTCGACTTCGAGGGCTCGATTCCAAAGGGCGAGTACGGCGGCGGAGATATGTGGATCTTTGCGCGCGGCCGATACGAAATCAGCAAAGAGAAAAAGGACGGATTCTACTTTCGACTTCAAAGCCGCGAGATGAACGACGAGTATCGGATGATCCACACAAAAGAACGCGACTGGTTATGCGAGCGAGTCGCCGCGCCTCAAATAGACTGGCTGCGAGCTCCCATTGAGCCGATGCTCGCTCAAACTCGAAACGACCCGTTTGACTCGCCGGATTTTCTCTACGAAGTGAAGTGGGACGGCATCCGCGCGATGGTAGCACTCGACGAAGGGGAGATTACGATCCGCAGCCGCTCTCAACGAGACATCACAAGTCTGTTCCCCGAACTGCTGATCCCCGATCAAGCCTTTCGCGCCGCCTGCGGCTTGTTCGATGTCGAGATCGTCTGCCTAAACGAGAAAGGCCAGCCGATATTTGAAGACGTTTTACATCGTTTGCAGCATCGCAGCGAAGCGGCAATCACTCGCGCTCGCAGACAGCACCCGGCGGTCGCTTACGTCTTCGATTGCCTCTACCTCGACGGCCGGCCAATCGTCAACGAACCGCTCGTGCGCCGTCGCGCGTGGATGGTTGATGCGATCAAGCTGCCGAATCCGGCTTATCGTACAAACGAGACGATCGATGACGGCGTCGCCCTGTTTGAAGCAGCCTCCGAGCACGGACTCGAAGGGATAATGGCGAAGGAGCGGAACAGCATCTACACGCCCGGCAAACGCACTTCGCATTGGTTCAAGATTAAGACTCGGCGAACGGCCGATTGCGTGATCGTCGGCTACACGAAAGGCAAGGGCGACCGGGGAGCAACATTCGGCGCGCTGCAGCTCGCGCAGTATCGCGGCAAGGATTTGGTTTACGTCGGCAAGGTGGGTACGGGGTTCGACGACCGAACTTCGAAGTCGATCCTAGCCGAGCTTCAAAAGGTGAAGCATTCCGAGCGACCAGTAAAGGAGAAGCCGATTGATGATTCAGTGACGGTTTGGCTCGAGCCTCAACTTGTGTGTGAGGTTCAATATTCCTCACGAGTGAGCACGGGCAATCTTCGCGAGCCAGTGTTTATGAGACTGCGGCCCGATAAGACGCCCGAAGACTGTATCGTGGAGTAGCTGTACCGCGATGAGCCGGTTCGTGTGCGGAAGAATCACTGGGTCTTTCCTGAATTCCAGCGACGGCTCCAGCTGGTTTGTGGATCGGCTGCACGCTTTCGCCCCTCTACTTTCCCGTGAACTCAGGCTTTCGCTTTTCTATAAACGCTCGAACGCCTTCTTCTTTGTCCTCGCTCGAAAAACATAATGCAAACAGATCAACCTCCGCATCGAGCCCTTCGCGGAGAGTCGTCCGCGCGGCGTTCTTGACCGCAGCTTTCGCCATCGCAAGAGCGACAGGACTCATCGCGGCGATCTTGTTCGCAAGCTCCACGGTCTTCGCTTCAAGCTCTTCGGGCGCGACTACGTAGTTCACAAGTCCGAGGCGCTCGGCTTCTTCGGCGGAGATCATATCGCCGGTGAGGATCAGCTCCATCGCTTTGCCTTCGCCGATCAACCGCGTGAGTCGTTGGGTGCCGCCACCGCCTGGAATGATGCCAAGCTTGATTTCCGGCTGTCCGAGCTTCGCTTTGGTTGACGCGACACGAATGTCACACGACAGCGCAAGCTCGCAGCCGCCGCCCAGCGCAAATCCGTTTATCATCGCGATCACCGGCTTAGGGAAATCTTCGACCGAGTCGAACGCGCGACGACCCTTCATCACCGCGCGCTGTTTGATTGCAGTCATGCCGGCGAATTCGTTTATGTCAGCGCCCGCGATGAACGCCTTCTCGCCCGCGCCGGTGATGATTACCACCCGAATTTCGTCATCGGCTGCGAGTTGCTCGAAGGCTTCAAGGATTTCGTGGCGAGTCGCGATGTTCAACGCGTTCAGCTTGTCGGGCCGGTTCACGGTGACGATCGCAATTCGTCCTCGCTTTTCGATCAAGACATTTTCAAGTGCCATCTCTTTTCTCCTCCGAAATGAAACCACAGATGAACACAAATACACACAGGTCTTCTTTTTGATCTGCGTTCATCTGTGTTCATCTGTGGTTTCGTTTCATTCCCCCTTAAACTCAGGCTTTCGCTTTTCGCGAAATGCTCGAATGCCTTCGCGATGGTCGCTGCTCTTGACGAGAATGCTTTGCGCGAGAGCCTCCAGCATTCGCCCGGTTGCGAAGTCGCTGTTCACCGAGTGCCAGAGGATTCGCTTTGCAAGTCCCAAGGCTTCCGGCGCGCGCGTGAGCAGATGCTCGGCCAACGCACGCGCGTGATTCATCAATTCATCGTGAGCCACGACGCGGTTCACCAGGCCGATGCGCTCAGCTTCAGCAGCAGGAATCATCTCTCCGGTGAAGATCAGTTCTTTCGCTTTGCCGTATCCGATCAGTTTGACCAGTCGCGAACAGCCGCCTGCGCCGGGAATCAGGCCGATGTTATTTTCGCGGAAGCCAAATTGCGCCTGGTCCGACGCGATTCGAATGTCGCAGGACAAAGTTATCTGCAGGCCAGCGCCGGTACAAGGGCCGTTGATCGCCGCCAGCACAGGCTTCTCGATTGTTTCAAGCTCGTCGAAGAACTGAGTGAGGCGATGATTTTCAGCGCGAAACCTCTTGGTGTTCCAGTCGCGCTCGAAGTATTCGATGTCACCGCCCGCCGAAAACGCGCGACCCGCGCCGGTGAAGATCACGACGCCGATGTCTTCGTTTGTTTGAAGCTCGGTGAACAAGCGTGTGAAGTCGTCGCGCATCTCTTCGTTGATTGCATTGAGGCGATCGGGGCGGTTGAGCGTGATCGTCGCGATACGGTCTGATAGGTCGAACTGGATTGCCTTGTAATCCATAAGGAATCTTCGCGTCTTGGCGGCTTTGCGTTTCGATTTCGCGCAAAGAAGCAAAGACTCGCGAAGACGCAAAGCTTACTTCGTCGCAATCACAACGGATTTTGTTTCGGTGTAATAATCCAGCGCTTCGATGCCGTGCTCTTTGCCCAACCCGCTTTGTTTGAAGCCGCCGAAAGGAAGCTCGTCGTAGATGATCTGCGCCGAGTTGATCCACGTGTAGCCGGCTTCGATTCGCTCTGCCGCGCGAGTGGCCCGGTTCAAATCGTTAGTCCAAATCGAAGAGCCTAATCCGAAGATCGAGTTGTTCGCTTTCTCGATCGCTTCATCGAGATTCTTGACTCGAAAGATTGGGAGCGCGGGGCCGAAAACCTCTTCGGTCCCGACGCGAGCATCTTCCGGCACATCAGCCAACAGCGTAGGCGCGAAAAAGTAGCCGCTATCGTACTCGGAGCCGCGCAAGCGCTCGCCACCCACAAGAACTCGCGCGCCGCGATCGACTGCGTCTCGCACTTGAGCTTCTATTTCGTCGCGTTGACTCGCAGAATGAAGCGGCCCGATCATCGTGCCATCAGTCATCCCGTTTCCGACGCGCAGCTTCTTGACTCGTGCGACGAGCTTGTCTGTAAACTCATCGGCGATTGTATCAAACAGATAGAGGCGCTTGACCGCGAGACACGCCTGGCCGCAGTTGAAGAACCTTCCGGTCGAGGCAGCCTTCACCGCATCATCGACGTTCGCGTCGTCGCAGACGATCATCGGATCCGAACCGCCCAGCTCCAACGTTACGCGTTTAATGCCCTGCGCAGCGGAAGCCATCACTCGGCGACCGACTTCGGTTGATCCCGTGAAACCGATCTTACGAATCTTGGGATTGGTGACAATCTCTTCCCCGACAATCGAGCCCTGCCCAGTGACTACGTTAATTGCGCCTTTGGGCAATCCCGCTTCGAGAAACAAGCCGACAACTTTCAAATCGGTCAGCGGAGTCGTCTCGGCAGGTTTGATCACCATCGTGTTTCCGGCAAGCAATGCCGGGCCGATCTTGTTGCCCATCAATGAGACAGGAAAATTCCACGGAACGATTGCTCCTACAACTCCGAGCGGCCGCTTGATTATCAAGCCGTACTTGTTCTCATCGATCTGGGGGATGTAGCCGCCGCGGATGTTCTTGCCGAGCCCGGCGTAATATTCAATCGTATGAGCGTAGCGGCTTATCTCGAGAGTGGCTTCGCGAAGCGGTTTGCCTTGCTCCTTCGTGAGCAATGTCGCTAGTTCCTTCTCGTGAAGCCGAATCAGGCCAACCACGCGACGCAACACATCGGCGCGTTTCGCTTGAGTCCATTCGCTCCAAACGCTGAACGCTTGATGGGCTGCATCAATTGCTTCGCGCGCGTCTTCGGCCGTCGCGCGCGGAGCGGTA
>DASXSR010000175.1:0-8009 GCA_036505875.1 Blastocatellia bacterium | reverse complement strand
CTTCCCGGACAAGCTCCCGATCGGCCTCGGCGCCGCGTCGGACGAGCTGCTGTTCGTCTACCTCGTAACGGATCCGAATCCAGACGCCATTCGGCGCTTCATCAGGGCGCACCGGAGGCTGTTCGAGCGACTGAATCGCTGGACTCTCAGTCTCTTCTTCCCTGGGTATCTGACGGCCGCTGAGAGCCGGATCAAGGGCGCGGCAATGGAATCGTTTGCCGAGCCCGTGCGGCCGAGTGTGGTCGACGAATTCAGATGGTTCTGCGAGGCGCGACGAGGCTTGGAGCAGGCCGGTAGATCGGCCGTTCCGATCGATCAACACCGCTACGCTCGAGCGCGCCGCGCGTTTGCCGCACCGCGCTTCTTCGCGGCCTATCGCGCCTGGCTGAAGGAGGGCAGCGCCGCACTCCACGAACTGCTCTCGCCGCTCCTCCGAGACAAGCTGACGCGCGGTCACGTCCGCATCGAAACGAGAGTGCTTCCGCATCGCTATCTGAACGTCGCAGCTACAGCCATGACGGCGTGATGGGCCAACCTCGGGGCCAACCTCAGAAAGCGAACCTGGCCCTCGCCATTCACGACGAATAACGAAGCGCAGTACTTGGGCGGCGCTTTTCGCCGCCTCGAGCTGCTCGAGCAAACGGAGAGCGGGCAGGAGCGACCCCCTGCGTGACGCCTTCGGCGTCCCGGCGCGTGACCCCGCGCTGAGGGTCGCTCCTGCCCGCTGCGTCTTCAGTTGTGAGCCGAAACGCGTTCAAGTGTGCCGGTCGTGATCCCTCATTTGCTCACTTCGTATACGGGGCGAACACGTCCCTCAATTGAAATGACCAGCGACGCCGATCGCACCACGAGAACACTGTCGGTGAAGGGTATACTTCGAGCGAATGTGCCTTGCGTAGTTGGTGCCAGGCACAAGCCCGAGTTCGGCATAAGGCGCAGATAACGAACCTGTCGAGGACGGTTGAGCGTTCCGGCGCGATCGCTACGTGTCCAACATGCCCATAATCCCGAACCTTCCAGGCGGACTCATTCGGCTTCTCGAAACAGGAGAGTTCGTCCTTTTTCTCGGTGCTGGCGTCGGGATCGAAGCTGGCTATTCCGATTGGAAAGATACGCTTCTCGAGGTCTCGAAGAATCTCAGGCCATTCAACGCCAGCTACGCAGATCTGATGGGAGTCGAAGCACAGGCAGGACGCTTTCTTCAATCCGCTGAATTGCTTTACTTGGCGCCGATCACGCCGACGGATCGGAGTCGGATTCTACAGGCGGTATTCAACAAAGATCCGCGGATAACGCGCCGGCTGAAGCTGCTGATGCTCACGCGCTGTCAAGGGATAGTCACGACGAACTTCGACCGGTCACTTGAAATGGCCGGAGCCGAAGCGCATGCGCCGCTCACGCACTTCGGTGAATCCGATCAGGATCTCGCCGCTGCGCGCGTGGCAACGCGACAGTTTCTGGTGAGATTGCATGGACGAATCGAAGTGCCTGAGAGTCTCGTGTTTGCTCTGCGCCACTACAACGCGCTTCCTGAACGCGAGCAGTACGTCGAATTCTTTCGCGAGCTGTTTCTGAGTCGGAACCTTGTGTTCTTCGGTTTCTCTTTCGCTGACCCAGTCATTTCGGAATTGGTTCGGTCAATGACGCGCGCGGTCCGGTCGCTCTTTCGGCGCGAAGCGTACGCCCTCGTATCTGAACCAGCGCAGCCGCAGCTTGTGGAGGCCCTTAGGGAATCAGGTGTTGTCGCGGTCCCGTACAGTCCGGATGGAAGTCACAGCGCCGCTTGGGATCTGTTCGCCGACTATCGAACCGGTCCGCCGCCGGTTGCTGCGGAGCGGTTTGAAACCGAGCAGGTGCGAAGTCATCTTGCGGTCGCGTACGCTCGGGCCAAGGGCCGTCAGTTTAGAGCTGATCGAGACCGGATGCTCGCAGCACTGATGATGCCCCTTCTATCCGAATTCGGAACAAACGCCGTTGTCGAAGTACAGGACTTCTTTTCGTCTGTTGAGCAAAGGTTAGCGCTTCCGAGGAGCTTCGACCGCTCGCATTTGATGGAATCGGTCAAGCTGCTCGAGCGTGATGGTCTCATCGCTCTTCAGGGGACGACCCTGCTGGTCGGCGACATCACGGCACCGAAAGAACTGGCGAAGGACGCGAACCGCCTGGTAGACGGACTAATTGCCAGGGCCAAGATCAGATTTGGCCAATCCGGCCTTGAGTCCCAGCGCGAACTACTGGATCAACTCATACTGACTGCCTTGGCACTTGACGGGCTTCATCTGGCTCACACGCTGATTCGAGAGCAGCCGCTCGATGCAGATCGGCTTGACCGAGTGATAACTGAAGCGATTCAACGGGTCCGTTTTCCGGCGCGGCACGCCGCGGCGGCAAGCGCCGCGTTGTCAGACGTGATCACGTCGCCGGATCCTGAAGAAGAGCAAATCCTTACAAACATTGCGGCCGTCGTCTTTGGAACAGCTTTATTGCTCGCCGATCCATTACTCGCCGACAAGGTTGCAGATCCGTTCCAACGCGGGGCTTACGTCGATGCAAGCGTACTGCTTCCGTGGCTTGCTGATGGCCACCCCTTGAGACTGGCGTATGACTCGGTCCTGCGTTCGTTCGATCTCTCAGGAATCAGAGTATTGACCGGCTATTTGAACGAGGTGATCAACCACAAGAGATTGGCAGTCGAAGTCGTTCAACAGAACCGTTTCGACGACACCGCCAGGTTCAAGAGATACGCGAGTCTCTTCGAGCTGCATAACATCAACGTCTTTCTTGGTGGTTACGCAGGTTCACTTGAGCGAGGCGGAACAGAAACGTTCGACGAGTATTTGAAGCGCGTGGCACCGTTCGAAAACGAGTTGCAACTGAAGCGAGCTCTCGAGGCGCTTGGTGTTGTCGTCGAGGATTACAGACTCAAAGATTACGGCATCGCCGGGGAGCTAAAGGCAGCATTGAAAGAGCGGGGCAAATATCGCGAGGATGTCGTCGTCGCTCACGATGCCGCGCAGCTGGAAGTGCTGCGCGCCGTGAAGGGTGCACAGAATCGTTCGTACTTCATCACGGCCGACCGAGCCCTCGTGAGTGCCGTTGTTGCTACCTCTTCCCGTCACGTGATTCCAAGTATTCTGCTGCCGCAACAGGTCGCCTTTCTGGCTCAGATGGCCGACCGCACGACAACTGGGCTGCAGGCGTTTTCAAGGACTTTGTGGACTGTCGGCGCATCAGTCGCCGACAAGGTCAAGAGGTACTACACGGATCGAGTGTTACGCGAATACGAAGTCGGTCTGGTCGCGGAGGTAGACAAGATCCTCGAAGCGTTGTTGCGAGACCTTCAAGGCGAAGGCATTGACCTTGATGACGATGATGTCCGGGATCCGAGATCCGAGGCCGCGCGGGTGAAGCTGTTTGAGCGCCTTGACCGCTTCGAACCTCGTTTTTTCCAGCACATGGCCGAGGCGCAAGAGCGAGTGAGACGTCGGTCCGACGAGTGAATTCCGAACCCACCTTGAACATGTCGTCAATCAGAAGGATGGAGCGTCTGAGTGATTTCCCGAACATGAGAACGCGGTCCATCTTTCAGGAGAACGCTCTTCGTCGAGCGTCCCGCCAGATTCCAAGATTGAGGCCTTGCCAAAAAGCGAAGATTAAGCGAAAGTAAGATGTAGCCAGGTGCAGTTTGCTTTGTAGATTGAATCCGCTTAAATTGGCGTCGACACCAATTTAAACAGGCCGTTGAAATTCACACCCGGACAATTGCGCGAGGCCCTCGGGTTGACGCAAGACACGTTTCGACATTGGAAGAGAGCCTTGCCGCCTTTAGCAGGTCGAAACGGCTATCGGCCTTGCTTCACGCCAGGCGACCTCTTCGCCGTGGCTGTTGTGAAGGTGCTAGCTGATGAAGCTGGTGTTCGTGTCGGTGCGCTTGGACGCGTCGCAGAGAATCTCTTCCGAATCTGCAACGAGACCCCTTGGATCGCTCTTGAGCGAGCGACGTTGCTCGTAGAACCTTCAGAGGGCCGAATCACGGTTGCGTCTGAGGGACTGCCGATCCGAGCGAATGGCACCGCAATTCAGATCGTCTGCCGTCCAATAGTTGCTCGGCTTCGTGCTCATCTGTTGCCGGATGGAGCGACAGAGCCGCAACCAATCTTGCGTTTTCCGCCCGCTGTGACTGGCGCGAATCTCAAGACCGCTGGAGGCGAAAACGAGTGACGGCCGTTCGCGCCTTTCGAACCGAGCTCATCAACGCTGGCTACGAAGCTGAGGCAATTGTCAGCGATTATGTCTTCTCAGACGTATTTGCCGAGACGCCGCAAGACCGCCGCGTAACTCTCGCTGCGTTCACGCAGACGCCGCCGTCCTATCGCAATGCCGCACTCGCCGTGATCGACACCCACGGAGTCGACGCCGCCAAGATCGTCGCCGACTATCGCGCGCTCGGAGCCCCACTTCTATTCGTTCTTTCTGGGCAAGAAGTTATTGTGTGGCAAGTGCGTTCCGAAGGCGCGCCGCGCGCCGTTGCTCGCGTCCAGTTAGATGAAGTTGCCCATCTGTTCGCCAGTCACCGCCAAGACTGGAGCCCCTCAGCAATCCACCGAGCGAAATCCATCGGTGCAATCGATCGAGCTTACCAGCTCGATTTCGTCGATGCGGGCCTGCTGCCCATGGTTGAGGGGCAGGTGCATGCGAAGCTTGATCACCTCATCGATGAAACGCTCACTGAGAGCCTTCATCGCTATCATCTTCGCGCCGGTAATCAGCTCGACGAACGTGCGCTCTTTCGCACGACATTCCGACTGCTTGCTGCCAAGGTTCTGCAGGATCGCGACCATAGCCTCGCGTCGCAATGGGATGCCAACGACATCGACACTGTCCTCGATGCTATCGCTCGTTACTACAACCTTCCGCGCCTTGCAAACGAGCGCTCGCCCCTTCAGAAGGAGGTCTTCGGAAATGCCTGGCAACGGTTAAGGGGAGGCATCAATTTTCGTAACATCTCAGCCGACGACCTCGCGTTCGTATATGAGAACACGCTGATCACGCCTGAAACGCGAAAGCACTTCGGAACCCACAGCACCCCTCGACAGGTGGCCGAGTACGTAGTGGACCGGCTAGAACTGTGGCGAAAAGACCCTTCAGATGTAAAGGTCTACGAGCCATTCACAGGCGCAGGCGCGTTCTTGGTAGCAACGCTCCGGCACATTCGAGATTATTTGCCTTCAGAGTGGACGGATCGGGCGCGACATGAGTTTCTCGTGGCTCGCATCAGCGGCGATGAAATTGATGCATTCGCGTGCGAGGTCGCTACGCTGTCGCTGATTCTGGCCGACTACCCCAACGCTAACGGTTGGAAGGTCTCTGAGCATGATCTCTTCATCGACAACAGCTTAGTCAGGCGCGCACACGAAGCAAACGTTGTCCTTTGCAATCCACCGTTTGAATCCTTTAGCCGCGAAGAACGAAGAGCATATCCGCCGATGGCTGCTCGCTCGGCCACAAAGGGCGCCGCAGTGCTGGGCGCAGTTCTCGATACTCGACCCAACGCGCTCGGCTTTGTCTTGCCGAGGGCGTTTCTAGATGAGCGCCAATTTCAAGGAGAGCGTCGGCGAGTCGAGCAATTGTTTGCGGACATCGACCTTGTAGCGTTGCCAGAGCACACGTTCAAGTTCTCAACTGTGGAGTCAGCCTTGTTGATTGCGAGGTCGCCCCGCGTGACGACCACAGCGCGATCGACTTCGATTCGGTCGAGCGTCGTGACACAGCATGATCGAGAGAACTTCTTGCGCTTCGGAAAAGTCTCGAACTCCCGTCTCGGCGTGCTGCCGTACTCTGAGGAGAGAGTCGGAGACCTTTGGATCCGCGAACTTGATGAGTTGTGGCGCTACCTCGCCGAGTACCCAACACTTGGCGCCATCGCTGACATTCACCGCGGCATTGAGTGGAAGGGCGATCAATCTCAAGCGACGAGCAATAGTCCCCGACAGGGCTACCGCCGTGGACTACACAATGCCGATTCAGTGCGATCGTTTGTCACTGGGCGACCCGTTTGGCTTGATACCCGACCCAACAGGCTGCTGTACAAGGCCGCGGATCTCCCTTGGGGCCGGCCCAAGATCATCGCGAACGCTGTGCGGCTTAGCCGCGGCCCGTGGCGTTTAGCCGCAGCAGTCGATTCAAACCGACTGGTGTGTTCACAGCAACTTTTTGGTTGCTGGCTCAGATCCGGAAGCATCGACGAACTTGCCGTAATCGCAGCTGTTCTGAACGGCCCAATTGCGAATGCATTCGTGACGACACATTCGCCAGCCAACCGCATCCGGGTCTCGACTATGAAGGTATTGCCCCTTCCGCTGACACTGCCACGAGAGCTAGCACCTCTTGTCGCGCAATACGTCGAGCAGGTTTCGTCCTTGGAATTAGAAAGTGTAACGGCCCACAACGCAGCCGCGCTTCTCGATCAGATCGACGCAGTGGTGCTCAAAGCCTACGATCTTCCGCCACGGCTAGAGCGAGAACTATTGGAGCAGTTTCGTAACGCCGAGCGTCCCACCGTTCATCCTTGGCGTCATTGGCTTCCAGAAGGGTTCGGTCCGGCTATTCCTCTGCACGAGTACTTGTCGGAAGAATACACAAACGCAACTCGAAACTGGGTGTCCGATGTGTTTACGACGCTTCCCGAGGCCGAGGCGGAGCTGCTAAGGGAATACATGGAGTGATGTGTCATTGGAGGGCTATCTCTTAGAAACATCCATGCTTTCCGCGCTTCTCGATTCCACGCATGGTAAACACGCCGATGCGAGAGCCGTAGTTGCCGCGCTCGACATGGCGTCGCCCAAATACGTGTCCGTCGTTGCGCTGGCAGAATTGACGTTTGGTCAGCGGCTAATCGAGGCGTTCACTGGGACATCGCCGGCGTACTTGGCCGCAATCCTCACAGAGGCCCGTCGCCACGCGCTTCTCGACATCACACGTCACACCGCAGCCGAGTACGCAGACCTTAAGGCGAATCTGGCAAAGATGTACCTCGACAAAGCTCTTCGGCGTGACCGTCCACGTTGGATAGAGAATTGGGTCGACAAGGCGACGGGCCAAGTGCTTCAGGTCGACGAGAACGATCTTTGGATGTGCGCACAGGTTCGAGAACGCGACCTAGTCATGATTACCGCAGACGCGAAGATGGAGCGCGTCTCCAAGGCAGACGCTCGCGTCAAGCTGCAGATCATCTAGCGTCAGTCGCGACCTCGGCGAGCTAGGTGCCTCGGATTTCGGCCTTCGAGTCTTGAGAGTTTCCACTTGCCCTTTCCTTGCCCTTTGCTGACACCCAAACGCGGTTCAGGGCAGCAAACGGACGCATCGGTGGATTTTTTCTGATCGTCGATCGCGCTCGATTTCATCGGTTCGGATTCGCGGTCCGACGACTCGCTGCAATCGGTGGCAACGCGCGGCAAATCGGCCATTTTTCGTCTGTTAACCGGAGGGTTGCTGGTTCGAATCCAGCCTGAGGAGCCAATCCTTTCAATGACTTAGCGCGATCGCAAATCTGGCCAATTTCACTGCCGAGATGTACGGTCAAGAGCCGGAGGGTTGCGCGCGATTTTTCTCAATGAAATCGCCGACAATCGATGACGAGATCTGGACAAACCGATTTCAGTTCGCGCGAGAACGCCCTGAATCTCCGCGTCTCTCCACGCTCGCGCGATCCGCCGTTGCCTGTAGTTCGTAGATTGTGACCAAACGATCGCACGGCGAGTCGCCTTCGCCCATTCCGCTGGATCCGCCAGAGGAAGGCGGTTCTCAAGAGTATCGAGGATTTGCGCCAGCGGGCCGCGTTCATACTTCCAGTCGCCCTCCCTGGGTCCGCTCCTAAGAAACTGCGCCATCGAGTACCTCGCCGGTCTCGCGGCTCACGAGCTCGAAGCCGAGCGTGGCGGCGCGTTGGCGGAGACGGCGTAGAACGCGTGTTCGCTGCTGAGTGTCGTAGGCGTCGGCACCAGGATCGC
>DASXSR010000174.1:0-7258 GCA_036505875.1 Blastocatellia bacterium | reverse complement strand
GTGAAACCTGAGGAAGCGATTCTCACGAGGCTCCGTAGCAAGCCACAAAATGCACGGGATCAGGTTGATCAAACAACAGCACGTTGGGATGTAACACAAAAGCGCTGCTGTGTTGTAATTCATGTTCAACGTCTTAGTTTTTGCCGACTCGGGTGATGGCGGCGGTTGCGGAGGCCAGCGTCCCCCCTGAAAACCCTGACCACTCGGACTACCATACGGCGGCTGACTGCTCATTCAGTGTTCCCCCTTTTCGACGGTGATTTGAAAATCAGGCCTTCATCTCGACGCGCAATATTACTAGACACAACCACGAGTCACAAGCGTTCTGGGAGCGCGCGCGGCTCGCGTTCAGCACGCGAGCCGCATGCGCCCCAGCGCTGTCATTTGTCGGTCTTCTCCGGATTGCGAACCTCCACGATTTGCTTTGACACTTCTATCATCGATCCGCCCGCTTGTTCGACGTAGTACACGTCTCCAAGCCTCGACGAGTGGCCTTCCCCCCGGATAATTCCGATGTAATACTTCGTTCCTTTGTCAAACGCTAGCTTTCCGGCAACCGGGCTCTTCCTCTCTTTCTTCTCGAATAACCGATCGAACATTGTGCCGCCGTACTGCAAGTACATAAATGAGTTCACAAGCACGAGTCCGAGCACCCCTGCGGCAACGGTTCCGATGATGATTGTTCTTATGCGACGAGAAGAGAAGAGAGGCGCCTCGTGCCGGCCATCTTCGTTTTGAGTGAACATTGAATTGATCAATTAGAGTTTGAAATAGCCCAGCAGCAGCGTGGCTATTCCCAGGTAGAAGAAGAAGGTTATCACGTCGGTGAACGTCACAACGAACATCGACGACGCGAGCGCCGGATCTACTCTGAACCGCTTCAGTAGAATGGGAACCAGCGTGCCCAGCGCGCCCGCTACGACCAGGCTGAGCACCATTGTCACTCCGAGAATGCCCCCAAGCTTCAACCCAAATGACATCGATCCGAGTTTGGCCCCGAACCAGATCGCCACGATCGCGGTCACACTCACGCCGACTATCAAACCGTTGATCAATCCGACCAGCGCCTCCTTGATCACGACTCGACGGCCTGTCTCCCATCCCACTTCGCCGAGTCCTATGCCTCGGACCACAACGGTCATCGTTTGCGTGGCCGCGTTGCTTCCCATAGTCGCAACCACCGGGATCAACACCGCGAGCCATATCGAGCTCTCAATAGTGGTCACGTAGTATTGAACTATGGCGACGGCAATCAGCGCTGCGCCGAGCGAGAGCATCAGCCACGGTAACCTTCGCCGAACCGAATTAACCGCGGAACCCAGCGCTCGGTCGTCGGCCTCCACGCCGGCAAGCGCGTAAATGTCTTCAGTCGCCTCTTCGCGCATCACGTCGAGCACGTCATCGACCGTAATGATTCCGACGATCTTATTCTCTTCGTCGACGACCGGCACGGCCAGGAGGTTGTAGGTTGCGACTATGCGTGCGACCTCTTCCTGATCTGTATCGGTGGTCACCTTGATGACGTCGCCGATCATGATCTTGCGCAGCGGGGTCGAGGGCGGATTCAACAGCAACTGTCGCAAACTGACCACGCCAAGCAAATGATTCCGCGAGTCGACGACGTAAAGATAGAAAGTCATCTCGAATTCTTCGGATCGCCTTTGCAACTCATCGATGGCTTCCGAAACGGTGACCTCCTCATCGAGCGCGAAGTACTCGGGCGTCATGATTCGCCCGGCGGTTTCGTCGGGGAATCCGAGCAGTTCGTTAACGACAGTCGAGTGCTCGACCTTCATCGCGTCAAGCAGCTCCTCGCGCAATTCCTCGGGCAACTCCGCGACTAGAAGCGTCGCGTCATCCGAAGGCAACTCTTGCAGGAGACGAGACACATCTGCGCGACTTAGGAAGGTCAGCAATGTGACCGCGCGGCTGGTCTCCATTTCCGAGAGCGCCTCGGCGGCCTTGCTGAGGTCGTAACGCACCAAGGCCTCGAATACTAATTCGCTGTCCTGTTGAGGGAGTTGACCTAGAATCTGAGCGATGTCAACGGGACGCAGCTTGGTGAGCAGATTGGCGGCGTTGGACATCGCGCCGCGGCGAGCCAGCCGGCCGACAGAGTCCAGCACAAGATTTAGCCGCTGCGCCTGCATCCGAATCGTCTCCGCTCCGTGACATGAAGTTTTTGTGGTAACTGTCCATTAAGACTGCTGATCCAGTGGAGTTCTTTATATCACAGCCACAAGTGTCGGCGAAACAAAAAAAGAGACGGGTCATCGAAAGTGGCGCGATGAACAGGTTTGTTACTAAAATCCTCAGATCACGAATCACGTATCCGGATCACTCTAATGGCTTATCTTGCTGCCGACTTTTTTGCTCGCGACACAATCGAAGTAGCGCGTGACCTGATCGGAACTATCTTAGTTGTCGGGCGCTGCGAAGGGCGAATCGTAGAAACAGAGGCTTACACCACTGACCTCGCATCACATTCGGTGACCCGGCCGAAACAATCGGTCGTTATGCAGCAGACGTTCGGGCACGTGTACGTTTACTTCATCTACGGGATGTATTATTGCCTGAACTTCACTACCGATTCTCGCGGCGCGGGCGCAGTGCTCATACGAGCGGCAGAACCAACGCGCGGCATTGAGATGATGAAGGACAAACGCGGCGCCGATGAAATTAGAAAACTCGCCAGCGGCCCCGGGCGGTTATGTGAGGCGTTTGGGATTGATTTAACCTTTAATGGCGAGCGAATTGGCGATCGCATAAAAGTGAAAGCGCGAAAGACTACGCCGGAGATCGGCGTCAGCAAGCGCATCGGAATTTCGAGAGACGCGCACCTGGAGTGGAGATTTTACGAACGCGGCAGTCCGTTCGTGAGCAAGTGAAGCGCTCGCACCTTTCTTGAGCAACAACTAAGAAAATTGTATCTTCGTTGGGGCTGCAGGTTGGTAAGGAACTCGCGTGAAGAACGACCTCCTAATTCGAGCCGCGCGCGGCGAAGGCGTCGAACGTACGCCAGTGTGGATGATGCGACAGGCCGGACGCTACCTGCCTGAGTATCGAGCCGTGCGCGCCGACACTGACTTCTTAACGTTGTGCAAGACGCCCGAACTCGCGGTCGAAGTATCACTGCAGCCTTATCGCATTCTCGGGGTCGACGCGGTGATTATGTTCAGCGACATCTTGATACCTGTCGAAGCGATGGGACAAGAAGTGCGCTTGACTGAACAAAAAGGCCCGGAGCTTCCCGATCCGATTCGCTCGCGTGAGCAAGCCGAGCGGCTCGTCGTTCCTGACCCGATTGACAAGACCGGCTTCGTGATGGAAATCATTCGCTCGCTGCGGCGAGAGCTGGACGGCGCGGTTCCGCTGATAGGGTTCGCGGGAGCACCGTGGACGCTTGCGGCTTATATGATCGAAGGCGGAGGCTCGAGGAACTACGCGCATGTCAAGCGGATGATGTATACCGAGCCACAGACTCTTCACGCGCTGCTCGACAAGATAGCCGATACGATTATTCTCTACCTGGACGCCCAGATCGAGGCGGGCGCGCAAGTTGTACAGCTCTTCGACTCATGGGCAGGCGAGCTCTCGCGTGACGACTACCAACAGTTCGCGCTGCCGTACGAGCAGAAGATATTTGCCTCGATAAACCGCGAGCAGGCCCCGGCGATTTTGTTCATCAACGGCTGCGGGAACTTTCTGGAGCAAATGGCGACGAGCGGCGCGGATGCGCTGAGCATCGACTGGCGGATTGACTTGCGCGAGGCGCGCGAACGAATCGGCGACCGATTGACGCTACAAGGAAACCTTGATCCTTGCGTGCTGCTTGCGACCCCTGAAGTCATCAGAGAGAAAACGCGTGAGTTGATCGAAGCAGGCGGAGGAAAACGGCACATTCTCAACCTGGGGCATGGCATACTGCCAATGACGCCGGTTGAAAACGCGCGCGCGTTTGTTGACGCAGCGAAGGCCCCAATCAGTTGAATAAGATGTCTGATGACTCACGTGCACAGAACACACGATCGCATCGGAGTCCTGCTATTTAATCTCGGCGGGCCGGAGACGCTCGACGACGTGCGCCCCTTCCTATTCAACCTGTTCTCAGACCCCGACATAATTCGATTGCCGTGGCGCGCGCTTCAGAAACCGCTCGCTTGGCTGATCTCGACTCAACGGCACAAACTCTCGCGCGGCTACTACGAAAAGATCGGAGGCGGCTCCCCGCTCCGAAAGATAACGGACGAGCAGGCACGCGCGCTTGAAAATGCGCTTGCAACTCGTGGCATGACAGCGCGCGCATATGTCGGCATGCGCTACTGGCGCCCGTTTCTCGAAAAAGCATTGGACGAAATCCAACGCGATGGAATAACTCATCTCGTCGTGCTGCCCCTCTATCCGCAATTCTCGATTTCGACTACCGGTTCAAGTCTCAACCGGATGAACGCGCTGCTGGACAAGAGCGAGTCCGCGCCGAGGGTGTCAGTGATTGAAGAATGGCACGACGATCCGAGCTACATCGCATCGCTGGCTGCTGCGATCGGAGAAGAACTGCTCAAGTTTCCTGATCATGAACCTTCGCGGACCCACATCGTGTTCAGCGCGCACAGCGTGCCCATCCGCTATATAGAAGAGGGTGATCCTTACCTCGACCAGACCAGAGAGACAGTTCGGCTGGTGATGAAACAACTTGGCAATGATCGGCCTCACTCGCTTTCGTTTCAGAGCAAAGTCGGCCCAGTGAAGTGGTTGCGACCTTCGACTGATGAGACCCTTCGGCGTCTCGCTGGCGAAGGTGTTTCTCAGTCGCTGCTAGTCCCGGTAAGCTTTGTCTCCGAGCACATCGAGACGTTGTACGAGTTGGACATACTCTATCGGCATGTCGCTGAAGAAATCGGTATTGCTGAGTATCGCCGAGTGCCTGCCCTCAACTGCCGCCCGGATTTCATCGACGCATTGGCTGGCCTGGTCGAGAGAGCTCTTAAGCAACAAACTGATGGGTCTTAGCGTCTTAGCGAGTCTTCGCGACCTTTGCGCGAAACCAATAACTCGGATCGGTTTCGCGGGAAGCAGCAGAGGCTCCCAAAGCCGCGGGATTATTCTTGCTCTCTAGTCTTTTTTGCGAGAGCATGTGCCGCGAGCGCCTCGGGAAATACAACGATGAGAGGAATCCTGCTCAAGGCAAGTTTCGTCCTCATGGTGCTGCTTGCACCGTCGATTGCTCGAGCGCAATCAGGCGTGCTCATTCCTTCGAGCACCGAAAAGCCTGATCCTTCAATCCTCTCGCTCGATGAAATGACGGTCAACGTTCTCATCGACAACCAGTATGCTCGCGTTCGAGTGACTCAGATCTTCGGCAATCGTACCGAACGCATCCAGGAAGGCCGCTACGTTTTTCTGATTCCAACCATTGCTTCGATCTCTGACTTCGCTGTTTGGGACGGAGACGTGCGGATCCCCGGAGTCATCCTCGAAAAACGCCGCGCCGAGGAGATTTACAAAGACCTGGCGCTGCAATCGATCGATCCTGGTTTGCTGAAACAAGAGCGCGAAGACAACGCGAGCACCGCGTTCACTGTTCAAGTCGCACCCATCCCGGCCTACGGCACAAAGCGGCTCGAGCTTGAGTACACCGAAGCCCTATCGGTTGATAATCTGGAAACTTACTTTTCATTCCCGTTCAAGCCCAGCGAGTACGGCACTCAGTCGGTCGGCCATCTGGACATCCGAGTGCAGTTAATGAGTCGCGCGCCGATGACCGACCTGAATATCAAGAGCAAAGCATACACGCTGACCTTCATCGAAAACTCGCCTCAATACAAATCGGCGAGCTTTGAAGCGAATAACGTCGAACTAACGGAAGACCTCGCGTTCAGCTATGGCTTGAACGTCCAGCACAGCGCGTTCGAGTTTCTTGCTTATCGCGCGCCCGAGCGAATCACGCCCGACGAGCTGCGCGACCCTCGATTGGCCGAGCGCGAGCCGGACGGTTACTTCGAAGCCGCCGCGGTGTTCAACGAAGCAAGTCGCGCGGCCGGCGAGACCGCTCCGCCTCCGCCGCGTTCGATCCTGGTGATGTTAGACACGTCGCTGTCGATGCAGTTTGAAAAACTCGACCGCGCGTATGAAGCAACCGAAGGCTTGCTTCGCTCGCTAACGCCACAAGACACGTTCAATCTTATTTTGTTCAACGACGACGTTGCGACGTTTAGCAACAACGCGGTCGATGCGCGGTCGGATCAAATTGAACGCGCGCTCAATTTCATCAAGTCGAGCTATCTTTCCGGCGGGACTGACATCGGCTCGGCGCTCGATCGCGCGGCGCAGTTAGCGAAAGCGATGCCCTCAAGAAAAGAACGCTCGATCGTGATGATCACCGACGGCAACTCGACGCTCGCGACCACGCGGACCAAAGCGATTGTCGATCGGTTTCAGAAGGCCAACGACTCAGGCTCGCGAGCGAGGCTTTATGTGTTCGGGATCGGATCGGACACCAACATTCGACTGCTCGGCGAATTGGCGCGAGCGTCACGGGGCTACTTCGACTGGACTCGCGAGACCGATGATCTTTCATTCAAGCTGAAATCGTTTGTCGGCAAAGTGGGTCGCGACCCGATCGATTCGTTGAAGCTTCAAAACGCCGATGCGTCGAACTTCTATCAAGTCTATCCCGACTACGACGCGACGGCTTACGACGGAACTCGATTGTCGTTTGTCGGTCGCTATAAGCGTCCGGGCTCAGCATCGCTGACCATAAGCGGCAGCGAGTCCGGCAAAGCGGTCCGGCTCTCGCAACAAGTCGAGCTGCCGGAGCGAGACGATTCGCATCCGCATGTCCCTCGAATGTGGGCGCGCGCTCGGGTCGACGCGCTGCTCAGGCAGATTGCGTTGAACGGAGAAACCAAAGAAGCGATCGACGAGATAATCGCGCTTTCGAAGAAATACAAGTTCGTGACGCCTTACACTTCGTTCCTCGCCGCGCCGCGCTCGTTGTTAAGACCGCGCGTGATCCGACCGGGCGACCCGGTGCTTCGAGTTCGCGCCGACGAGTCGATAACCGACGTAACCGCCGTTTTCCCATTTGGGCTGACCAAGCGAATGACCTACATAAGAAGCGAAAACGTTTGGGAGACGCGCTTCGTGGCTCCGCGCGAGATGACTGACGGCGTTTATCATTGCCGTCTTGTTCTTGTCGACAAGCGAGGCCGGGCCTATCAAGAAGAAAAGAGCTTCGTGATCGATAGCCGCCCGCCTC
>DASXSR010000173.1:0-14155 GCA_036505875.1 Blastocatellia bacterium | reverse complement strand
GTTTGATCAGGTCATCGTTTTCGATCGCCAGTGATCTGGATTCCGTTCAAGGGCTTGGAAGAAGGATTGTGGCGTGAGGGATTTAGTATGAGAACGGCGGCAATGAATCGAACCAGCAGGGCGCGGAAACTGAATCCTCTGCGTTATGCCCGCTTGCTTTCGCAGCAGCTTCCAACCGTCATACGTACGGAAAAAGAAAACGAAGAGATGTTGGCGGCCATCTGGGAATTGATGAGAAAGGGAGAAGACAATCTCTCAGCGGAAGAGTTAGCTTTACTTGAACTGATGTCGGTCCTGGTCGAGCGATTTGAAGAGGAGCACTACCCGATACCGGACTCGCCGCCACATAGGATTCTGCAGCACTTGATGGAAAGCCGGAACACAAAACAGGCCGACCTGGTCCCGATTCTTGGCGGGCGCGGTCGCGTCTCCGAGTTGGTGAATGGCAAACGGGCCATCAGCAAAGCGCAGGCAAAGGTGTTGGCGGAATTCTTTCACGTCTCGGCTGAGGTGTTCCTGTAATAGCGTCGCGGCCATCTGTCGGAACATCTGAAGCTGCGGTACTTTCCTGCGACCGACTCTGTTGTGACTTGTGTCTTGAAGCGCTACGCTCACGATGTCGAGAATCTTCTCGGCTTCCGAGATTGTCATTGTTGCCATGTGAAATCCCTTGCCTGACAATCAAGTATAGGTGACAGAAGCGGTCTGATTCTGTGTCCTCTAAATCAGCAATTTCAAATATGAGCGGCAGTGATAATCTTCATAATGTGCTTTGATTCACTTTCTCTCTTTCGCTTGAGCCTCTAGTTGAGCGATAACGATTGCACGCGTGTCGAGGCCACGAGAAATCGCCCATCTTTGTCGCTTATCTTTCTGCGGCCCTCGACCGCAGCAGCGAACAAGAGCACGATCACCGCAAAGGCGGCGAGTTTTCTGATGTTCTTTATAGCAAGGTTCCTCTCTGAAGTGGAGGTTAAATCGCAAACTTGATTTCCCCGCTCTTGGCCATCTGAATGATGTGGTCCGCCGCGCGATAGGCGAGCGCTTGAATGGTCAACGTTGGTTGGCCGCGGCCCGAAGTCACAAAACTGCTTCCGTCACAAATGAACAGATTCCGCACGTCGTGCGCTCGATGATATTTGTCTACAACGCAGCTGTTCTTGTCGTCGCCCATCCGGCAGGTCCCAAGCAGATGAAATCCAAACGTCTGCTCGCGTACGGGCCGGCTCCATTGCCTGCGAGCTCCCGCGGCGTCCAGTAGTTCCTTGCAGCGTTCGTGGAAAAACTGCATCGTCTTCATGTCTTCAGCGTGGTCCTTGTAGGTAACTCGCACAACCGGCAAACCCCAGGCATCCTTTACGCGCGGATCGAGAGAAATGCTATTCGTTTCAACCGGCAATGAGGTCGTGTGGCCGACCGCATTGACCAGGTGCGTGTACTGCTCACGAAGCGCGGCTTTATACTCGCGACCCCATCTTGGCGTGCCTTGCGGGAGGTTTCGAAGCCCAAAGCCAATCGGATATTGAATGAAGCGCATGTCCATGCCGCCGCCGCCGTAAAAGCCGCGCCTCAAGTCGCTGTCATAAAAATCGTGAATGACTCTGCTGACCGGCACGCTCTTGAATTCGTTCAGCGGGTGCTCGAACAAACCGGTCGACGAAGCGTGACCGTTGAACATCAAAAACTTTCCGACTTTGCCGCTCGAGTTTGCCAAGCCGTGCGGGAACAGCGATGACTCTGATAAGAACAGTAATCGAGGCGTCTCGGCTCCGTTCGCGCACAACACGACCGCTTTCGCCTTTTGAAATTGCTCGCGGCCGCTCTCATCAAGATACGTGACACCAGTTACAACTCCGGCTCTATTGGTTTCAATTTTCCGGACGTAGCTGTTCGGCCGAATCTCGCACAGTCCGGTCTTCTCGGCATCGCGAATGACGGTCGCCAGCGTGGATGATTTAGCTTTTGCCTCGCAGCCGAAGTACTCGCAGAACCCGCAGTGAAGGCAGGCGCTGCGGCCTCGATACGGCTGAGAGATGATCGCCATCGGCGAGGGAACTGCGTGCCAACCCAGCTTGCGCGCGCCGCGCTCGGCAAGAACGCCGGAGGACTTGATCGGAAGCGGCGGAAGCGGATAAGGCTTCGACCGAGGAGGATCGAACGGACCGGCGACACCTGACACGCCCAGGTCCCACTCGGCCTTGGTGTAGTAGGGCTCGAGCTCGGCATAAGTGATGGGCCAGTCCGCGAACCCAGTTCCGGCGATTGGTCCCCACTTGCTTCGCTCGACGAAATCGATCTCATGAAACCGCCAGAAGTTGGCTGTGAAGTGTACCGTACCTCCGCCCACCTGCCGACCGTAGATTATCGCGGGCTGTAATTTGGCTTTCTCTTTTTCGGTCTTGCGAAACGTGTTTGGTTGCCGCTTGTAATCGTTGGAAATCGCCCTGAGTTGCATGTACTTCAGCTCGTCGTGCTCGAAGTCTGGTTCTTTCATATAGGGCCCTTGTTCGAGGACGACGACGCGAAAGCCGGCCGTGGACAGTTCTTTGGCGATGATGCCGCCCGCCGCGCCCGCTCCAACGACTACGAAATCGATTTCGGCGGTGGCGTCAAATCTGGTCTGTTCGTTTGTCATCGTTTTCGTTTGTTTAAAAGTGTGTATCACTCTTCGAGACATCATTTCAAGCTTACAGGCGAAATCTCTCAGGCGGGTCAGGGCGGTGCATCGCGGAATGCAACTCGGGGTTGAATCCGAATGGAGCAATGATGTAGCTTCTCTCTCGCAAGTTTCGAATTCAACTAAAGCGGGGTGTAGAGCATGGAACGATCAGCAGAATCGCACTCTGGCTCGGGACAATGGAGACTGCTTGCGTTGAGCGTCGTGCTCGCGTCGTTTATCGCCATCGCGATCGCCCTACCAGTCGATCAGGAATACACAGGAAAGCTCGAGCCGCAACTTGTGGTCAATCGCGATGACCTCGAACAGGTGATATTCAAACCGATGCGTGATCTGTCCAAAGTTAAGATAGCCAAGCCGCCGGAGCGCGATGCAACGGTCACGGCAGGCCGTCTATATCACGCACTCAGCGATAAGTCCGCGATCCTTGCATTGCTGGTTGAGCCGGAAGGCGATGATCCTTACTTGCTCGCCGACGTCGATTTAAACAACTCGATCGATGAAAGCGAACGCTTTGCGCTCGAGCGCGCGGACAGTGAAAACCCGTACATCTGGCAAGCCACGATCAACGAGCCGCTGAAGGAAGGTTTGTTCCAAAGCTTTCCGCTCCTGGTTCAGTATTACAGGAGAGTGCGGATGGAGGAGATGAAGGAGGGCGAGCGACTCATCCTCGAATCACACTCCGCGTTCGCGCGAGGGGCAGTAGACATTCTGGGCAAGAGGACTCTCGTCCAATACGCGTTCAATCCGAGATCGAAAAAGATAAGCCCTACGAACGGCAAGCTCGGCGTAGACTGCGACGGCGACGGCGAGATCGATATGGACCCCTTTTCTGCCGAAGCCGCGGAGACAGAAGACGAGGCGGTCATATTCCATGTCGGCAATGCATATGTCTCAACCAAAAGAGTAGATTTGGAAAAGAACCAGATCATTATGAAGTCGCATTCGCCGTCCGACTACAAGCGAATCGAGCTGCGAATGGGCGCCGACGTTCCGGATTTTGAATTTGCGGATTTCAGCAACAAGAAGCGTAAGCTATCTGATTTTCGCGGCAAGTACTTGTTGATAGACTTCTGGGGCATGTGGTGCCCGGCTTGCCGTCAAGAGCTGCCCTACTTGCGAGCGGCCTATCAACGATACCAGGCACGAGGCTTTGAAATTCTTGGAATGAATACGGACACACCTGAGATCGCGTCCCAGATCAAGCCGCAACTGGATAAGCAGGGAATGAACTGGCCGCAGGCGAAACGCGAAAGCATCATGGGTACCATCCGCAACCTGCGCGTCCATTCATATCCAACCACACTTCTGATCGGACCCGACGGCAAAGTTCTTTCTCTCAACAACCGGCGCAAGGGCCAGCCGGAGTTGCGAGGCAGGGAGCTGCTCAAGAGTCTGGATGAGTTGTTGCCGCCCTAAGATATTGTTCTTACGGCGCGAGCCATTGGGCCTGATCACCCTTGAAATCGCTCTGTGTTACGTCCACATCGAAGGAAATACTTGATTCGCTGGGCAGCAAGACTGCTAATGGAGATCACCGTTTTGGTCCAAGATCAGATAACACTCAATTGCTTGCCAACGTGTTTGGCCAATCATTCTAAGGACTGACAGTCGCTGCGAAGCCAGCTTGCACTGGCCCGCCATTTTGGTCCCAACCGAGGGTGGTACACGCTACTCGGCCTCGCCAATCTGTTTCAGATCGTCCTGGCATTTCAACGCTAATCGTAAAGGTAAGCGCGCCGGTCGCCCCAAGCCGGTGGGCGAACGGAATCGCTTCAGAGCGACTTACGCCGCTCGCCGACCTGGTGGTAATCAACGCTCGCTGCCACTGCGCCCAATGCCCCGCTCGTTCTTGCAGGTTGAACGTCAGATCATAGCGATAGCCTGAAGGCGTCCTTCTTCCCTGTAACCGCACTAGCCTGGAGTCAAATCCCGCGGAGGACGCGTGCGGCAAATCGGGCGGAAAAGGACTTGATGCGACGGCCTTCTTTGGAGCAGCAGGCATTCGTGGTGGCGCTTGCACGACCGTCGTCTTTGACGTCTCGTGATGCGCCGATGACGATGTGCCTCGCTCAGTCTTTTGAGCAGCCGGAGGAATGCGAGATGCCTGCTCTTCGCTGCGGTCCCGAGCCATCTGAGGACTGTGAGATGGCTGCTCTTCGGTATAATTCTGTGCGGCCAGAGGTGTCTCAATGAATGGGACCGGCTCAGCTTCCGAATGAGTTGCAACCTGCGCGACCCGTGCCGGCCGCCGCGACAGATGTGAAATGAAGGTATACAAACCGACAGCTCCAACAAGCGCGAGCCCGACTACGGTTGCAATAGCCGCACGCCGAAAAGCCGGACGCTCCAGGCCCGACTGCTGCGGTTCAGATAGAGGTTCGGGAGCTTCCAACAGGCGGACGCTTTCGGGCAGGCGGACGCTTTCGGGCCGCGAAACTGCATCTTCGATGTTTGCACTTGCGTCGATCTCAGTCTTTTTGGTTATGGTCTCTTTAGTGAGCCTCACGTAATGAACGGGGCAGTGGGTGAAGGTCAGCGGGTATTCCGCGGCGCAAGTCGGGCAATGCAACACAACCGCGCCACTATCTTGTTCGCAACCGGCCGTCGACCTTTTCATCGCCGGAGCGTCCGCGAGACTCGCCAGGCTCGACCCGTCCTCGGGGCAAAACGAGTAAGAATCTTCCACTTCTATGGCGCATGCCGGGCAGGTTTTCATCTCTCCCTCGAGCCAACGTCAATTCATTGAACAACTGGAACTTCTCCCGTGCAGATGCGTTTGCCCTCGACAGGCGTTGCCCGTTCACAAAAAGCTGGTAACTGGCCGGTGTTCTCGGTTATTCTCTAAGATGATGCGGACGTTAGTAAACCTGTCGAGCCGGCCCTTCACAAATCACCGGATCTTCTTGATTGTGCTGTTCGTGATCTACTTGACTGGCTTGTGGTCGTTTCTCTGGATGGCTGCCGAGAAGAACCGGGTGATCGCCAGGGCTGACAATGTTAAAGAGCGGATCGAAAGTCAAAAGAAGCTTGCAGAGGATGCAAAGGTCGAGCAGGAGCGGCGCAAAAGCGAAGCCAAAAAGATCGTAATTACCGAGCAGCAAACGACGGAGCTCGCCGCCGCACGCCAGTTGATCCAGAGAAAGGTCTTTTCGTGGAATAAGATGATCGGCGACATCGAGGAATATGTGCCCAAGAACACCCGCATAATGAGCATCAAAGTCGACGAGATTATCAATACCTCGGAAGATGCACTGGCCCGCGTTCAGGTGAAAGCAATTGGCACTACACCGGCCGAGCTGACCGAGATGATGGCCAACCTGGAGAAATCCGGGGGGCTATTCACCGTACGTGAGCCGGGACAAGAGGCGACGACCGAGACCGGCGAAACGCCATTCACTCTCAATCTGATTTACAGGCCTTCGAGAGGTGGCGCGCAGTGAGTACACAGGTTCGAGAAAGAATATCAGGTTTGCAAGCGCGCCCGGTCAGCGTGACGAGGCTGCCATTCGGGTTGAGCGCCACCGAGCTGGTTGCGGCTGCTGTCGGCGTTGTCTTGATTGTGTGGGTGATAGTGTATTACTTCTCTTCGGTAAGGCCCGAGCAAGTTCAATTACGCGCCCTCGAGCAACAGCTTGCCGAGCAGCAAAAAAACATAATGTCAGTGACGACTCCGCCAGACAAGGAGTCCAATAACGCCGAGGACATGAAAAAGGACGCGTTGGAAAGTCTTGAGAGCTTCAAGAACAATCACCTGAAACCCTTCTCATCGGGCCGAATAGATCTCATAAGGGAGATCAACGCGCTTGCGAAAAAGAACAACGTAATTCTGACCAGCGGCATAGACATGGGCGCAAACGCCGGCGAGTCGAATGCGGAGGACAAAACCGGCGAGAAGAAGACCGATAAGAAGAGTGGTTCGCGAAGCAAAAAAGCTGAAGATATCTTCAACGTGTACCCGAGCGTCACCTTTCGGTTTACAGTTTTCGGTCAATACTCAAACCTGCGAACGTTCATCAACGAGCTGGAGCACGAAAAGCAATTTCTGGTACTCAACTCGATTGGTCTGACCAATCAGGAAGCGAAGACCAGCGGCAGGCGCGCAGCGCGTGGCGAGGGAGGAATGGCGGGCATCATGCTTTCGATCGAGATGTCCGCATATTTTAAGCCGGCAGCATAACCGGCAGCATAAGTGGTAAGGATACGTGGCTAGCCAAGGTTCATCATCTGAAAAGGTCAAGCGAACCCTCTTGATTGGGCTAGGCGTGGTCTTTGCAGCCCTGCTGGTTTACCAGTTGTTCTTAAAGGGTCCTGCGCCACGGTCTAAGCTCACCGCTCAACCGAACGCTCCGTCGGCCACACCTACGACGACTGCATCAGCGCCCGCGACTCCGCAGGCGAGACAAGTAGGCGTCGCCGCACAACAGGAAGCACAGATCCAGCAGTTGCTTTCCGATATGACTCCGCTTAATGTGTCGCTGATATCAAGGACTCGAAATGGCGACGCCAAGGCGGGCCCGCGCGGAAACATCTTCGCTTATTATGTGGAGCCACCGAAGCCGCCACCACCGCCACCGGCGCCGCCGCCCATTCAGCTCATCGGGGTTCAGCCTCAGACAGCAGTGGCAGGCACTCCGCGACCCATCACGCTCGTGGTAACAGGCAACAAGATTCCGGCCGACGCGCAGATATTGTTTGACGGCGCGCCAAGGCCCACCAAGCGCGTGAGCGAGGCTCAGCTTTCAACGGAGATCACGGCCCAAGAGTACGGCTTCGCGCGCAACATCAGCATATCAGTAAAGTCGAAGAGCGATCCGACCCAGAACTCGAATCCGTTGGCGTTCGTTGTCCAGCCGGCGCCCGAACCGCAGTTCGTTTACAAAGGAAGATTGGGCACGCTCGGTCAAGCGCAATACAATTACGCAGTGGTAGAGCTGAACTCCACAAAAGAGATCAAACGGGTGAAGGTCGGCGAGACGATAATGGGAATATGGCGGGTCGACGCGATTTCGGGTGATGCGATCGATATCACGAACACTCAATACGATATCAAGAGGCGGGTGCCGCTGCAGGACAAAACGAGATGAGACGAGCGGGTTCAGACGAACAGGGTTGGGCGTTACTCGGCTTGCTGCTTGCGCTGGGCGTTATGAGCATCGTGCTTGTGTCGGCGATCGTCCCGAACATCCAGGCGCAAGTCCAGCGCGAAAAAGAAGTCGAGATGATGTACAGAGGCGAGCAAATGGCTTTGGGAATTGCGCGCTATTACAATCGCGGCCGGATTGGGCCGATTCAGATCTTCACGCCACCTAACCCGCTGCCTTACCTGACCGACCTCAAGAAACTTCGCGACGGCGCCACAATCGGAGTGACCGAGCTCAAGTTCGTCAGGCCCTCGGCTATGATCGATCCCGTCAGCAACTCGGAATGGGAACCAGTTCGAGCGCGCGATCCGAGGATCATGAGATTCCTGCAAGCGTGGGCCGCCGAGACGCTCGTTCCCATTCCCACTCAGTACTTGCTGATAGCCGGTCCGCCGCAGAAAAGCGCTTTCAAGAAATCTACTCCCTCGACTCCACCTGTTCTGACCCCACCTTCAGGCGGCCAGACTCAAGGCCAGCCGACTCCCGGCAACCAGGGTAGCCAAACTGGGCCAGGGGGCGTAGCGCGCCCGCCGCAAACATCTGACGATGACGACGACGACGATGACGACGATGTAGCCAATGATCCGCTCGCGCATTTGTTCTCCTCCGATGCGCCGGGACACAGCAACGCTCCGATCGTTGGCGTTGCCCCGAAAAGAAAGGGCAAAGCGATGAATGCCTACTTCGGGCTGGAGAACTACGAGGAGTGGGTGTTCATGTACATACCGAAGAATATGCCGATTAACCAGGGCCAGCCCGGCCAGCCCGGCCAGCCCGGCCGACCAGGAGTACCCGGTGGAACGCCGGGCGGCATCCGACAAAGGCCTCAGTTACCACAGTAGCGTATCTCCCTTCCAGTCAGTCGACTCCGCTCGCTGCTTCTTTCATTTTTGTGATTTGCGGGCGAGAAGATTTGAAAAGATTCTATAAGCGCCAGCGTTCCCGGCTAGCAATTGCCGGCGAAGCGCGAGACTCGTCATCACAACCGTTCCTTCCCCGTAACGAGCAGTCAGCAACATCCCGCGGTTGGGTACTTCCTCATTGCCCGACTCAATAAGTGGCGTGTACTCCTTTGACCACTCTCGAGGAACGTTTGCTGCCCGCTCGCCAACCCATGCCTCGAAGTCGTTGGAAGTTATTTTGTTAGGCGCCGTCGTGAGCGGATGCTCGATATCGAGTATCTTCACCGGCGACGCAAGTGATATTCGATCTCTGGAGAGCGTAATCGGGTACGGCGAAAATTGGACGCCCGACAAGATTAGTTTCCAATCGTCCGGTCGCTGGCCAAGCACAATCAGATTGCCCCCCTGCCGCGCATATCGCAGCAAACAGCGATGAAGTAATATAAGCTCCGGCCGCGCGAAGTAGGCGTTAGAGTCTACGATAAACGCGTCGAACCTTGCCAGATCCGCGCATCCTGAGCGAGTTGCGTCAGCCGCAACCAAGTTCCCATGCTCCGTTACGCTGATCTCGTCGACTTTCAACTCTGTATGCTCGACGCCAAGCTCGGACAAAGCGAACGAAAGCCAATCATCCAAGCCGCGGATGTAGCCGACCTTCAAGTCATCCGAAACCTTGAAACCAATCGCATTCACAGAGATCTTTGCGACCCCCAGCGGATCTGGCGGCGCCGGCTTTTCCCGCCTGAACTCGATCAAGACGTCGGGCGCAAGAGGCGGCTTCAGGATCGGCAATGTGAGCTTCAGGTTGATTTGCGTCTCTTCGTCTTCGCGCGTGAAGGCGATGTGCATTGGTTCATAATTGTCTTGAGTCAGTGCGAGCGGCACCACCCATAATGCTCCCGCGAGGGCGCCTGGCGTCCGATTGCGAACACGCACAGGCAGAGCGATGTCACGTCGTTTCGACCAATCATCGATCAGTGCGAACCGCGAGGTTGAAATCTCAACCGCCGGCGCGACGTTGAATCGAGCCAATGCCGCAAGGCGAATGTTAACCTCCCCGAGTCCCACCTCCGCCGAAACGAGCACGCGTTCGCCGAAGGCTTCAACTGGTTGCGCCCCCGGCAACGCCGAGCCGACCGGATAGTACTCTTCGTCATAGAGGCGGGCTGACTGAGGGAGCGTGATTGCCGCGTCTTTTGCAATCTCATACTCGAGCTCTTTCGAGACTACGCCGCCCGTCCCGATACCCATCACATCCGAGTCCGTGTTCGTCGGGCTCTTGTCGGGAGATGGAAGCCGTTCCGGCGTGCTGAACACAACCGGAAATGCTCGCGCGCTTCCGTTGCGAAGGACGAGACGGGCAATCAGCTTCTGGCCCGGGACAACCACGCTGTCCGAAAGCTTGACTTCAAGTCTGAGTCCCAATGACAGGGCAAGCGCACGCTCGAGAGCCGCGGTGAAACGCACGATCCGAACGAAGTCGGCGCCGTATCGCTCGCGCATCTCATCTATTGTTCCTTCCGTTCGCTTCTCGATCAGCCTCTCGATCAACGCATCGGCCAAACGCTCGCCGGCCGCGATTGCATCCACGACTCCGAGCTCCCCAACGCGCGGCGGAGCGATCGAGCGAGTCACCTTTTCCGGCAGCGCGAGCCCGTCCAGCAGTCCCGAGCCCGGATTCAGCCTTTCATCAGAAGAGGACGCCGTCAGCTTGTAAGGACTCGTCTCGCGATCAGGCGTAAGGCGGTCAAAGTTTGAACCCCGCGAATAAAAACGTCGATGCGCGGCGAGCCCGATTTCGGCATAACTCCGTCCGCGAATGCGGTCATACTCGGTAAGGTTCAGCATGACATCGGCATCCGCCTGACGAACTCGCTCGAACAGGCGGCGCGCGCGCCATGCCTCAGAACCGGCTTCTGGAACCAGTTTCGTGTCAGCGGCCGCATCGAACGCTTCCCTTGCCAGTCGCGCAACAGCTTGCTCCGCTCCGTCGCCTGACTTCGCGTTGTGATTGGTTATGATGACGTCCGGGCGCAGCAGCCGAATCGCCCGAACCATCCGTCGCAGCGCGTCATCGTGTCCCCACACGCTTAACGCTTCATCAGGCGATGTCGTGTACACTAAGTCGCGAAGGTTGAGGAAGAACACGTCCGCGCCAATGACTCGCGCCGCCTCGATTGCTTCTCTGGTATGAACCGCGCCAAGTTCCTGGCCAAGCTCCGCGAGAGTCGAGCTGTCCTCGCCTTCGCCGCGAGTTGCGAACAGCATCACCACTCGAGCGCCAAGTTTCTTGCGGAGCAAGCCGAGCGCGCCGTCATCTTCATCGCCCGGACGCGCGCCGACGCACACGACCGTGAATGGGTTTGTGAGCTCGCGCAGCGCCTGGTCTAACGCGACTAGCCCGCGTTCGTCTTCAATGGTCGACTGCACGGTTTCGCGTGCGGGCTGGCTCGAAGTTTGCGCTCGCGTCGCAGCGAGCAAAACGAAACCGGTAAGAAGCAATGAAACAGATTTCTTCATTTTTGACATCAAACGCGATCCGATTCCGAGGGATTATTTTATCACCAGCCCAGAGACTTCCGCGCTCAGATGTTCCTCGTGCTATTTGCTGTCATTACAAATTACTATGGACTATCACCTAAGTCTTGTCTTCAAAATTATCCGGTCTCCCAACTGCTGCCAGCCAGGATGACAAACGTCCTGAGCGATTTCGAACTCGACAACGAAGACCGACAGCTATTATAATACGCGCGCTTAGAGATATATTCTTTGAGGGAGAAGGCACGCATGGCGAAACCAGAAACCTTGGCCGGGTACGTGACCAGAATCATTAACGAGAAAGGACTCAAGCATCAAGAAGTAAGGAAGCTGTCAGGCGGCAAGATAACCGACGGTTACGTGCGAGCCATTATGACCGGAACAGCCGACAACCTGAGCGTCGCCAAGCTCAAGGCGCTCGCTCGCGGACTCGGCGTGCCCGAAGACGACATCTTCAAGGTCGCGCGCGGGTTGTCCTTAGACGCTGACCGCAAAAATGAAGAACAGCAACAGCCACGGTACAGCACAATCGTGAACCTGATGTCTGCATCGCTGAAGAATCGAACCCTTGCGGAGTTGCTGTCTGAAGTGGAGAGGTTGCCGCTCGAATCACAGGAGGAGGCGCTCAGGATGATGAGATATCTGAATTCGCGCGAGCAGCGGGCGTCGCGTTCTCGAAGGAAGGGTTAGGCTTGCTTGCGGTAATAGAGAATCACGTTGAGGAGCCTCTCGATCAATTCACGGTCATGCGGTCCAGCATCCCGAGCGAGCCTAAACATATCAAACATCTCGTTTCTTACGAACCATAGTTTTTCAACCAGCTCTTCCCGGGTTGACTCCGATGGAAACTTGATTACCCTCCCCGCCGCGGCTGCGTCTTGCTTTAGCGGAGTTGGCAACGGCTCGCGTCTTGCCTCCGACAGAGCGACGACGTTCTCTGATTGCTTACTAACTGCCGTCTGCTGTCTGCCTACTAGCTTCTGCCTTCTGCTTTCTGGCCTCCGACCTCTCTCCTCTGACCTCTGGATTGCTACGACCCAACGAGACGCGCGCCGAGCCTTAAGTTCTATCTCTTCACGCGTCTCTTGCCACTCGGGATAAGCGGGCGCAAACGGCGAGGCAAGCACAACCTTAGACACGTTCCGCGCTTCTTCAAGCCTCTCGACTTCACAAAGCTCCACCGCCAGACTGTTCAGGTAGTCGTAGTAGAGATGTGGCTGCGACGCACGCACGGAACAGGCAAGCGGGAACAGAGTCTCCAGCAGCGCAACCGCACCTCGATGATTGCCTTCAAGGCCGTTGATCACCGCAGTCATCTTTTGCGTGTGAATCGTTGCGAAGAGATCTAACAGTCCATGCCGAGAACCGACCCGAGCTGCTTCGCTGTACAGTGATAGGGCGAGTCTAAAGTCGCCCCTGCACAGAGAATTTCCTGCTAAAGAAATGAGCGCCCTTGCTCTGTATCTGGGCGGCGCACTTTCTGCCGCCGACTCAATGATTCGCGCCGCCTGCTCAAGATCGCCACGTCCAAGTTTCTGTATCCCTAGCCCTCGATAGTAGTGGCCGATATTCTCGTGTTGTCGAAGCGGCAAGTTCACAAGTATCTGGCTCGTTTCCTCAAGAGCGTCAAACTCTCGAAACGCGTGAGCATGTTCGGCGAGCAGAACCAGCCTATCTCCTAGCGCGCTTAAAACCTGTTTGTTACGAACGCTTCTGACTAGACCTGAAGCAAGTTGCTGGTAGAATCCAGGGAAGCTGATTGCTTCTTCGGACTCAGCGAACCGCTTTAAGGAGGAAAAACCTATGAGGACGAGACTGATCCTGGGGGCCATATGCATGCTCCTGCTCCCACTTTGCGTTTCAGACTCTCGGGGCGACAAGCAAAGCAACCCGGCTCCTTTTGCCTCGGTTGTCTACGCCGGTCACACCATCAGCGGACTTTGGTGCGAGTGCGGAACTCCGGGTTGCATCTGCGAACCTGGCGAGCAAAGCGCTCGCCCGATTTCGGATGCGGCGCCTATTCAGAGAAACCCAAAGACCAAAGCAGGTCGTGTTTCCGATCTTGATTTCGGCACAGGTGCGATTCTGATCGCGCTTGCGCTGATAGTGTGGAGCAGATTGCGGGCGTAGCTGCAAACACCGCGAATCACGCCCCAGTCATTTAAGCATTGCGTCCTGACCGCCCGAATTGCTGGCGGTCAAGTTTTGGTGTCCTCAACTACGCGCGGCATTCTATCACAAGTGTGACTTGATTACACAAGAAAATATTTCACACGGGAGTTTTTTGGTGGCCAGCTGATCTCTATCTTCTGCCCTCTGATCTCTGCCTTACGCTTCTGCCTTCTGCGTTCTGAGAACCGACCCCTGAGTGCTGACGTCTGGGTTTCTGGCACGGGTCTGACGGGCTGATTCGGGCTCCCGAGAGCGAATCGATGATTGAACGGCTGAGGGGGCGTTTCTTGCGCAGAGGAGAGAGCGGTCTGGACCCACTTTTCTTACGACGTCAACTTTTATTCAAATGTCAACGAAGTCAAGCCTGACACATCCTGCCTGTGGCCTGTGCCTGTGCCTGTGCCTGTTTTGAGACACATCCTACGATTCCTACTGGCGGATCATCCCTTCTGGCGGTTCTTCGGCCGAAGAACTATGGTTTCAGGAACTGGTTCTCCGCGCCTGTAATGAGTCTCCCCGTCTAAGTTGCCGAACCAGGCAAGTAAGTAAGCTTGCGTACCGAAGCTAGCATGGATCCCCTGGTCGAGGTTGGAAACGAAGGCCACCCCTCTCTTCAGGATAGACGATCTGACGTAGCGAGCAGGGAAGACTACATAACCGCTGTCGTCGCTCGTTGAGTCCTCCTCGTGTCCCTCGCTCTCAATGGAATAATTCCGCCAACT
>DASXSR010000172.1:0-5501 GCA_036505875.1 Blastocatellia bacterium | reverse complement strand
GGCTTCGTAGGTACAAGAAAGCACACACTATCTCTCAGTGAACTCGTTCGGCTTGTCGCGGAGGGGAAATACCCTGTCGTACTCCTGAGCCTGAAGCCGATCGATGGGATCAGAGAGACTCACGCGGTTGTCGTGGTCGCCGCAGACGACGAGACTGTGACCGTGCTCGATCCGATGAAAGGAGAACGAACACTTGCCGCTGCGGTGTTTCGTATGGCCTGGGCTCTGCGGGAAAGCGTTGCGATTATCGTTTCGCGTTAGGAGAAAGAGAAATGCCACGAATCGTGAGATGCGGACTTATACAAGCCGCCAATGAAGAACCAGCCGAAAGCTCGATCGAAAAGATCAAGAAGGCTATGGTCGATAAGCACGTCGCGATGATCGACGACGCAGCAAAGCGGGGCGTGCAGATCATCTGTCTTCAAGAGCTTTTCTATGGGCCTTATTTCCCTGCCGAGCAGAACCCGCATTGGTATGATCTGGTCGAGCGAATCCCCGAAGGCCCGACATCTCAGCTTATGTGCGAGATCGCCCGTCAGCACAAGATGGCGATGGTGGTTCCGATCTACGAAGAGGAGATGACCGGCGTCTATTACAACACCGCGGCGGTGATCGATGCAGACGGCAAGTATCTGGGCAAGTATCGCAAGACTCACATCCCGCATTGTCTGCCGGGTTTTTGGGAGAAGTTCTATTTCACGCCGGGCAATTCAGGCTTCCCGACTTTTGAAACCAGGTACGCGCGGATCGGAGTTTACATCTGTTACGACCGTCACTTCCCCGAAGGCGCGCGAGCGCTTGGATTGAACGGCGCGGAGATCGTGTTTATTCCTTCGGCAACGACCAAAGGCCACGCGGATTATTTGTGGGAGCTCGAGCAGCGCGCGCATGCAGTGGCCAATGGATACTTTGTTGGGACGATCAATCGTGTTGGGACTGAGGCTCCATGGAACATCGGCGAGTTCTTCGGCTCGTCTTACTTTTGCAATCCCGACGGGAGGATTCTCGCAAAGGGCAGCGAAGACAAGGACGAGTTGATCGTCGCGGATTTGAACCTCGACGAGATCAAGGAAGTGCGAACTCACTGGCAGTTTTATCGCGACCGCCGGCCTGATATGTACAGCCGGATCTTTGAACAATGATCAGCTCCTTTCCAGCCAACGGAATATGAACGCGCAACACGCCGCATTCGTCGGATCCATTCCTGAAAACTACGACCTGTATCTGGGGCCGTGCCTGTTTGAGCCGTTCGCGACGAACCTCGTGAGGCGCGTGCGGGTCCCTGACGGAGGGGCGGTGCTCGAGACCGCTTGCGGAACCGGCTTAGTGACCCGGCATCTTCGAGACAGCCTGCAGACGGATGTACGGCTGGTTGCGACCGATCTTAATGAAGCAATGCTAGCTTATGCGGCGACCAAATTTGGGCCGGAGGACGGTGTCGAACTGAGACAGGCTGATGCGACAGAGCTTCCATTCACGGATGGGTCCTTTGACGCCGTCGTTTGTCAGTTCGGACTCATGTTCTTCCCCGACAAGCCCCGTGCAGTGAGTGAAGCTAATAGAGTATTGAAGCCGGGCGGCGCATATGTGCTCAACGTGTGGGACGCAATCGAGAACAACGATTTGGCGAACGCCGCAAATGACACAATGCTGTCATTCTTCGAAACCGATCCGCCAACGTTCTATCAGGTTCCCTTCAGCCTTCACGATCAAACGAAGGTCAAGGCACTTCTCGAAGATGCGCGCTTTAAAGACATCGAGATGTCGGTGGTTGCAGAGATCGGGATCAGCAATTCGGCGGCTGATGCCGCAAAGGGTCTGATCGAAGGAAACCCGGTAATCGCCGAGATCAATCAACGCAGCCCATCATCTGTCCGGTCCATCGAAGAAGCTCTGTCGACCAGGATTGCTGCTCGTTGTGGAGATAACCCCGTTCGCGCAAAGTTGCAGGCGATTGTATGTGTTGCAAGGCGATGAGACCTCATATCGGAAGAACATGTTTAATCATCAACCTAATAGACGCGCTGGACAAGTGAAAGCCCTCGATCTCGTCAACTTTCGATGGCGCTCGTAGGGCGTCTCCGAAACGGTGTGATGAACGACTTATCGACGCTACAGCTCCGGATTCGAGCTACCGACACGTTACCCCTGTCCGCTGTTCTTTGCTCGCGATGCATCAGCTTCAATGCGACTGACTAGCTCTAGGGTTCCTCTTTACTAGATCATTTCTTTCTAACTGGCGTTCTCTTCAACAGCGGCACCATTCCGAGCACAAAGCTGAAATCCGCGTTCTGGCCCACTGCCGTCTGCGCGTAGTCGTGATGACAGTTCACGCACGACGCCGTGGGCTGAATGTAAGTCTCAAGCGTAGTGTTGCCTTGCACCGTCGGAAGCCCGATGATCGGCTGAGGATTCGGTTCATCCAGCACCACCGACCACTGGCTCCCGATTAGGTGATAGTTGGCCCACACCGTTCCCGCCATCTTAGCTTGCCACTCGGCGTTAACCGACTGTGTTTCTCCGTAAATCGGCACCGACCTCACCACCTGAGTGCCGTGCAACTTGTCCGGCGCATAGGCGGCCGCGTAAGGCGCTGAAGGCGCCCACTTGAACCTTCCGCCCTTCGGCGGTTTCGGCGACGGCGTGTTTGGCGGATAGCAGTTGTTAACGAGGCACTCGGGACTATAGTAGGAGTAAGGACTCTGGCCGGCGCCGTCGGGCACGTTGTCCACCTGTTCGAACGTGCTCCAGATCCATCGGGTGAAGTTGTGAGTCTTGTGAAGGATGTGCAGGCCGACCAGCCCGATCACCGCCGGAATGCACAACGGTTGGCCGTTCTGCGAATCCGCCGCATCGACGAAGATCAGCGCTTGCCGCGTGTAGAACCTCTCGGGCTTGTCGCCTTGGTTCACGTCGAGTATTCGCCAAGCGGCCTTGACTTCAATTGCGCCCACGGGACCGAACTTAGTCGGGCCGGCGGGAAAGGTAACTGTCTTGCCGCTCTGCTTGAAAGCGAACTGGCCGCCAAGCGTTTGAAGGTTGTTGGCCTTGACGTAATTGACTTCGTCGGGATTGAGACGAATCTCGTACAGAGTGAAGTTCTGGTTGCGATCGATCAACACCCCTCCGACCGCTTCGAGAATATTGGCGCCCGGTTTCTTGATCAACGCCGCCTTAATGTGAGCGTTCTTGGCGATGCGCCGAAGGGCTTTCGCGCCGGCAGTGTCGACACCCTGCGGGCATGGAGGAGTCGGTTGATTTGGGATGAACAAGTCTTCGGCGTTCATGTAAGTCTCCCACACGCGAGGGATGTTGTCCCATTGTCCGGGCGGCTTCTGTCCGGGAACGTTGGCGGGACAGTTCAATGCCACAAACGACTGCCACGAGAACTCGTCGAAGGGTGTTTGGTCTGCGGGATCGATGCCGCGACCGTAGGCCGGATTCAGCTTGACGATTACTTCGTTTGGCACCGAAGGGCACGGGCCCTGCGTGATCGATGCAGCTTCAGACGCATTCGGATTGAACTGCGAATTGCGACCAGGAATCCACTGACCGAACAGAGTTAAAGCCACGAGAACTGTGATTGATATCGACGAAAGGCGTTTCATATTTTTCTCCTTGCTAGCGGTCCAGTCTGAAAGTGAGTTGTTTGCGAGGCTCTTGATTGCGATCTGCATTGCCTCAGCGGGTCTTATAGGCCACGAGGAATCGATTGTCAACACGCACACGCACTGCGGAAGTACATCCGAAGTCGAGCGAATGTATCGTTGACACCGAAAACTAGGCCGTTGTTAAATTGAAGGGTTGGAGCGAGCGCCTTTGATGAAGCCAGTCAAGCACAGGATGACCGTTGGCTCGAGATCGCGATTAGTCTCTCTCGTGCTTCTTTGTCTGTTGGCGCACGCCTTCTTCGTCAGCGTCACACATCATCACGGTTTGAGCCGCACTTTATCGCCCGATGCGATCGCAACGCTGACCGCAAATGACGATGGAGGTTCGGGCGCGGAGCCGGATTCCGGCGGCGATGCGCATTGCCTTTCGTGCCGGCTCCAGCGCAACTTCAATTCCAACGTTCATACCCCGACCGTATTAGTCCAGGCGATTGAAAAGCCGCTGTACCGTGAGCCCCTGCTGACCGAGCGATGCTTGCGAGGTTCTTCACTTCTAATCCATGGCCGCGCGCCTCCGCTGTCCTAGCGCTAGAAAACGCGCCTTGCCAAGCGCTGATGCAAAGATAAAGTCGTAGCGAACTCACCTTCGACCTTCATCACCTTGCCGAGCCAATTCAGGCTCGAAGCGCAGGCATTAACAAGAGATAAGAGAGCAGCGGAACTTGAAGGACAGTAGAATGATTAGAAACCTTCTTGCATTTTTAGTGATCTCAGTCACGATCTGGTCAGGCTCGGTTCGGAGTCTGACTGCGAACGCCGAACCGGCGCAGGCAACCACTGGGACCGTCCAAGGACAAGTCACCGACTCGTCCGGCGCGGCGGTCGTCGGCGCAAGCGTGACTCTTTCTAATTCCATCACAAACTACAAAGTCACCACGAAGACCGATGATACCGGCGCGTTTCGATTCCAGAACGTGCCGTTCAACTCGTACAAGCTAACCGTCAGTGCGCCTGAGTTCCAGCAAAACGAGCAAACGATCGATTTGCATTCTGCGGTACCAACGCAAGTGAACGTCCAACTCGCGGTCAAAGCTTTGTCCGCTGAAGTCAGCGTCTCCGCTGGCGAGTCGCACGTGATCGAACCCGACCGCACAAGCGCGGACACCGATCTGAACACGCCGATGTTGGTGAAACAACTAGGAGCCGCGCCTTCTCGCGGGCTTCAGAAGATGGTGGAGTCCGCGCCCGGCGTAGTTGAAGACGACAACCAACGTATACATGCGCGCGGCTCCGAGTCCGGCGTGCTGACCGTCATCAACGGTGTCCCAGTAAGTGAAAACCTGTCGGCTATATTTGCTACTTCGATTGACCCGCGAACCGCGTCGCACGTTGAAGTGCTGACCGGCGGAATTCCAGCCGAGTTCGGCGACAAGCTCGGCGCCGTCGTGAACGTGAATACAAAGTCGGGCCTCGACATGCCAATTTCCGGCGAGATTACCGGCAACATCGGAAGCTTCGTCACCGGCGACGCGGCCGCCACGTTTGGCGGGCACGTTCAGAAGTTCGGATGGTTCACAGCGTTTTCGGGCTCGACGACGCATCGCTACCTCGATCCGCCGGCGATAGAGAACTTCCACAACATAGGCCGCTCGGCCAGCAACTTCACTACCCTCGACTACAACCCGACGTCGAATGATTTCTTGAAGCTGACTCTAATGTTCGGCGGAGCGAACTTCCAGGTGCCCAACCGGCTGAGTCAGGAGGTCTCGGGCCAGGACCAGCGCCAACAACAACGAAACTATTCGCAGACGCTGTCGTGGCAGCATCTCTTCACGCCAACAATAGTCGGAAACTTCTCGGTGTTTCATCGTGCGTCGACCGCGAACTTGA
>DASXSR010000171.1:0-11506 GCA_036505875.1 Blastocatellia bacterium | reverse complement strand
AGCTCGCCGAGGGCGCTTACGTGTTGTATGGGCGAGGCGGGAACATCGGCTTCGCGGTGACCGACGAAGGCGTGGTTGTCATCGACGACCAATTCGCCGACCTCGCGCCGGGCATCGCCGAACAGATCAAGTCCGTCACGCCCAAGCCGGTGAAGTTTCTGATTAACACGCACCATCACGGCGATCATACCGGTGGCAATGGTTTCTTCATCAAGATGACAACCATCGTCGCGCACGACAATGTGCGCAAGCACATGCTCGAGGCGCCGCAAGAAACAATCGCCAGCGCGCCCGGGCAAATCAAAAACCTCGAGGCGAGAATAGCCAAACTTGAAAAGGATGATCCTCAGTCAAAGGACCTGGCCGGCTTGCGTACGCAACTTGACACGGCCAAAAAGAATCTGGAAACCGCTCGCTCAATGAAGATGACCGACGTACCTGCACCCAACGTTACTTTCGATCACGAGGTACGGATCTATTTGAGCGGGCAGGAGATTCAGGTCTTCCACATCAAGCGCGGACACACCGACGGTGACTCGATCATCTATTTCCCGCAATCCAAAGTCGTGCACATGGGTGACCTCTACTTCAACAAAGTGATCCCGGTTATCGATCGCCCGCACGGAGCTTCTACCGCCGAATGGATCGAGACGATTGACGCGGCAGTGGCGCGAGTCGATCCCGCTTGTCAATTCATTCCCTGACACGGCGAGGTATCGGGAGTCGAGGAGCTGAAAGCGTTCAAAAAGTATCTGCTCGACCTGCGCGCGGCGGTAAAGAAGGCGATCGATCAAGGAATGAGTCGCGATCAGGCCGTGAAAGAAGTGAAGCTCGAGCAGTACTCGAAGCTCAACGGTTACGAACAGCGCTTCGCAGGAAACGTCGGAACCGTCTACGACGAGATGAAGAATCCGTGAAGAGTGATCCGTGATGCGTGATTCGTGATGCGTCATCCTGATCACGCAGCACGCTTCACGAATCACGTTTCACGCATCACTCTTCTCATCTTGAAACCGTTGCTTTGCCGCGCGGCACGTGTTTGAGTCGATCTTCCACCGCCTGCCAATCGACGTTAGAGAAAAACGCCTCGATGTATTTTGGTCGCTCCGCGGGTTTGTAATCCAGGATGAACGCGTGCTCCCAGACGTCCATTACCAGCACCGGATTGTAACCGGCAACCTCGCCGATCTGATGCTCGCCGATCCAATGATTAGATAACCGGCCCGTCTCAGGTTGCTCGTAACACATCGCCCATCCGACGCCTCGCATCTTGCCAACGCCGACGAAGTCGGCCTTCCAAATGTCATAGCTGCCAAAGCTGGACTCGGCAGCTTTAAATAAAGATGAGTTCCGATCGGGATCTCCTCCGCCGCCTCTCTTGAGATTGCCGAAATAGTATTCGTGCAGGATCATGCCGTTGAACTCGAAGCCGAGTCGGCGTTTCAGCTCGGAGTACAAAGGCATCTCCTCCTGGTCGACCTTGCCGTCCTTCAAGAACTCGGCAATCTTCTCGGAAATGTTGTTGGTTTCCTTTACGTACCCTTCGTACAGCTTGAAGTGCATTTCGACCGTACGGTCAGAAATGCCGTTCAGGTTGCTCAGGTTGAATTGTTTTGGTTTGTACGGTTCCGTTGCAATCATGTGCCCTCCTTGTATTGAACAGAATCACTACCGATAAGACCCCGCCTTGGGCCGCGCGCCGTCGTAGCGAGCTCTTTTGCCTGTGCGCCAGAGAGAAACAAGTTAAAGAAAACAAATCGAGCAAGCATGGTGCCATGCCATACATGGCAAGATCTTCGCATGAAACTTAGTGATGATACCTGTTTGGTTTGGCGAAAATTCATTCTGCGAAGGAGGTAAATTAGTAAATGGCACTGAAAAGATTTGCACTCGTTGCGGTTCTGCTGTTAGGCGTGGCGGCTATCCCGACTCTTGCGCAGGGACCGTTGCAAAAGCGTATAGACTTTACAATCAACTCTCCCTTTGAGTTGAAGAAGTCCGGGCTCGTTCTTCCAGCCGGGAACTACGTGCTTTTCGAGATTGACGCGAAAGAGCCACATCTCTTCGCGCTATATCGTGACGATATGACACATCGCCCGATCGCGATGATTTGGACTATGCGGACGAATAACATGGTTCGCTGGCCTACCAAGACGAGGATAATAATGGAGACCGATGAGTCCTCGTCGCAAAATTATCCGCTAATCGAGGGCTGGACGGTGTCGGGCGAAGACGGCTGGCAGGTAATCTCGGCGGTAACCAGTCGAAGGTCCACCATCGCGAGGTATCAAGCGAGACGGTGACGCTGCAAAACGCACTGAGTTCCGCGCTTGCCCCGGCTTGAAAAGCGAGCGGCTGCCGAGGAGGTGGTGATGGTCTGCCTCGGCTCAACGAGGTCTGCCGGCAGCCGCTTGATCGCCCTTACTACGGACGTGCGCGCATAATGGCCTGATCAGACATGAATTGAATATCGATAATTCCTCTAAAGATCTCCCGCGGTGTCCTTGTTCTTCAACTTCGCATATACATCCGATACACGTTGACGGTGTTCCTCAGAGGCCAGGCAGCGGCGAAAGGTCTTCCCTATCTCATCGAGCGCCCCGTTCGTTTCAAGGTCGATAAGCTCGCGAGTGAGTCGCTTGGTCGCAAACAACGCGTTGCGCGGTTTGGATGCAAGCACTGCTGCCATTTCCATCGCGCGCGGCATCAGCTCATCGCTTGGATATACATGATTCACCAGTCCGATGCGGAAGGCTTCGTCTGCGGAAATGTTTTGACCTGTCATTGCCAGCTCTTTCGCTCGAGCTAGCCCGATGGATTTGTACAGCGGATGAATGATCTGCGTAAGTCCTATGTTGATTTCAGCCTGGCCAAAAATCGCCTCCTTGGCCGCAAGCCGGATATCGCAGAACGCGGCGAGGTCGAACCCGCCGGCGATCGCCGCTCCATTCACGGCAGCGATGACCGGCTGCGGCAGCGACCATACGCGCCGGAAGATCCTTGTGACGCTGTCCAGATACGCGAGTTTTTGCTGGGGAGTCCAACTCACCAGCAATTCGAGATCCAGCCCGGCGCAGAAGCTTGAACCGGCGCCGGTGATCACTACTACGCTTAAGCCGTTATCCGCTTCGGCGGCTTTCAACGCCGACGATAGCTGCTTGACCATATCCGGATGCAGCGAGTTGCTCTTCTCCGGTCGGTTGAGCGTGAGATTCAGGATCGCGCCTTCGCGACGGCCTAGAACCAACCGCTGCTCTTTTACGCTCGTCATAACGTTCGACCTCCTGCAACGTAGCGCAGACTTCAGTCTGTCGATGGGTATAGACTAAAGTCTGTGCTACGCCCATGATAAATGACCGAGCTATAAGTTGACAGCCGTGAAAGGCGCGTCCTAGCATTCCTACGCTGAGTTAGAGGAGATTTGGATCGATGGCGACAATTCGGGCATTCAGAGCGTTGAGACCTCCGAAGGAAACTGCAGCCGACGTTTCAGCGCCGCCCTACGATGTAGTTAACACTACGGAGGCTCGTGCGCTTGCCGCCGGGAATCCGTTAAGCTTTCTTCACGTGTCGAGGCCAGAGATCGACCTGCCGGACAGCACCGACCTTTATTCCGACGAAGTGTATAAGAAGGCCTCCGAGAACTTCGAAAAACTTAAAACCGAAGCGCCGCTCGCCGTCGAAGACACACCGAGCTTGTACATCTATCGGCTTCGCATGGGCGAGCACGCTCAAACCGGCATTGCCGCGTGCTGCTCCATCGACGAATACGACTCGGACATCATTCGAAAGCACGAGCGCACGCGCAAGGACAAAGAGGACGATCGCACTCGTCACATACTTACGTTACGAGCGCAAACAGGCCCGGTCTTCTTGACTTATCGCGGCCGTGAGGCAATTAACGCGATTGTCGATCGAGCGCAGAAGGATCAGCCGCTTTACGACTTCGAAGCGCCGGACCGCGTCACGCACACAATCTGGCGAGTCGACAATGCGGATCGCGATCGTTTGATCGAAGCGTTTCGGACCGTTCCGCTGCTTTACATAGCCGATGGCCATCATCGCGCCGCCAGCGCGAGTCGCGCGCGAGCCGAACTCAAAGCACAACATCCGCAGCACACTGGTCATGAGGAACATAATTTTTTTTTGACAGTTTTGTTTCCAGCGGATCAGCTTCAAATTCTGCCCTACAATCGAGTTGTGAGAGACCTCAACGGAATGCCGGCCAATGAGTTTCTAAATCAGTTGTCCGACCGGTTCGAGATCTCTACTACAGCCTCGCCTTCGCCAAAAGAGAAAGGCGAAATATGCATGTACCTCGACGGCCGTTGGCACAGCTTAAAGCTCCCGCCAGCGACAACCACCCCCATCGATCCGATTTCATCGCTTGATGTCAGCGTGCTTCAGGAACGAGCGCTTGATCCGTTGCTGGGGATAACCGACGTGCGCACCGACAAGCGAATCGACTTCGTCGGAGGGATTCGCGGGACTTCCGCGCTCGAAAAAATGGTGAACGATGGCCGGGCCGCAGTAGCATTTTCAATGTATCCGGTGAGCGTAGAACAGTTGATGGCAATCGCCGACGCAAATGAGATCATGCCGCCCAAGTCCACCTGGTTCGAACCGAAGCTGCGAGATGGATTGCTGAGCCATTTGATCTAGCGCGAGGAGCAAACAATGAAGATACTCATTGCCGACAAATTCCCGGACAGCGGTCAGACTCAGTTGCGCGCGGCTGGATTCGAGATAACCTATGATCCGGACTTGAAAGATGACGCGCTGAAGTCTGCGATTGCCTCGACCGCAGCCGACATCCTCGTAGTCCGCGGCACGAAGGTCACGGGCGAGATGCTCGAAGCGGGCCGCTTAAGCCTGGTGGTTCGCGCGGGCGCGGGCTACAACACTATCGACGTTAAGAATGCGTCCGCGCGCGGGATCTATGTCGCAAACTGTCCAGGCAAAAACTCGATCGCGGTCGCCGAGATCGCTTTTGGGTTGATGCTGTCGTTGGATCGCCGAATACCTGATGCGGTTGCCGATCTGAGAGCGGGCCGCTGGAACAAGAAGGAGTATGGCAAAGCGCGCGGCATCTCTGGTCGAACCCTCGGGCTAGTAGGTCTCGGACGAATCGGACAAGAAATGATCCCTCGAGCGAAAGCGTTTGGCATGCCAGTAGTCGCGTGGAGCCGTTCGCTTACACCTGAACGCGCAGAGAGACTCGGCGTCGAGATGAAGCAGTCGCCGCTTGAGGTCGCGTCGGCTTCGGATGTCGTGAGTCTGCACGTCGCCCTAAACAATGACACGCGCAATCTAATTGACGAGAAGTTCTTCAGCGCGATGAGGCCGGGCTCGTACTTCATCAACACGTCGCGCGCCGAAGTCGTCGATCAAGCGGCGCTCGCGCGAGCGGTAAGAGAGCGCGGCTTGCGCGCGGGACTCGATGTCTTTGTGGGCGAGCCAACGAGTGGGGTCGGCACAGTTGAGGATAACAGCATTTTCAAACTCGACGGCGTGATCGGAACTCATCACATCGGCGCTTCAACCGACCAGGCGCAGCAGGCTATCGCCGAAGAAACAGTGCGCATCATTCGCGAATACAAGGAGTCCGGTCGCGCGCCGAATGTAGTTAATCTGGCGAAGAAATCGCCTGCGACGCACCTGCTGGTTGTTCGGCACTACGATCGAGTAGGCGTGCTTGCAAACGTTTTCGACCGTCTCAAAGAAGCGGGCATCAACGTCGAGGAGACCGAGAACATAGTCTTCGACGGGGCGACTGCTGCCATCGCTCGCATTCACCTGGACTCCGCACCGTCAGAGGAAGCGCTCGGCGCTATCAAGTCGAACTCGCAAGACATAATCGAGTTGAGTTTGTTGAAACTGTGAAAACAACCACAGGGAACACAGGGAGCCTGGGAGAAACAGAAAAAGTCTTTTGTGCATTTCCCCGTGTTCCCGGTGCTCCCCGTGGTTGATCCTGTGAGGCAAAATCATGACAGAACGAATCTACAACTTTTCAGCGGGGCCGGCGGTGCTGCCGCTTCCTGTGCTAGAAGAAGCACAACGAGATCTCGTTGCGCTTCCAGGCGTTGGCATGTCGGTGCTAGAAATCAGCCATCGCTCGAAGCCGTTCGACGAAGTCATCCAAGGCTGCGAAGCTGACATCCGCAAACTTGCCGCGGTGCCGGACAACTATCACGTGCTGTTCCTTCAGGGCGGCGCGTCAATGCAATTCTCGATGGTCCCGATGAACTTGATGCGCGCAGGCGGCAAAGCCGATTACGCCCTGACCGGCTCGTGGTCGAAGAAGGCGATCAAAGAAGCCCAGAAAGTCGGCCAGGTCAACATCGCCGCTTCGACCGAATCTGAAAACTTCACCCGCGTTCCCAAACAGGAAGAACTCAAACTCGATCCCGAAGCAGCGTACGTCCACATCACCACCAACGAAACGATTCACGGAGTCGAGTGGAAGTACGATCCCGAAACTGGCGACGTGCCTTTGGTCACGGATGCTTCGTCGGACATCTTCGGCCGTCCGATCAATGTGAGCAAGTACGCGCTCATCTACGCTGGGGCGCAGAAGAACCTCGCGCCCGCCGGTGTCACGCTCGTGTTCATACGTGACGATATACTCGCGCGCAGCCCGGCGAATCTCCCTACCATGCTCGATTACAACACTCATGCGAAGAACAAATCGCTGTATAACACGCCTCCGGTGTTCGCGATTTACATCATGCGTCTTGTTATGCGCTGGCTGCTCGAGCAGGGTGGTCTTGAGGCAGCCGAGCGCCGCAATAAGGAGAAGGCGGGCCTGCTCTATCACGTGATCGACGCGAGCGGCTTCTACCGCGGTCACGCCAACCCGGCAGACCGTTCGCTGATGAACCTGACGTTCCGTCTTCCGAGCGAAGACCTCGAAAAGCAATTCATAAGCGAGGCTACCAAAGCCGGGCTTGACGGATTGAAGGGCCATCGCTCGGTGGGCGGCATTCGCGCGTCGATCTACAATGCGTTCCCGAAGGAAGGCGTCGAGGCGCTCGTGTCTTTCATGAAAGAATTCGAGCGCACCCACGGCTGACATTCTAAAGTTTTCTGGGCGGGCAGCAAACCCTTTGGGCGTCGAAAGTAATCCTAGGAATTGGAGTATCTGGCAGGGTGGGACACGAACCATCGGATTGAAATGAAAGGTGATCTGATATGAAATCAAATCGAGTGACACGAATAATTGGGGGGGCTGGCCTAGCGCTCGCTCTTGTGTTCAGCATTGGGATGGTGTCGGTCACGACTGCGCGGGCGCAGGATCGGGACCGCCGGTGGGAATCCGAGCGCCGGGAGCAACAGCGGAGCCGAGATTGGAACCGAGATCGCGCTCGCGAGGCGGAACGCGCTCGCGAAATCGCCCGCGCTCGTGAGATCGAACGCGCTCGCGAGTTGGCACGGCAGCGGGAGTGGGAACGAGAGCGTGAGAGAAATCGCTACGCATATACGTATCCTCGTTACCCTTATGGTAACGGCGGTTATGGTAACTATGGCGGGTACGGTAACTATGGCGGCTACGGTAACTATGGCGGGTACGGTAACTATGGCGGCTCCGGCTCCTACGATGCGCAGAGAGGCTATCATGACGGGCTGGACAGGGGCCGCGAGGATGCTCGTGACCGTCGAAATCCCACGCCGAACAACTCGAGCCATTATCGCTCGGGCAACGCCGCGTACCGCGAGGGATTCCGTCGAGGGTATGCGATCGGCTATCGAGAATCCGTCGGCTACCGGCGCTTCTAGGCTTCAGCGCTGACTATTCTTAGCAAGGGGCGAGCGGGTCCAATACGGGCCCGTTCGCTCGGTCGTGTCTTATCCCAACCTTCCAACCTCAGATCCGAATACACTTGATTGACACGAGGCTTCGGCGATGGCTAGCCTTGATGCGTGAGTGAGCTTGTAGCGCAAATTAGAAATGCGGCCCGCGAGCTTGGATTCGAAGTCGCCGGCATCGCTTCGGTCGAGCCTCTTGACGGCGACGACGCTGCGTTCCGTCTATGGTGCGACGACGGCTTCGCGGCGGGCATGGATTACATGACCCGCAGGCCGGAGCTTCACGCTCATCCCTGTGCGCTCGTCCCTTATGCTCAGTCGCTGATAACGCTCGCGGTCAATCACTATTCGAGCGCGACGGCGTTCAAGCACGAGAATCGCTACGGACGCGTGGCTCGTTACGCGTGGGGACTCGATTATCACGACGTTGTGAAGCCTCGCTTGCACGCACTCGTCCACAAAATCGAGCACGTCGCCGCGCGGCCGGTTCACGCGCGATGCTTCGTAGATGCGGTGCCTCTCCTTGAGCGAGCCGTCGCCGCGCGCGCCGGGTTGGGATTCTTTGGCAAGAACACAAATCTCCTGCAGCCGCGCAGCGGGTCGTGGTTCTTTCTCTCAGAGATCTTGCTCGACTTGGAACTACCGCCAGACAATCACGAGATCAAGGTTAGCTGCGGCACCTGCCATCGCTGCATAGATGCTTGCCCAACCGACGCTTTTGCGGGCCCATATCGATTGGACTCGCGACGATGCATTTCCTACCTGACAATCGAAAACAAGGGGGCGATACCGCGCGAGCTGCGAGCTGCGGTTGGCGAATGGATATTCGGTTGCGATGTTTGCCAGGACGTTTGCCCGTTCAACCGCTTCGCTTCCGATACCGCGTGGCCTGAGTTCAGACCAGAGGCCGGAGTCGGTCCCAGGCTTGATCTCGCCCAATTGCTTTCGATCAGAACCGATAATGAATTCCGCGAGCGATTCCGGGCAACGCCCCTCACGCGCCCTAAGCGGCGAGGTCTGCTTCGCAACGCCGCGGTGGTCGCCGCTAACGTCGGAGCTACTTCGGTAGTGCCTGCGCTCATTGCTTGCATCGAGAACGATCCGGAGCCGCTGATCCGCAGCCATGCCCTTTGGGCGCTTGCGAGGCTCGATCCCAGACGGGGCATCGCTCTGACAGAACGCGCGCTGAGATGCGATGCTGATCCGACGGTGCGCGAAGAAGCTAAATTCGTTCTTGAACAACGGTCGGCCGTAGCTTGAGGGAATAAAGTGAATGCCAAGTCAGACGTTGTGCGACATGACTGTTGCACGATAGCAATCGGTCTCTTCGAAGAAATCAAACAGTCACATTTGTTCGCGCTTGCACCATCGAAATGCTTGACACAGTCTACTTGCCGATTCTCCGCGACGCGCGAAGACCGGCGTGGAGGTATTCAACCTTGCCGTCAGCGCCAGGCACAAGGGCGAACTGCATCGGGCGTGCACTGCCAGGAAGCGTGACCGCAAAGAGATTTTCGCCGACTTTGGTGATCGGAACTTCGTTCTCGCCTTGTTTCAGAAACAGGTTTCCGTCTTTCAAGATAATCTCGTAGCTCGCACTGCGCCCGTACTTGCCGACATAGCCGGCCATCTCCGACTCGCTCATCGGCAGTTCCGGCTTCGGCTTGTCTGCCTCCTTCGGCTTGAGGGAAAGCATCAATTCCATAGCCTTCTCGGCAGCTCTATTCAAAGCGACGCCGGTTCTGTTTCCCAAAACGATCACGGCAAAGCGACTCTGCGGGACCATCTTGATGATCGAGCCGTAACCGCTTCGCGAGCCTCCGTGCTCGACGACGTGCACGCCGCGATAGTCGCTAATCATCAAGCCGTAGCCGTATTTCTCGGTCGCGCTGGTTGGAATGCGGATTCGCGGTGTAGAGAGTTTCGCGATGACCGACGGCTGAAGCACCTGCTTGCCCTCGAGTTTGCCGTCGTTCATGAAGGCAATGACAAAGCGCGACAGGTCGAAGACGTTTGTGAACATGGACCCAGCGGGCCAGCTCGCGGAGTTGTCAGCGAACGGACGCGCGACAGTTGGCGCCGACTTTCCGTTTGTGTTGTGGCCTTGCGCCAACGGATAAGTCATCGCCATCGTCGGTCGAAAAGTTGTCCTGGTCATCCCAAGCGGCTTGAATAGTCGTTCGTTCATCAGATCGGCATAAGGCTTGCCAACGACGCTCTCGGCGACGAATCCGGCCAGCCAATAGCCGGGATTCGAATACGAAATGATCTTTCCCGGCTCGGTGAAGAGTTGATCGTCCTTCCACGAGCGAATCACCCGAGCCATCGCGGTGTCATCGTGATCACCGTACATCGGAGCTTCGTCGATCATCCCCGAGGTGTGAGTCAACAACTGATGAGCAGTGAGCGCGCCGATCTTTGGATCCAAGCCTTTCACGTAGCCGCCGATCGGCTCCTCGAGTTTGATCCGTCCTTCTTCAGCCAGAGTAACAAGCGCGGTGGCGGTGAACATCTTGGTGGTTGAGCCGATGCGAAAAAGCATATCGGGAGTCATCGGCGCGCCGGTCTCGACGTTTGATATCCCGAAACCCTTCGCGTAGACGACTCGATCACCGCTGACGATTGCGACGGTCGCGCCGGGGGTGTTCGTTTCTTTCAGCTCTTCGAGGACGGTCTTCTCGAGTTGGCTGAAATCGGGCTGCTGCTCCTGAACAGCGAAAGAGGCCTGCGCGCCAGCAAGCGCAAGAATCAACGGCAGAGTTAGAAAGGATCGTTTGGACACAGGCGACATATGATTCAACCCCAGGGAACCCAGTGCGTCAACCAAGTGGCGAACGCCATCCAAGCGGTTGTACCGGCGATCATCATCCGCAAGGGCTGCGATGCTATGATTATCAGCGCTCCCCATGCCGTGGCGCGATGGATACGGCGGCGCGCGATCAAATCGTAGACAAGACAAACCACAATTAAGATGTCTGTCAGGGCAAAGAAGGCGGGTGGCCCCGCCTTGAGAATGCCGAAAGGAAGCCGAGCGACTGCCGCAGCCAGAATCGCGATCGTTGCCAGCACCATAAGTCTCTTATGCACATCGGGCCGGCGGCGGAAATAGAAACCCGCTCCCACTAAAGTCGAAAACACCAGCATGTCGAAGATTGGAATCGCGAGAAAGACCAGCGGATCGGGGCCCCCCGCGGGAGCCGCGCCGTGTTTTGCCCTAATGATTGCCGTCATCGTGCCGACGACGACCACAGTGACCGCAATGCACGCGCCTAATATTCCTAAGCGACGATGAAGGTCCGTCCGGTTTGCCGCGACAAGCGTGGTCTGTGTGACCAGCAGCACGATCCAAGACGTGAACACGGCGCCGTGCAGATGCAGGAGTGGAATCAGCGGCGGGGACCCGAAATAAGATTTGAGAAAATAGCTGCGCGCGAAGCCCACGAAAACGGTAGCCGCAACGACGACTGACATCCCGCTGTAGAAGAGACGCTCGCGTCTCCTGCTGGTTAACTTTGCTTGCGCCGCCATGCTTCCCTACTCAACAATTGGCGTTCGTGGTTCCACTTGAATCGCCGGTTGGCTCATCAGACCGCGACCTCGGATTGGATATATCCCCACTCTTCGAAGAGCCCACGCAAGCTCTCGTCATCACTAAAAGCGAGGAAGTAGATGTATTCCGGCGCGACGTCAAGATCAC
>DASXSR010000170.1:0-4115 GCA_036505875.1 Blastocatellia bacterium | reverse complement strand
TCAAACGGACGCAAACCAATGTCGTCCACTGTCCCTCCTCTAATCTCAAACTTGGGTCGGGTATTGCTCCGGTTGCCACAATGCTGGCGGAAGGTGTTTCTGTTTCTCTGGGTGCTGATGGGGCCGCTTGTAACAATCGGCTGGATATGTTCACTGAAATGCGGACAGCCGCATTATTGCAGAAGGTCCTCCATGGCCCCGAAGTTATTCCCGCCCAAAGAGCGATGCGCCTGGCGACGATCGACGGCGCTCGGGCTATGGGCCTGGATGGCGTGATTGGAAGCCTGGAGGTTGGAAAACAAGCCGACGTGATCGTCGTCAGTCTTAACTCACCACACGCGATTCCCAGCCACGCTGCCGTTGCTTCTACGCTCGTTTATTCTTGCACTACGTCAGACGTTCAGCACGTGATCATTGATGGGCGTCTGATCTTGCGCGATCGGCAATTGCTAACACTGGCGGAAAATACTGTTAATGATGAAGCGAACCGCGAGGCTGGGCTGCTGCTGAAACGAGCCGGATTACAAGACGTTTGAGTTTCGTTGCGGTTTATTGGAGAACCCGCGGGCGGCGAGTGACAGGATGGCAGGCCCTAAAAATAGCTGTGCCAGCTCGAAGGTAGCGACTGCGGGGGGCGCGATCGGCGGCCGAGCTGGCACTGGCGGGCACTATCAATTTTGAATCGGATGTCGTTTCTCAACTGGGTCAACGTTTGGGCGCCAACCCCATCCTCAACGGCACGGATTATACACCTCTCAATTGACGAGTCAACGAATTTTTGTGACTAATCCGACAAATTCTGTCGATGGTTTGGGAAGTTGACAGTTGTTTTGGCGAGTTCCTATACTACGCGGTCTTTCCTAAGCTGGCCAGGTAGCTCAGTTGGTAGAGCGCGGCCCTGAAAAGGCCGGCGTCGGCGGTTCGATTCCGTCCCTGGCCACCATTCTTTTCAACAACTTACAGACAGCCAAAAAGCGTGTAAGAATTTCTCGCGCGAACAATACGCGAACACTGATTACGTCAGATTTCACTTTTGGCGTCGCTCGTTCGAACAACCTTGCAAGCAGTGTTCACTGTTCGTGTTAAGAACCTGCCCAACATTTTAGTGGAGACGTAATCCAAACTATTTTGATTGCCCCAGAGCGACGAGTAGTCAGCGCCGCAGGTTCATCAAGACGCAACCGACGCATTATTGAAGCGAATTCTCTCTGATTCAGTAAGGCGGCAATACAAAAGACTCACGTGCTTGGACCAAGTTTTACCTAACTTGCTTTGACGGCTAAGACGCCGTGGCTCTATCTTGAGAAAAGCCTCAATAAGAGTGGTCTTAAATAATGGCTTTGATTGCGTTGGGTTACTCTTAATGAAATAGATTAGAAAGCGGCGTCCAGCCGCCGCACTCCAAATGAAGCGCTGCCCCCAATGTAATCGCGTTGAGACTGACGATGCGCTCGTGTTCTGTCGAGCGGATGGCGCGGCGCTAATCAGCGACTCTCGTTCGATCAGCAGCGATGCGGATACGTCGAAGTTTGGTTCTGCTCCAGTGTCGAGCGAGATGGAGACCAGCATCCTGCCGCACCGCACTGCCGCGGATGCGAGCCGTCCGACCGCGCCGACGACTGTGCTTCCTCCGCAGTCGGCACCGAACACGACACTTGAGTTGAGCACATCAAAAGGTCGTACCGCCGGACTCAAGCAGAACAAGACTCTGGTCGTGCTGCTGATCGTCGCGATACTAATCGGCGGTGGAATCGTGGCCATCGGATTATGGTACGTGGCCCGAAAATCATCAGTTCTTTCTAATCGGCCCGTAACTGGATCGAACATGAAGCTTCAGCGGCTGACTACTTCGGGCAAGGCGTCGGACGCGGGCATCTCGCCCGACGGGAAGTGGGTCGCGCACGTCAAGAGCGACACTGGACAGCAGAGCCTCTGGCTAAGGCAGGTGGCGACCACGAGCGACACGCAGATCGTCCCGCCCTCTCCACAGAACTATTACGGAATCACCTTCTCTAAAGACGGCAACTACATCTATTACGTTCAGGGCGAGCCCAATAACCCCACGACGCGCACGCTCTACCAGGTGCCGGTGCTCGGCGGCGCTTCGCGAAAGGTGATCGAGAACGTCAATTCTGCGGTCTCTCTTTCGCCGGACGGGGCGCGGCTGGCGTTTATGCGCGGTGGCCCGACGCAAACCGCGCTGATCGTGGCGAACGTGGACGGGACTGGCGAGAGGGAGGTCGCCGTTCGGAAGTTGCCTGACACTTATAGTGCCGGCGGGCCATCGTGGTCGCCTGACGGGAAACGGCTGGCATCGTCGGTCACGGTCGGACCTCCCAATGAGGCCGTAGCGGGAAATATTGTGGTTGAAGTGCAGGTCGAGAGCGGAGCGGAAAGGCCGATCACTTCCGAGAAGTGGCCGCCGGGAAGCTCCGGGCAGGTCGCCTGGCTCACGGACGGAAGCGGCCTCGTCGTAATTGCGATCGATCAGGGCACGGTTTCATCTCAGCTTTGGCATGTCTCTTACCCGGGTGGCGAAGTGCGTAAGATCACCAACGACCTGAATAACTATAACCGGCTGAGCCTGACCGCCGATTCGAGCGCGCTGGTCACAGTCCAGACCGAGGGCGAAATGAACCTCTGGGTTGCGCCGCAAGGAGACGCGGGCCGCGCGAAGCAGATCTCTTCGGGCAGGTCGGATGGGCAGACGGGTTTGTCGTGGATGCCCGACGGTAAAATAGTTTACAACTCACAAGGGGGCGGCTTTGTTGACATCTGGAGCATGGATTCGGACGGAAAGAACCAGAAGCAGTTGACGGCCAACGCGCGCTCTAACTTCTACCCGTGGGCCACGCCCGATGGTCGCTACATCGTCTTTGCGTCAACACGATCACGCGCCTCAAGGAGCATCTGGCGCATGGATCCGGATGGCGGCAATCTCAAACAACTGACCGACGGACCGGGGGACATCTACCCGCAATCTTCGCCCGACGGTCGTTGGGTAGTTTTCCAGTCTGTGCGCTCCGGCTCGACCAGGGTCTGGAAAATCTCGATCGACGGCGGCGAGCCCGAGCAGTTGATCGATAAATGGACAGCAAATCCGACCGTCTCGCCCGACGGTAGCCTAATCGCCTGCTTCTACCGCGAGGGGCCGAACGCGCCCATCATCAAGGTCGCGATCATCCCTTTTGCGGGCGGCGACCCCATCAAGGTGCTCGACATTCCGTACAGCGTTAACGGCCCCGCCGGTCTGCGCTGGACGCCGGACGGGCACGCCCTGAGGTTCGTAGATACGACGGGCGGCGTCTCCAACGTCTGGTCGCTGCCTCTGGACGGCGGGAAGCCGGTAAAGTTGACCGACTTCAAGACCGACCAAATCTTCTGGTTCGACTTCTCGCGCGACGACAAGCAACTCGCCCTCTCGCGCGGCAAGCAGACGAGCGACGTGATCCTGATCCGGGATTTCCGCTGAACGCTATGATGATTGCCGCCGGCACAAAACTCGGTCGCTACGAAATCCGCTCGCTTAAGAAAAAGCTGTCAGCAGCACTCGAAAAATGAAACGCTGCCCCAAATGCGATCGCGTCGAGACTGATGAAGCGCTGAAGTTCTGTCGCGTTGACGGCGCGATTGCGAGCAAGGCCACCAAAGTGAAAAGGCTGGCGGCGTAGATCCTGAGTGCACGAACAATACGCGAACATCGAAGAGCCTAAAACAGCCCAAATCGTCCTAAACCATCCTAACACGCTAACCGCATAAGTCCTTTAGTTGCAAAACTAACTGTTGATTTCAAACCACTTCGGCGATTCGGTAAGCGGCTCTGAAAAGGCCGGCGTCGGCGGTTCGATTCCGTCCCTGGCCACCACAATAGGAACAGGGGAACAGGGAAACGGGGTAACTGGGGAACCGGGAAGAGTTGAGTCTTCCCCGTTACCCCGTTCCCCTGTTCCCCGGTTTACCGTCTCCAGTAGTGCTTGATTCTTTCCGCCAGCATGGGAAAAGGAACATATTCAGCAGTTCGCCCTGAGCCTCGGAGTTTTTCTACCATGCGCACTGCGCCGTCGGCATTCCTGGTGTGGACAAGGATGGTAGAAGCGCGCTGCAGTTCGGGATTC
>DASXSR010000169.1:0-3643 GCA_036505875.1 Blastocatellia bacterium | reverse complement strand
AAGACACTCGTCTGAAACGCAAGGTCGCGCTCAAGCTGCTGCCTGCGGAACTCACTGCGAACCCTGATCGGTTGCGACGCTTTGAGCAAGAAGCCCAGGCGGCTTCCGCCCTCAATCATCCGAACATCATCACCATTCATGAGATCGGACAAGTCGAAGGCCTGAACTTTATTGTCACCGAGTTCATCACGGGCGAAACGCTGCGCCAGCGGATGGCAACGGAGCGAATGAATCTGCCAGTCGTGCTCGATGTTGCTGCCCAAGCCGCCAGCGCCTTAGCCGCGGCCCACGCCGCGGGCATCGTCCACCGCGACTTCAAGCCTGAGAACATAATGCTGCGGCTTGATGGACTTATCAAAGTGCTCGACTTCGGCCTGGCCAAGCTGACCGAGCCGCCGACCGCCAAGGTGGACACTGAGGCGCCAACAGTAGCCAGGGTGGATACCAAAATGGGGACGGTGATGGGCACCGCGCAATACATGTCGCCCGAACAGGCGCGCGGATTGAAAGTGGATGCGCGCACTGACATCTTCAGCCTCGGCGTCGTGCTATATGAAATGCTGGCGGGGCGTGCGCCGTTCGCAGGAGAGACGACGGCGGATATCATCAGTGTGCTGCTTCAGAAAGAACCCCAACCACTCTCGACACTGGCGCCTGACGTCCCCGCTGAGTTGCAGCACATCGTCGGCAAGGCGATGCGTAAAGATCGCGACGAGCGCTATCAAACCGTTAAGAGTTTGCTCATCGATTTGACGACGCTCAAGCAGGAGTTGGAGTTCGCCGCGAAGCTGGAACGCAGCGCCCCTCCAGACCGGCAAGACGCTATTGCTCAGAAGAGCGCAATCGAAAACGCAGAAACCCAAGCCGTTACGGCGCGCCCGACGTCAAGTGTGGAGTACATCGTCAACCATATTGCAAAGCATCGTGGTCTCGCTGCCGTCGCGGCGGTTCTGCTGCTTGCGGCCGTTGCCTTCGGTTATTGGTTGTACAACCGTCGCGGGTCGAACCTGGGACAAATCGAATCCATCGCGGTCTTGCCGTTTGTCAACGCGAGCGGCAATACCGAGGTCGAGTACTTGTCGGACGGCATGACCGACATGCTCATCACCAGCCTCTCACAATTGCCGAAACTTTCAGTCAAAGCTCGCAGCTCAGTATTCCGGTACAAAGGCAAAGATGCTTCGCCGCAACAAGTCGGCAAAGAACTTAACGTGCAAGCGATTTTAACTGGACGCCTCGTACAACATGGTAATGACTTAACGCTGCATATCGAGTTGGTTGATCCGAAGACGGAAACGGCCTTGTGGAGTGGGGACTACAATCGCTCAATCACAAACCTGGTTTCGTTGCAGGGCGAGATTGCGCGTGATGTTTCGGAAAAACTTCGCTTGCGCCTGACGAGCACAGAGCAGCAACGGCTGACCAAGCGGGGCACGGAAAACGCCGAAGCGTATCGGGCTTACTTGAAGGGGATTTTTTACTGGAACAAGGGACTGGCGCCGGGTTTTGAGAGGAGCCACGAGTATTTTCAGCAGGCGGTTGACCTCGACCCGACCTACGCGCAGGCTTATGCCGGCTTGGGACATTACTACGCGTTCGCGTCGACAGGCGGCCTCTTGCCGCCCAACGAGAATTGGCCGAAGGCGGAGGCGGCGGCGAACAAAGCGTTAGCCTTGGATGACACGCGTGCGGAAACTTATAACTTGCTCGCTGCCATCAAACTGTATTACTACCGCGATTGGCCTGCTGCCGAACGCTACTTTCGTCGCGGCATCGAACTGGATCCGAACTCTGCGGAAATACACATTCACTACGCCATGTGTTTGACGTTGTTCGGGCGTAACGAAGAGGCCCTTGTGGAAGCGCGGCGCAGCGTCGAGCTTGAGCCTCTGTTGCCTCGCTTAGATTATTTCTGGGGGAGAAGCTTCTTCTTCATGCGCCAGTACGACCGCGCAATAGACCAGTTCCGCAAAACGTTGGAGCTAGACCCGAATTATGTAACGGCGCATGAAGATCTGGGTGACGCCTATGAGAAGAAGGGGATGCAAAGGGAAGCCATCGCCGCATGGGCCAAAGCTTTGACTTTGAGAGGAGAAGAGCAACAGGCGTCAATGCTTGAACGCACCTATGCCGCATCGGGGTTCGAGGCTGCGGCCCGCGCTTTAGCAAAACAGCAACTCGAAAAATTGAACGAAAGGATGAAGCGCGGCGAGTACGTTCCGGCGGCGGAATACGTGACCGCCTACACACGCATGGGCGACAAAGAACAAGCCTTCGGCTGGCTCGATAAAGCTGTTCAGGAACGTAACGGTTTCGTGTTCATAGTTAAAGTCGACCCGATCTACGACAGGCTACGTGACGATCCGCGCTTTCAAGATCTAATACGGCGAGTTGGCCTGCCACTATAATCAGTTTAAGAGGAGCAGGAGAGACTCTTGGTGTCTCTCGTGAGATACGACGCCGCTGTTCGCGGCCCATGGGTACCGCCCATCGGTTTACTTGAGCGAAGACCGTTTATTGCTCGCAACGCGGTGGCGTGTCTCCAGGAAGACTGGCCGGATGCCTCGCGACGATTTGCCATTGCGCTTCATCGATACGTTCGTGATGCACAACTGGCGTTTGATCTCCAAGCCTTCGACCTTTGCTTCGGCGGTCATGCGGTAGCTGGTCACCGCGGTGTCGCCGTACGCGCGCACGGAGCCAAAGAAGAAGGCTATCCACGGGCACACGTCGCGGCCAGTCACGGCAACAGCCTGCGTAACAGCGACAACTTGGTTAATGCAAACTTCCAGTGATTGACTGCGCCCCCCGGTCGAAGAAGACATGGAGAATAGGTGAGACGATGAAACGATTCGCATTCGCGGCAGTGTTGTTGACCGCGCTGAGTTTGAATTCCAATCTGAGCCGGGCGCTTCCCGGCGAGCCGGCTGAAGCCGGAGCCGAGCGTCTCGCCGCTCAGGTCACGATACGACGCGACACGTACGGCGTCCCTCACATTCTGGCGAAGAGCGAAGAGGCGGCGGCGTTCGGCTTTGGATATGCGCAAGCCGAAGATCACTGCTTAGCGATTGCGCGCCATCTAGTCGCCGCTCGCGGGGAAACCGCAAAGTATCTCGGGCAGGGACAGGAAGGCGATTTTCTGATGAAGCGGTTTGACAATCTCGAAGTCTGCAAAAAGAACTTCGGACAACTCGATCCGCTGCTGCAGAGAATCTATAACGCTTATGCAGAAGGCGTGAATCGGTACGTCTCCAAACACCGCAATGAACTGCCCGAATGGATTCCAGCGTTCGAGGGGGTTGACGTCCTTGCCAACGGCAGAGCGGGCGCCGTCAGCTCGGCAATTAATCCCACAACTATGCGTGCGCTCAGGGCGAAGTACCCGGGCGTCGCCGGGCCTACGCCTCAGTCAGACTCTGAAGAAGCGAGCGAGTCACTCATTCCTGAAACTGAGTTGCCCGGATCGAATGCCTTCGGGCTGTCCGGCTCGCGCACCGCTTCAGGCAAGCCTATCCTGCTCGGCAATCCGCACCTGAACTGGTCGTCGCTCTACTGGGAGGCCCAGGTGACCGTGCCGGGCAAGATCAACTTCTTCGGTTCTACGCTCGCCGGGATTCCGGTGCTGCGCGCCGGCTTCAACGAG
>DASXSR010000168.1:0-45850 GCA_036505875.1 Blastocatellia bacterium | reverse complement strand
CGAAGATGGGTATCGTGGAAGAAGAGGCTGATGAGAGTATTTACTGGATGGAATTGCTCGTCGATTCTGGCACAGTCCCCTCCAGCGCAGTGGCAGAACTCTGCGACGAGGGCGATCAGATCGTTGCTATGGTTGTCTCATCAATAAACACAGCAAGAGGATCGAAACGATGAGCGAGCAATCCGCAATCCGCGATCCGCAATCCACAATCGACGTCGGTCAGATCGAGCGCGAGTTGACCGCGCTGTGGCGGCAAGCCTCCGAAGAAGAAGATCACGGCGTCATTCGGTCTTGTATTCTAAACCTCCTCGTGTACGCATCGAATGCCTCCGAAGCGGCCGAGATGGATGATCTACTTGCCGACATAACTGCTTCCCATCCAAGCCGCGCAATTCTCATAGCTGCCGAGGACGCCGACGAGCCCAGCCTGGAAGCGCAAGTGACATCAAGATGCACGGTGCCAATCGGCACAAGAAAACAGGTTTGCTGCGAGCAGGTGACAATCACGGCAGCGGGCAGCGGATTGGCGGATGTTCCTAGCGCCGTCGCGCCGTTGCTGCTTTCGGATCTGCCCGTGTACCTCTGGTGGCGTCCCGTGCCTCGCACTCAAGACAAGCCGCTGTTTCGAAAGCTAGCCGACATTTCCGATCGAGTGATAATAGACTCTGCGCTGTTCAACGATCCACACGGCGACATCGCGAGCATGGCAACTGTCTTGCGGGAGACTCCTCGTTGGACGGCCCTCAGCGATCTGAACTGGGCGCGGCTGACTGCATGGCGCGCATTGCTTTCGGGATTCTATGACCTACCGGAGTACCGCCTGCTGCTCGATCAACTCGATGAAGTCGTCATTGAATACGCGCCACAATCCGTGGACTCTCCTGTGGTCTCGGCTAGAGCGCTATTGTTAGGGGGATGGCTCGTGAGCCGGCTCGGCTGGCGCCCACATTCAAAGCGCGCAACTCGAACCGCTGACTCGACGCGCTTTGAATTTGCGATTGATGACCGCGCAATCAGCCTTGACTTTAAGCGCACGAATCGTCAGATAGAGCCCGGCCACCTGGCGCTGGTCACGATGCAAAGCAAGGGCGACCGGTCGGTGGTGTTCACGGTTAGGAGAAGCTCGGACGCGGCACGTATTGAGACCTCGGTCTCACGTGATGACCAGAAGCGCGCACAGCGGGTGCTGAGTTATGAAGCATTATCTGAAGCCGAGTTGATCGGAAAAGAGCTTGAGATTCTTGGGCATGATAAGGTCTACGAGCAGTCGGTGCTGTCGGCTGGCGAACTTGTCGGAGCGATGGGTACCTAAATCTATGGCGGTCTTAATCCTTGGAGTAGCGATTGGCATAATTCTGTCCCTGGCGAGTCTGTTTCGCATTTCGAAACCTGATCGCGACCGCTAGCTTACAATTCTGACAAGCGCGAAGTTGTTTTGGACTAACCCACCGTCTCGCTCACCTCTTGCCACAGCACTTCGTAAATCTGGACAGGTTCTTCTCTCCCCCTCACCATTATCTGGGAGGCTGGTTTGACCGGGAACGTTTCGCCAATCGCCTCGAACGTTGAACTGCTGATTATGATTTGTCCGCGACCCGCCTGTTTCTCAAGCCGTGCCGCCAAATTTACCGAGTCTCCGATCGCCGTATAGTCGGTCCGGTCCCTCGATCCGATATAGCCGACCGTCGCGGTTCCGGTGTTGATGCCGATCCCGATCGAGATCTCCTTCAAGCCTTGCGCCTTCAAATCGTCATTCACCAAGTGCATTCGACGTTGCATTTGAATCGCCGCCGCGACGGCATCTGATGCTGCGGTGTCGCAGGCGTAGGGAACTCCAAATAACGCCATCAATCCATCGCCCATGAACTTGTCGAGGAGCCCCTTGTGCTCAAACACGATCGGGGTCATATCGGCAAAGTATTCGTTGAGAATTTGGACCACAACTTGAGGCGCGAGCTTCTCGGCCATCGACGTAAACCCACGGATGTCGGAGAACAACGCCGTTATACAGGAAGTCGTCCCGCCGAGGCTGAGCGTGTTCGGGCTCGCCAGAATCTCATCTACCACGTGCGGCGGCATGAAGCGGCGAAACTTAGCGCGAGCCAGCTCCTCGCGCACAAGCCGCTTGTGAGTCAACGCGTTGTCCACCGCGATCGATGTCTCGGCAGCCACCGCATTCAACAGATCGAGATCGTCTTCTTTGAGCAGCTTCATCGACTCGCGACAATCGACGTAGATCACGCCCAACGCGTCGTTCTTGCTTAGCAACGGCGAGCACATAACCGAGCTGATGTTTTGCATGACGATCGACTTCGCCTTAACGAACCGCTTGTCTGATTGCGTGTCGAATGAAAGCAACGAAACTCGCTCAGTCATAACGCGTTGAACAACTGTCTTGCTTATCGTGACCTCATCGCCAATCTGCGCGCTGGCGGGATTTCGAAACTCCGCGCCAACAGTTACCAGCTCGCCGGTTCCCGCGTCCTTTAGCAAAACCAAAAACCGATCGGCGGGGGTGAGTCGAAATACCATCTCGCTGACCTTCTTGAATATGTCCTCCTGAGAGAAGTCAGACCCGAGCATCTGGTTAAGCTCGTAGATGCGCGCGAGCGTCTCCGCTTTCTTTCTCAACACCTCGACGTAATCAAGAACCGATTTGCTGCCGGGCTCGGCTTGCGAAATCGCCGCCTTGTCGATGGGCGGGATCACCGCCGCGATCTCCCCAGGGGTGCGCATCACGACAGTGCCTTCGATGTCATGGCTGGCCAACCTTACTGCCGGCGCGGTAGGCGCCTCCTTAAACAAAATGGTGTGTTTGCCAATCGTGAATGAGTCGTCGTTTCGCAGCAGGCGCTCGTGAACTCGCTGGCCATCGATGAAAGTCCCGTTGGCACTGTTGAGATCGATCAGTGTAAATCCCGAGGCGCTCCACCGGATTAACGCGTGCTGACGGGAGACCAGGCCTTCGTCGAGCACGATGTCGTTGCGGTCGGCGGCGCGTCCGATGTGCGTCTCGCCGCGGATCAGCTCGAATTCGGACGAGTGTCCGGTGTCAGGATTCTTAATTACAAGCTTAGCAGGCATAGTTTAACTACCATTCATATATTCGGTCGATTTCAGCAACCCCAACGCGCCAATCATTCAGCGCGGCGAGCTGTTTGATCACTTCATCACGGTTGCTCGGTTTGATGTGCACTGCGTAGACCTCAACGTCACGGTTGAGCTTGCGAAGCTCCGCCGCGAGTAGCTCAGGCGTAAGATGTTTCGACGCCGCAGCCAGTTCGCTCATCTCGTTCGGATACGAGACGTCCACAAAGACCGCCCTCAGTAGTTCAGTCTCGCGTCCAAGCTTCCAGATTTCATCAGTGATGTGTGTATCGGAGCTAAACAACACCGCCGTCGCTTCAATTCGCAACAGCAGCCCGAAGGTCGGAACGATATGATTTACCAAAACCGGCGTCACCTCAATTCCCGAGATCGTAATAGTCTCGGCAGCGCGCAATTCACGAAACTCGATCGTGGCGCCGCTGCCGTTCCGAAGTCGGATGTTCTCGAAGTTGGGCCACACGTCGTCGTTGAACACGTGCTGCCTGAGTATCCCTATTACCTCGCCGCTTGCGTAGATGCTGATTGGACCATCGAGAACGGGAAACGCTTCGGCGATGTAAATCGGCAACGAAGCCGTGTGATCACTGTGGGCGTGAGTTACAATCACGTGACGGACGGCGCCGATCTCGCCTGGAGTCAGCGCGAACCCGAGGCTTCCGGCGTCAATCGCAAGCCTGTCGTCGACGATGAAAGAAGTCAAGGACTGAAACTGCGACTGGCGTCCAGCGCTACTTGGCAGAAGTTTTATCCTCATGCCCATCGCCTCCGTCTTTGGCGGTACAAGGTCTTAACCGATTTTGATTCCCAGCCCCTCCAAAAACTTCGTGGGCTTCTCACCGCCTATTAATGCAAAGACGTAATCGTTTCCGAGTCTAGCCTTCTCCTCTTTCGTCCGCACGTCCATCAGCACGACTTCATTCTCTTTGATCTCTTTGATCTCCGTTCTGAAGAACACTTTTATCTTTCCCGCGTCGATGCAATCGTACACGTTCATCTTGTTGCCCAGCTTCAGGTCGCCTTTGAAGTCGCTGCGTACTACCAGAGTAACTTCGTTCGTTCGGTCAAAAGTAAGCGAATCGCCTTCTCGCTTGAAGCCGGTCAGATCTACTGCCGCCTCGATCGCTGAGTTCCCTGCCCCAACGACAATACATTTTTTGCCCACGAAATCATCGGGGTCGGAGAGTTTGTATTTAACCTTCATGTCCTCGTACGGAGGAGGCGTTCGCACCGGTAGCTCGAGCCCACACTTCACGCAGTGATGCGCCTGCTCGTAACGCTTTTCTCCGCATCGGGGGCAATGACGCGCAAAGGTTGGTCCTGGCTGCACAAGCTTCTTCAATTCTTCGCCTGGAACCTTCAGCTTCATGGGCGTGCCCCGGTTCCCGATCGCCAGGATCACCTTGCGCGTTTTGTAAGATGAAATCTCCTTTAACCGTCCTTGTTCGGTGAGCACGTTGAACAGCCCATCTTCGCGCTTGATGTCCTTACAGCTCTCCTCCTCAAAGACCTCGACTCCATTGGACATCATGGTCTGAGTCCACGCTTCGAGCATCGATTCTTTCTTGTCGCCAGCGCCCGGAAGCGGAATGCCGCCTTTCGCCACAACCGTGTCAGGCTTGAAGAAGACGTACTTGTTCGCTGGATAGTTTGCAATCGTGCTTACCAGCTTGTCTTGCTCGATGGCGACGTAGCGAAGCCCCCGCTGCTTGGCCATCACCGCGGCCGACAACCCCGCCGGTCCAATCCCAATGATCGCGACGTCGTACTCCGCGTTCGGCTTCGGGCCCTCGTTACTGAGGTCTTCGCTGATATAATCGATGACCTGCGCGCCCTCGTTGATCGCGTTCTTGATCAACGGCACGCCGGAGACATCGCCAATCATATAGATGCCCTCCACGTTCGTCTTCAGCCGTTGATCACGAGCCGGCACCTTTCGCTGCGGGATCTTCTTAGCTGTGTTGATTACGATGCAAGCCTTGGGATTAGTCGGGCACTCGACCTGGCAGCTTGTGTCTTCCATGCACTGGTCGAGGGCAACCGGCGTCGAGATCCCATTTACGATTGCCAGCACGTCGTGGGGACAAGCTTCGACGCAGGCGTGGCAGCCAATGCATAACACCGGATCGACGACCGGGTGAGGATACGCCGGGCCTTCAGCTTTCAGCTTCTCAAGGTCGATCGAGCCCGTCGGCATGGAATCGGCTGTGGGAGCCAGTTTCACGGCGGCGGCAGTCCTCAAGTATCCGCTGCTTCGGGCCGTTCCGAGGGCCATTACCCCAAGCGCGGCGAGCGGCAGCGCGGCTATCAGACCCACCCACGCATACCACGGAACTGCGCCGAGATTCGATGCAAGCACAGAGCGAATCCCTGCTTTGTTCTGCCTGAGCACGTCCGCTGGTCCGACGCCGCTAAACAGATTCGCGCTTGCTGTTGCCCGTCGTGTTCCCTGACCTGGCCCTCCGCCGGCATCCAACGCCGCGATGTATGCGCTCAGCTTCTTGTTATCGCCGGCGCCGGTTGTCAAAACCTTCGCCAAGTCTTCGCTCTGTCCATGTTGCTGATGACACGTGTTGCAGTTTGCTTGCTGCTGTACACCCTGGGCATTCCTGACTCCGTGGCACTTCACGCATTCGTCTCGAGGAGACTGCCGGTATCGTGCGTCCCCTAGGATTCCGGCACTGTGACAGTCGGCACAGCTCATCCTGTTGAGCATCCGTCCCTGTTGATGAACCGCATGAAATTGCTCTTTTGGACCTTGAGAGGCCACGATATCGGCTGACGTGCTGGGAAAACCTCTTCTCCTCAAATCATCGGCCGTCAGCAGCTTCCACTGCCACTTCCCATTAACCCTGGGATAACCAACGGTCCCCCCGTGCGGGATCGGCAACATATTACCCGTTCGCTCGCCGGTCTCAATCCTGTAGAGTCCGTTATGACAGCGCGAGCACAAGCCGTAGCTCACCAGCCCCGCCCGAATGTCAGGGCCTTGGTGTTCAGTGTGACAACTCGTGCACTCGATGTTTTCTCGCCGATGTGCGTCATAGATCGTCGGGCGAAACGTCTTCGTCGAATGACAATCGATGCAGTTATCCTGCATACCTTTGGTCACTCCATGGCAGCTGGAGCATGAATTTGCATTCGCATGATCGGCGATGCCGCGAGCCGAAATCGTTGATGAAGTATGCGCGGACGACACCGGACCTGGAGCATATGCGCCTTGATAAACTACGATCGCGACGATGGAAGCGAGCAACGAGCCCGCCCCGCCCCATGCGAAGTATGACTTTCGCCACAAGCGCCTCAGATCAAGAGTGGGCCTCCAATTGAACCGCGCTTTGCCGAGTTTCTGTCCGCCTCGCGGATGGAGCGGAGTTCTCGCCTCGATTTTTCCTGCCTCTCGCTTACGGTTCTTCCAGAAGATCTCGAGCGCTTGTTCATCCACAGCGCGCAGAACGCCCGTCAGCAGACCAGTGCCTTGAACGAGACCCGATCCGCCGGGTGTCTTACGAGGGCTGGGAATCACTGGCGCTTTAATTACAATCGTGGCGCTGGCGTCCTCCGCACCGGCTCCGGGGGGCGCGGCCGGGAGAACGATCGAGCCTTCGGCGGTCTGCACTTGCAACTGCCTTTCGACAGTGATCGCAAGCGCCTGAGCCTGATAACTGATGCGTAGCAGGTAAGGGCCAATTTGGATAACGTCACCGTCTGCGAGCGCCGTTCTGTCAACGAGCTCGCCATTAAGCGACGTGCCATTTGATTTGGAAAGATTGAACAGCCAGAAGTCGCTGCCGATCTGGTTTATGCCGGCATGGGTGCGCGACACCGCGCGATGATTGAGCACCACATCATTGGAGATCAACCGCCCGACGACCAGACCCTCGGTCTCGAGGACGACGTCGTCAACCGAGACGTCGCTGTCTTTTCGCTTTATGATGAATCGATTCTTTCCAGCCATGATCGTCTGGCGTTCGATGCGGAGTGTCAAAGGAGTATACGCGAGGCTACCAAAAATGGCAAAAACAACGTCCTATCTTGAGTTTGAGACACTGCACCCGTATTGACAAGTGTTACCGTCTGCGGTAACCTTTCGCAGTGCCGAAGATTCGTCGGGGCGGTTACGTCTTTTTCTCTTGGATTAGCGACCATCCTCCCCGGCATGTTCATGTCTACCGTGACGGAAGGCTTGTTGTGAAGTGGGACCTGGACAACAAGAAGGCGATGAAGGGAAGAATCTCCCGTCGGGTCCTCAAATTGATACAGGAACTTGAATCGGAAGGTCTGCTATGAAGATTCGATCGGTGAAAGCAAACAATCGAAAGAAAGCCTTTGAGATCAAAGCCTCTAACAGAACATTGCACTTTCCTTATTCGAAGCTGAAGCTGCAGCCCGGCCCGAGCGATCCGTTGGATCGAGCATACGCGGACAAGGAACTAGGAGACGAAGCCTTCACCTACGTTCTGAAGTCCGGCAAGACCGGGACGGTCCATATCGAGCAGGTTCTGGAGTATAACAAGGATCCCTGGTACTTGCGGGATGAGCTTTTGTACAAGCTCACCATTGAGGCGCAAGAGCGGCTGCAAACGAGCAGGCTATCAAAGCGTGAGGTGATCCGCAGACTGGGAACCTCGGCAACCCAGTTCTATCGTCTGTTAGATCAGAAGAACTATCGAAAGTCCATCGACCAACTCTTATCTCTACTGCACATTCTCGACTGTGAGGTCGATCTGGTGGTTCGATCAAAGAACGCCTCACGACGGAAGGCTGCATAACGCCCAGCGGCGCGGGCCGGGGGCGAACACTCAATGTACACTTCGATCTCTAAAAGAGAATCCCTAACTCCCATCGATCTATCTAGCTCAAGTGTGACATAGCCCGCAGCGTCTAACGACAGATTATTATCGCGCGGCATAATAAATCACTTGAACGACATGCACGATCATCAACGCGAGCATCAACGAGGTCGTCGCTACGTGCGGCGGCAACCAAAGCTTTAGCGACTTGTGGAGATAGATTAGCGCGTCGACGCGTCGCAGTGTCGCAGCCGCTTCCACCGCTCCCTCCAGTTTCTGTCGATCTTTTCCGTCTCTTAGCCCCTTAATCTCAGCACTGAACTCTCTCTTTGCCGCCTCGATCATCGCCTCAAGCCTTTCGCGTTTGAAGTATTGACGCAGCAGAAAGCCAAATGAAACGAATCGCCGGATGACCTTGCTTATGATGATTTCTCGCACTTGATCCGACGATGAACTTCCAATCTCAGCCAACTCATTCTGTAGTTCCTCGCGCCGCTGCTTCAGATCGTCGATCAGCAGCGGCGCTCCTTCGATCTTTGTCATCAGTCGCGGCACAACCAAGTAGAGAAATATTCCCAAGAGCCCAGTGGCGATGACCAGATCGAAGCTGACCATCAACAGCGTCGTCAAGGCTCCGCCCGAATCCACTCCGCCATGTAGAAGAATCATGATCCCTGCAATCACTCCGAGGTAAGTGTGGCTCAGCAGCCAGTACCTGAGCGGTCCGGCGCGCCGTTTGTACATCTGACGCCTGACCGGATAAGTCATCACTCCGGCAATACCCACAAGACCTACAAGCCCCGTGATCCATCGCATGTTCAGAAATCCTGCAAGTCTCCCACCCAACCCGAATTCTTGGAGCCCCGCGATTGCGGCAATCGTCAATGCGACCGTTAGCAAGATTCCAACGATGTGGCTCGTTCGTTTTGGAGGATCAGACTTGTGGATGTTTCTGCCGATCGCATGCGTCTGGTCCAGGAACATAAGTCCTTCTATTGCTCCGATTTCGGTGAAATAGTCTTTCGGATTGATGCGAGCCAACGCGCCGGTCGGACAATTCTCTTCGCAACTGTAGGCGCGAGTCTTACTGCCTGGCGGGTTCAGCATCACACGGTCGCTGCATAGATTGCACTTAACCGCAAGCAAGTCTTCTGTAGCATCAACCGCCGAAGGCAGCGGCTCCGGTCTGATCCTCAGATAATCACGCAACAGCCCCTTAAGACCGTTCTTGATCTCTTCAGGTTTTGCCTTTCGGGAAATCAGAGAGATCGCGTTATAAGGACACTGCGACGCGCAGTCTCCGCAACCGATGCACGTCTTCGGATTGATATCGATCTGGCCAAACTCGAACCGGCCGATCGCTCCAGTCGGACAACCAGTCAAGCATTCTGGGTCCTGACAGTGCATGCAGACCGCGGGTGACAGCACGCTCTGAATCGCGCGCGGCTTCGGAGCCTCGAGTCGAGTCAGATGGATGCCACGACGCAATAGCCTTGATTGCCCATGGATCTTGTGACACGCCATCGAGCAGTTGCCGCAACGCACACACAAATCCATGTCCATCACCAATAAGTTGGTCGCGTCCACCAACCCTGTAGCGATCAAGCTTTGCTGCGCCGCAAGTTGCTTGTCTCTGACTTGCGGGTTTGAGCTGACCCGAGATGCAAAAGCAGGCGGCTCAAACTTCGTAAGCTCTCGCACAAGCGACTCGCGAAGGGCGATGTGCTGTCTGAGCGTTCGAATTGAAATCTCAAGCGCTTCGGTGCGACCCATAACTGTCACCGAATAAAACCAGGCGGCGTTCTTCATCGCGCCTTCCAGCCCGAAGCAAAAGCCCTGGCCCAGATAGTCTTCCTCGCCCGACCCGCGCGCGCGGCGAAGCCAACCTCGCTTGATCAGATATATCCGATCGATCGCCGACTTCTCTCGAATGAGGACGTGGTTCTTTGAAAAGACTCTGAACTGCGAAAGCGCTCTCAGCTCGGCAAACATCTCGGGCGTCAGACTGATGATTGGTTTGAGGTCCTCGATCACCGAATCCCGGCTGTGCTCGCGATACGACTTGTCGAGGCCTTCGCCGAACGCATTGAGCTTGCGAAGCAGACGCAGCGCCGGCCGCTGAATCTCCAGCACCTGTGCCGGCGTGTCTGGCGGGGCTTTTATCGTCGCGCTGCGAGGCACACCGGCCAGTACGCTCATCTCCCCAAGCTGCGCGCCGGGTTTCAGCTCAGCAACTTTGATGTCCTGACCAGTTGGCGCTTTGATCCAAACCTCTACGTGACCCGTGGTCACCATGTAAATAGTGTTGCCGCCCCACTCACCCTCGGTCATGACAGTCTCGCCCGGTTCGTAAGTGAGCAACTTCACATAAGGGCCCACCTTTTTGCCGCCGTAGTTGCGTCCGTACACCGTCACTTCAAGATCGAGTTCGTGATCGAAGTGGCCGTCGTGCTGAGAGAGAAGATCCTTGAGCGAGGGCAGCTCGCTGATCGCGTTCAGAACTTCGCGACGGCTCTTATGTTCTCGCGGCATGAAGCTTTACCTTGCTGGAACAGCCACTCGGGCCTTGATCGGCGAAAAGTATATCACGAGGGAACCAATTCACCACAAAGCCACGAAGTCACTAAGAACTGTTTATCTGTGTATCTTTGCGCTCTTGGACTTTGAGGCGTTTAGAAAGGCGTGGAGCTCACGTGGCATTTGCTGCAGACTGACTCTTTCGCTTGAACGTGGCAGGTCCAGCAGGTCGAGTGATGCCGTTGGCCTCGCGCGACGTTGATTTCCAGAATGTCAGCCCGACGCTCGTCGGGCAGAACCTCAATTGTCCGATGGCACCTGTCGCATGCAGCCTTCTTCAGGTGCGGTCCGTGCTTGAAGTTGTACAGGCTGAACGCACTTCCGAGGGCTGCTGTGTATTGCATAGCGTCAGGCTTAGTCGCGTGACACGCGCCGCAGGACGCGAGCTTTTCTGCAGGGTGATGAATGTGGCAGGAATAACACTCAGGGTGCTTTGGCATGCTGGCCTTCAGGCCCTGCTCGTCGAAGCGATGACAGAAACCACATTTGGGCGCGCCGTCGGGCATCTTCTCGGCGTCCATCTGGCCTTTCATCTTCTCGGGATTTGCATGATCCCGATGGGAAAAAAGTTTTAGACCAAATTGAACCAGTTTTGTTGGGAATTCGATCACCGATTCCTTTGTCGCCGGCGTTTTGTGGCAGACGATGCACATCTTGCTTTCCTGCGGGTTGTTGAAGTCCCGGTTGTGGCATTCGATGCACGCGCCGTGTTCCTTTCCGTTTCTCTGAAAAACAGGTTTCGGATCGTTATCCGGGCGCTCGTGGCAAACACCACAGTCCTGTGTCCTTGCCTTATGCTCTTTGCGGTTGTGATCGAAGGGCGAGATCAACGCGATCACTTTCGAATCAACCACGTCAAACGGAGATTGGCTCACGGGCGCGGGCGCAGGCGGGTTCTCGGGAGGCTTGTTCAAGTTCTGCTTGGTGCTTCGGCAAGCCCAAAGACCAATGACGCAAATCATCGCCGCTAATGATATCACCCGCGTTAGATTGTACCTTTGCAGGCTCATCAAGTTTGATCGCATAATCCCCGAACGTCCATGGCCACCGACGTACCTTCGCAAACTCGTATAAGGAGTTCAATCTCTGTAGAACTCAAGTCATTGCGGACGCGCATTCGGTCGGAGTGCAATGTCTTTGAGTCGGATCCACAGATTTGAAATTCGCGCCAACATCGGCGGACACTCAACTCCTCCGGAGTTGGCCTCGTGTCAATCATCGGGTCCACAAACATTCAATCCCTGCGGGATTGTCCGCGCTTCGCGAGCAACGCTCGGTGATTGCGTTAACTCGCTTAGTCTCCACCCAACTTCTTTAGAACGTTCTCGCTCAATCGGTCGGGCAAACCGGGACGCCCGCTGATGTGGCAAGTGTTACAGTAGCGCGCTAACGGTGCCTTGATCGCATTCAGCTTTTCGACCTGCTCGATGGGCTTGTGGCATTCGGAACACAATCGATCGGGCGCGGTCGGCAGCGGAAAATCGCTTCTCTTCTTTGGGCGAATGTCGATGTCGTGATCGTCGTGCCTGAAACCCTTGACCGTCCCGAATAAGCTTTGCGCGCGCGGCACATCGGTGAGGTGAAGCTCGTGACACACCTTGCAGTCGCGCTCGTACGGGAAGATCTCCACTGACACCTTGCGCGGCTCCGGCGGGGCCCCGCCGTGACATACGAAACAGGTTGCGTGCCCTTTCTCCGTTCGTATGTCACGACTCCAAATTGGAATGGCCTGGATCACTCGTGCCTCACGGTTAGCCTCTATCTCCCTCGCCGTTAGTTGCACGGGCATCTTCATCTGCTCATGACAATCAGTGCATCGCGGGCTCTCAGCTGCTCTAAACTGAGAACCGTATGGCGGGTTACTGAGAGGCGCAATCCGAAGATCGGCAGGGAGAGTTTTGCGATGGGCTTTATGCGAGAAGGCGTCGTCGAAGTCGCTGATCTGAGGCCTTGGGAAAGCGCCGGCGCGGAGCGCCTTGTCGGTTCTCGAGATTCGCCTCGCCTCGTGACACACGCCGCAGAAGCGACTCGGCTGGCCGAACGCAGCTTTGAAGAACTCGGCAGCGAAGTTGTGACATCTGATGCACGCTGCGTGAGGAAAGTCCTTGGCCATCGGCTGGTCGGTGTTTTTGGGCTTTTCTTTTGCGGCCAGATGACAATCGGCGCACTGAATGTTTTGGTGCTCTTTTTGATCGTGAGGGAAACTGCCGCGACCGTTCCGATCTTTCGTTTGTTCGGCCGAAAAGACTCTTGTTTCAGACGATGCAGACGCCGCAAGGCCGACGCAGACGCCCCCGACCACTAGTAGACAACTCAGGCCAATCAAGGATTGAAAATTGGAAAATATAAATTGAAAATTGAAAATTTGCGCACGATGCCCGACTCGGGCAATTTCCAATTTGCAGTTTTCATTCTCCAACTTTCAATTCCCCGTTTGCGACTTCGGCGCGTGACACTCGCTGCAAGCGACCGGCGCCTTGTCGCACTTAACGATTCCCTTCTCGTTGGACGCCCGATGACAACCGATGCACAGATCGTGGAACGCTCGTTCTGACCATTCCTCATCCGAGTCACGATTCTTGGGATTTCTTGCATCTCCCAGCCTGCCGTGGCATGAGGTGCATTTCACCAGTACTGGCACGCCGCTGAACTCGGTGCGCTTGTGATGGCATCCGATGCACTCGGCGCCTTTCTCAGCCTGGTGTGGGAATTCGGCTGATGGATTGATGTACGCCTCGTGATGCTTGTGGCGAAAAAGCACGACTCCGCGCGTGCCCTTCATGTCGAGCTTTATGACCCGAGCACTCGCGTCATCAGACTTTATCCTTTGGCAATCGCTTTGATCGGTCGAGGCAAGCGCGAGCATCGACCCCGCAATTATGAATAGCACGAGAATTGACGGCTTGAGTCTCATCAGCGTTCGCTCGACCTTATGTCCTCGCCTCTTCACTTTGTCCACTTAACCTGGCGATTCGATCCTCCTGAATCTCAAATTTCAAATAGTTCCTGCTTCCAGGCCTCCTATCGAGTTCCGTTTCCTGGAGCGCCGTAGAACCGTCGTATATCCCGGTTCTCTTTAATGTTCCCATCCTTGATTTCCGGCACCTTGAACAGCTTGCCGTCGATCATATACATCCTCCGCATCTCGGTGAAATTCAACGGTCGTGCGCCGCGTCTGCCGAACACCGCCAACTGATTGCCGTTCTCATCGACCGCACGGTCGCGATCCAACCCTTTCGATATTGCGAGCGCCGGACCTTTCGTATGCTTGGTCGCGATCAGCTCGGGATTAGGCCTCGGGCTGAACCCGTAATTGCCCGGCACCGATTCAGGCGAAGTTAGCTGCACCACGCGCAGTCCGTTGTGACCGTCCGCAACGTAGGCAAACAGGCTCACGTTGGTCATCCCGACTTTCACGTCTCGCGCGTCGTTTATCACGCCGTTCGCGTTGAAAACTTGATCGATGCGCGGATGCTCGGGCTGTTCGATGTCGAGGATCACGAGCCCTTGCTTGCCCGCTGCAACATAGGCGTATGTGCGCACGAGGTAGATGTTATTCGCTTCAGCGAGCGGAACCACCGCGCCTTCGACAGCTCTCGCGTTATCAGGATCCGTCACGTCGATGACCTTCACGCCCTCGCTGTCACAGACAAATGCGTAGCGAAATTGAACCTGGACCGCGTGAGGGTTTTTCAACGCGGGCGCTCCGATTTCGCCGACAACGTGAGGCTCAAACGGATTGTTAATATCAACGATCACAAGCCCGCGATCGCAAGTAACATACGCGTGACTCCCGGCGATGGTGATGTTGTTCGCGCCGTTCAGAACACCGCTCGGGTTCCACGTCAGCGCCCGCTTCAGGAAGTTATTGCTCGGGTTGCCGTCCAGCAACGTCGCCGCGTTCACCAGGATCAAGCCTTCATATTTGTCGGTAACATAAAGAAACGCGTAAAGCGGATGAATCGGCTGTTTATCGTCGCGGTTGACAGCCTCCTCATTTTCGGCCCGGTGGATTCGCAACTTCTTAGGATAGATGCTGTCGGGCAACGAAGCAGTCGGATCAACCGCAAGCGTCGACGGAGATGCTACCGCGGTGGCGTACTTTGTCTTGACGTAGAATCGCTGACCCATCGGCGAGACCGGCGCCGTAGTCATTCGCTCAGAGAACCCCTTCTGATCGATGTTGGCCACATCATAGACTCGAAGCCCGCCCTTTCCTGTGGCTGCGTACAGATACTCACCTCGAAGCTGCAGACTTAAAACCTCAGTCTTCTGTTTGCTAAACGGAATGAGACCGCGTGAGATGTCATTGCCCGGGTGTTCGTAAGATTCCTCCAACTGATCGTGCGTGTCTTTGTGCTTGTTGTATTCCTCGGGGAAAGCAAGCTTATGAAGATTGCTGCCGATCACCGCTTGGGGTTCGTCTCGTTCGGTGACGACTGTTGCTTCAAAGCCGTCTTTTCCCAGCGCCGTGTAAACATAGCGATACATGAAATTGTAGAACTGCGTTCCCTGCATAAGAGTCATAGCCATCCAGGCGTTGTTGTTGCCCGCCGCGGAGAGATGACAATCATCGCAGCTCTTGGTTTCCTTCGTTCGCACCGAGTGCGGGAAGTGCGAGCTGAACGCCTGCCCGCTGTAGCCTTCTTCCGAGACGGTCTGCTGCTGAGAGTAAATCCACTCGCGATTCTGATTCTGCGAGCTGACAAGCACAGCGCAAGCTGATCGCACAGGCGCATATCTTCGGCCAGTGACAGTGCCGTCGCGGCCCAGCAAGAAGACGTCGTCACGCAGCGTTTGAAAGTTGTAAGAGGTCCAGTTACGCAGCTCTTGCTCGCCTTCGTTGTGAAGCATCGAGCGCTCCTGATTGGCCTTCATCTTCAAGTGGCAACCATAACAACTCGGCGTCCAGGACAGATGGCATGTGTAACAGGTCATGCTGCTGTTTGCGTGAGCCAGGCGAGTCTCGTCATCGGGAACGTTTCCCCAGGCGCGATTGTCTTTGCGAATAGTCTTCGCAAGCGCGGCCTTCTCGTTGTAGTCGGGGCTTCCCTGGGTGACCGTATCCTTCACTTGTTTGACTCGCCAGACAATCGGCTTGCCGTCTTGGTCTTTCGAGACTGCGGCGCGCTGAAACAGATTGCCGTCCTTGTCTTTGAAGAAGCGATCCTTGCCCGAAGCCAGTTCTCGGTACCTGAGCATCTGATTGCCGCCTGCGGCCGCCGACGTTCGCGCGTCTTTAGAAGTCGGATCGGCGCGCTTGGAGATCGTGCCGTGACAGTCTACGCAGTCGATCTCGATCGCGTTGCGCACCTCGCCGTAGAGCTTGCCGTTGCCGTGATTGTCTTGCTTGAAGTGACAATCGACGCAGTGCATTCCTTTTTCGAGGTGAATGTCTTTCAGATGAACGGGCAAGCCTTTGGACGCAGGGTCGTCAGTAGTTCCTTCGACCGCTCGCTTGAGCTTGTCGGCTGTGACGTCCGGCACGACATTGTCATCCGAGTCCAGAAAGTTGCCTTTGCGATCATGCTTGAACACATCGCGAAAGACCCAGCCGTGTCCGGTGAAGTCTGCAAACTGAGTACGCTTGAGCTTGGGATTGATCTCGTCGGTGAGCGAGCGGAGAAACTCGACGCTCCGCCACTTGCCCCGAAGCGCTGACTCTTCAGGATTGCGCATCACTATTGCCTGCTCTTCCGCTGCCGTCGGTTTCTCGAATCCCTTCTCGCCGGGCTTCGGATACATGTGTTCGCCGTCGGTCTCCAGGTCCCACCACGTCGTGCCGTAGTAGCTCATCAACACCAGAGTGCCCGGATGCATGTGACAGACAACGCACTGGCTCGACGGAATCGCTCGGGTGAATTGATGCTTGATCGGATGACCAGGCTCTTTCGCGTTTCTCGCTTCTCGCAAAGCAGCATCATCAGTCTGAGTCGTGCCGTCGTGCCCGAACTGCGCATAAGGCCCTGAGTGAAACGCGTCGCGATCATTCGCATAAACAACGTGGCACGCGGTGCAGCCGCTGGAGCGATAATCGCCCGGCTGGTCGTTCGTGCCGAGGAACGACAGCATTGGATCGAGCAAGCGAGTCTTCTGCAGACCAAGGAAAACCGGATCGGTGCGAAGGAGCGTCCCCAGTCCGCGCGGGCTCAGAAGATTTTGCGTCGGTTTTCCCGGCGACTCTTCAGGGTTGGGCAGCCCGACTTCCGCTGCCTTGCGCCCGCCTCGCTCGAATGTGCGAAGGATGTTGCCCATGTGAGTTATCTCCCACCGGGGCAGCGGATCGAGGTAAGGTAAAATACCTTTCTTTTCGGTTTCTTCTTTGGTCGGAGGCGGAACGGTGAGCAGACGCTGAGGTGTGCCGTCGGCGGCGTAGCTTTCGCCCCAACGATAATTCTTGAGCGGGAACGACCCGTTGTTGTACAGCGCTGCACCCCAAAGCATGGCGCCGGTAGTCATCATGCTGTGGGCGACGTTGTAGGTCTCGCGCGCGTGACAGTCTGACGTGCCACAGCTCAATCCTGCGACGCGAAGGTCACCGGGATTCACGAAGCGAATGAATTCGGCGCTCTCTTTATTCAACAGAGCAGCTGCTCGTTGTGGATTGGCGGAAGTTTTCCAAAGTTCGGTCAAGCGCGGTTGGACGTGAGCCTTTCGCTCGGCGTCCTTGTATTCGGTCGAACCCTTCTGAGCACCCGTTGGCAGTCTGACTTCAGCGTGCCCGCCGTGGCAATCGATGCACCCGAGGTTAGCTTTGCCGTTATGTATATCCTCAATGCCTTGATGGCAATCGAAGCAACCGATGCTTCGGCAGTTCGCTTCGGATGAAGTCATTCCCCAGAGATTGGTTCTCGCGGCGGTGGGATCACAGGGAGCGGAGGATTGGTTTGATTGCGCAGCGGTCGGAGCGATGTTCGAATCGCCAAGATCGGGCGAGGCCATCGAAGGTCCGAATTGATTCGCGGAAGCGGATGTACCAGATAATCCGACCCATGAATAACCGAGCGCGAACGCTGCAATCAGCGCCAACTTGATCGCGCGGTTCCCCGAACCTTTCATCTCATCTCCTGACACGACGCTCAACCTCACTTACAACCAAGCCAACCCCGTAGGGGTGAAATGTCTATAGGGGAGCGGCGGCCGCTTTCGCCCGAACCCCGTAGGGGTGAAATGTGCCCATCATTCGTCCGGAAAATCAAACACATATCTCGTATCGAACGCCACATCGAACTTCCGCAACATCTCAATGTACTCATTCTTAAAACTTATGCATGTGATCGGGCATGCTGTTGATCTCAATCAGCTTCTGGCCATCGTTTCGTGTAACTTGTGAATCTCTTCTTTGTGTTGCGCATCGATCAAACATTGTCGCCACTCAACCCCGAAGACGATCTGTATGTAGATTTGTGTATACGTATTGGCCACGACATTCCACTCCTACGGAGTTCAGTTCGTCTCACACGCGCGTGTACTATAAACATCCCATCCCTACGGGATTCCCAACGGCCTTCGTCTTTGCGAACCTCGAACGTCCATTCAGTTCTAAGCTCAATAAACGAACTTCAACTTCACGAACGCCGAATACAGAATCTTCGATCTCGCTCCGCACATGCCCGTGTTGCAATTCGAACTGTAGATGTCCCTGAACCCCGTGCCGGGAATCAGCGACGAGAAGCCCGCCGAGACAATCCAATTCTCGCTCAGGAATGGTCTATACAGAACCCCTACGCCATAGTCGACCCCTACGGGCTTGCGAATGTTCGGTTGAAACAACAGCTCCGACAGAGGTTCGGTGTGATGGAAGTGCGAGTAGTTCAGATTCAAGATCGTTCGAAGCTTCTGAGTCATCTCTGCTTCGGCCCCTACGTTGTAAACGAATATGCCGGGATTAACGAAGTTGGATTGTCCTTGCGTCTTGCTGCTGCGCAAATCCGGCAAAAGGCTTCCCGGTGTAGTCAGTAACACTGCGGTGTTTGTAAGCGGAATGCCCTGACTATTCCAAAAGCTGAACGCGCCTCCCGCGAATTCCTGGTGGTCCTGAATCGAGTCGAACCCTCGCGCTGTTCCGTCGAATGGTTTCTTGTCTCCCGAAGCCCAAAAGAACGATCCTTTGAACCGAAGCCAATCGCGATCCAGCGAAAGCTCGGCCGCGGCCATCTGCGCATTGATGTCAACTTTTCGACCCGCGATGGGATTATGCGAGTCGTGACCAAGCGCTTGGTAAAACGCGTGAGAGATGTTCCATCGGCCCATATGCCCGTCGCCAGTCCAGCCAAGATAATAAGCTTTGATACCGTGCGGTTTGACGTCGCCGATTAGGGCGGGCCGAACCAGGAAATCGTTCTCGTCGAACTGCCGGCTTGGACGATCGTCGTTGTAATGAAAACTGAACTCAGTGGTGTAGCCGTGGAACTTGGTGTCCTGACGAAAGAGGTTCGCGATAAAAACGGTTTGATTGCGGAAGTGAGGCGTGTTCAGATCGCTGTTCGTGTCTTTCTCAAGCATGTAAAAGTACGCAGCGTTGTACTGCCAGCGGTTGTTAGCATAGTTGCCGAATACCCTCAATCCGAGATTTGTGTCGTCGAAAATGAATCCGCGAAAGTCGCTGATGAACGTCTGTATGCCCGCTCTCACAGATGTTGTATCGAAGTACGGGCTCTTGCGATCACCGGCTCTGCCGCCTCGCAAGAAAGGAAGCACGCGGGTCGTGTCACCCAACCTCACTTCACCAAACGCCTCTTGCAACGACACATAGCCGTCGGTCCGCGTGTTGCCGCGTCGAAAGTCTATGTTGACGATCCCGTTTTCCTGAGTGTGCAGATAGTTTATGTTGAAATTCGGCGTGATGTGAATTCGCCAGTCGATCGGTTTGAAAGACGTATCGCCGTGAAACAACTCGAGCGAGAGCGAAAAGTTCTGTCGAAAGAAGAACTGGCCTCCCCTGCCAAAAAACTCTTCGCTGTCGGGCCGTTGAGCAGCTACGTTGCTCGGCACTGGTATGCGCTTCGCGTTCACAAACGACTCGCTCTCGGCAGTGAGCACGAAGAAATTGTGCTGGCCGAATAACGGATAATCCCCCTTAACCACGTTCTGCCGATAAGGGTTATATATCTCACCTTTCTGATAACGCGGGTCCTCGGGAAACCCGATTCGCCAGCGATCAGCTTGCGGAATTGCATCCGCCGATTCTTGCTTCGGATTGCTGATCCGTGAAGCGCCCGCGTATCCGGTTGGCGGATCGACAGGGGTTGCAAAAGGCGGAACTCTTATCAGCGGAGGCTCTGGTTCGATGATTGGCGCGCGCTCTTCGCCCGAAGACGGTGGCATCATCTCCGTGTTCGCTACAAATGTCCCTTCCCGTTCGTGGCAGTCTGCGCACTTGAGCGGGATCCTTTCGCCCGTTCGATACATGCCTCTCGAAGAGAGGTCCGCCTTGGTCATGTGACAGCCGACGCACAGCCGGTGATAAGCCTCGCGGTTACTCAGCTCATAGCCCTCCCGGTCGTAGAAGTTGCGTGAGTCTCCTTCGGGGCGATGGCAGGCCGAGCACTTCTGAAACTGCTTGACGTCAGTGACCTCCGTTATGTCAGGCCTGGAGGGGTCGGTTGTGTCTCTGCGATGGTGACAAACCACGCAGCTTAACCCGTCAGCAGGTTTGTTGAGAAAAGGCGGACTAAAATCGGCCGTCCGGCTCGCGCTCTCGTGCGGACTGTGATGGAAGAGGACCAGCCCCCGTTTGCCGTCGATGTCTAATCCAAGAACCGGCCTGGCTTGTTGGATCGTTGTCGCGTCGGAAGCGACCGACTTCAGCGGTACCGCGACAAACCATGCCAGCGCCGCAGAATAAAGAATGATGACGAAAAACCTCAGTCGCATCCTACTCCTGTAGCGTCGACTTCAGCGCTTCAGCAACCCGCATAACGGATTGATAAAAGACTTCGGACTACGATACTGCAATGAGGAACGACCGTCGAGCTCTCTTGCTCGCAATTAACCTCGATCGCGAATACGGGCGGCAAAATATCATCGCGATTTACCAAAGTCAAGAACAGCACTTCCAGGACTCGCTGTGCGAACCGAGCTGTGCTTGCAAGCGATTCAGGCATCGGCTAAACTTGCCGCCGAAATTCACAAACTTACGAGTCAGACGCATTCGGAGGCTCGAAACCAGCGCGCCTCCACGCGGGCTGCCGAAGCGCGTTGACCGAGATGACAAGTCGAACAACAATTACGAAAAGAAAGCGACTGTTGGTAGGCGCGACCCTTGTGATTGGCTCCGCCCTATTGTGCTTCAGCAGCCACTCGCTCGCTTGGTTTGGCCAATCTTCGCTGACGCCTGTCATCAATCCCCACGCTTGTTCTTACGATGCAACGACCGGCCGGTTGACAATCAAGGGCGAGAACTTCCTGCGCGGAGCCATAGTGTCGCTCAAAGCGCCTGCAGGTCAAATCAGCATCGGCAGTGTCAAGGTAAAGAGCGCTGGGAAGATCTTTGTGAACGGCGTCGCTGAGGCGGACATCAACTCGGGCATCGACGTAACCGTTATCAATCCGGATGGGAGCGCTTCCCAGGAGATTCATCTGAACCTGAGCGTCGCCGACGACGGCAAGCTGACTGAGGCCGACGTTAAGACGATAATCGCGCAAGCGGTCGCCCAGGCAGAGGCAAGCGGTTTTAAGGCGACAATCGCCGTGGTCGATAAGGAAGGCAACATACTCGGCATCTTCAGAATGACCGGCGCCCGTAACGACATTACGATAGGCGCCGGCACGCGATGCGCCGCGAGCAATAGTCTTAACAACCCAATTTGCGGGCTCGAAGGCTTGCGACTGGCAGTGCTGCCCGCCACGGGAGTCCCGATCACTGACGGCGCGACCGTCGCCGCTATTTCAAAAGCAATCACCGGCGCGTTCCTCAGCAGTCAGGGCCACAGCTTCACCACGCGCACTGCAAGCTTCATCGTTCAGCAGCATTTTCCTCCCGGCGTGAATTTCCAGGCGGGAGGCCCGCTGTTCGGCGTTCAGTTTTCGCAGCTCCTGATTTGCAGCGACGTCAACGCCCGCTCTCCGCTGGGGCTCGCCGCCGATCCGGGTGGAATAGCGCTGTACAAGAATGGAATCGAAGTCGGCGGCGTAGGCGTGGAGGGTGACGGCACTTACACGCTTGATCCAGACCCGTCGGACAACGATCAGCCGGTCGAGGAGCTCGTCGCACGAGCCGCGACGCGCGGATTTGAAACGCCTCCCGAGATACAGGGCGACAAGATAATCGTCAACGGCATCAGGTTCCCGTTTGTGAACACGCCGATGCCGCCGGCAATTCAAACAGCGCCGTTCGATCAATTGCGCGGTCAGGTTGTGGTGATTCCTGGGTTGGCTCCTGGAATAAGAGCCGCTCAACCGACAAAGTTCAGCGTGGTCACGATCGATCCTTCAGTGCCTGCAGGGAGAGTTGATAGCCGGTTCTTTCCCTTCAAAGCCGGTTCGGTGTTGAGCGCGAGTGAAGTGCGACAAGTAATCCTCCAAGCTGCGCACCAGGCGTTCATAACTCGCGCTGCCATCCGCCAGCCTGAAAACAGCGCTGCCGAAGTGAACATAACGGTCTGCGACGTAGACGGCGCGATTCTTGGTATCTTCAGCACAATCGACGCTCCAATTTTTGGCTTTGACGTATCTGCCCAAAAGGCACGCACGGCGGCCTTCTTCAGTAACTCGGTAGCAGCTGCGAAGCTTCGACAAGCAGGGTTTGGCAAATACGTCGACGCGGGCGCGGCAGATGGCATTAAGTTGGACGGCTCAGTAGCCTTCACCGATCGCGCGAACGGATTCCTGAGCCGGCCCTTCTTCCCAGACGGAATTGACGGAAGCGAGAACGGGCCTTTCTCAAAGCCGATTGCCGAGTGGAGCCCGTTCAACGACGGATTGCAGCTCGATCTCTTGCTCGCGGCAATCGGGAGGTTAGCGAACAGCGGCACCTTCAGCCCAGACAATTGCACGGGGATTCCTAATCTCGCCAACGGGATTCAAATTTTTCCCGGCAGCGTCCCACTCTACAAGAACGGCAAGCTCGCTGGCGCCATCGGAATAAGCGGCGACGGAGTCGATCAGGATGATCTGATCGCTGCAATGGGAAGCGCGGGGTTCGAAGCGCCTGTTGAAATCCGCTCTGATCGAGTTTTCGTTCGCGGCGTGAGATTGCCTTACGTTAAATTTCCGAGGCATCCCGATCGATAGGATTGCAGTGCGCCGCCGACTGCCGAAGCTCAAGATCTGAAATTCCTGGCGGCGCTTCGGCTGGCGTTTCAAGTTTGCGAGACAATTGCGGGGCCGGCGAAAAGCGGCGCGCAAAAAGCGCGCGCCGCTCTCCAAATTCATTGCCCGACTATCTGATCCTTCAATCCGCCGAGCGCAGTTAGAAGCTCGTTCTTCTCGGTAGCGCCAACCTTGTTTTTGTCGAGCGCCTTCACAAGGTCTTCAACCAACGCATTGAAATCCGCCTCAGTGATATTCATACCCTTGTGGGCAGCCCGCATGTTTTTGCCCTTGTACTTGCAAGGTCCGCTGGCAGCCTGGCAAATCTGGTCCTCTAGATTGTCCTCGAACTTCTCGAGCCGTGCCTTGTCTTTAACCGTATCCGCGAAGTAATGGTTAATTCGATTATCGGCTCCGACGTTCGCGATGAAGTCCTTGACGACTTTCTCGATCCCCTTTTTGCCTCCCAGCCGGTGGTACAACGACTTGGGTTTCTCATCCGCAGTCTTTCCTCGAGCCAAGACGACTCCGGTACTCAGTCCGAGGATGAATACCGCGGAGATCGCAACCGTCATCAAATTCCTGCGCATAAAACTCTCCTCCTTAGAATATCGGCTGGGTCTTAGTTTCTCACAAACAGTCCGGCCGACAAAACGCGATGCGTCACTGTCACGAAGAAACGCGAGGCTGAAACAGGAAGAAATCGTGTACCGCGCGTGCGATTTCGGCTATCGCTCGCTCTCGCGCGGTCCCTTCCTTTTCCGATGACTTAACGAACACGGCAATTGCAACGTGCCCGGCGTTGTCCGGAAGCGTGATGATACCGACATCGTTTGTAGTACCGCCGATCGTTCCGGTCTTGTGCGCGATCTTTGTGCCCTGCGGTAACAGGCCTCTGAGTCTTGCTTCGCCCGTCCTGCACCGATGCATTATATCTAACAAAAGGTCCGCGCTCTCGGGCTTTAGCAATTCCTTCCGATAGATTCGTTCCAGCAGCGCCGCCATCGCGTCGGGCGTCGAGGTGTCGCGCGGATCGGCGTCGAATCTCTTCGCGGCTGCTTTTTGCTCCTCGGCCTTGACGGAGGCAAACGCAGCACGAAACGTCGAAGGCGTCCACTGATCTTCAGGTGGAAGATTGCTGACGCCGGCCCAATCTGCGATCAGTTGAGCAGTCGAGCGATTCACGTTGATTCCTTCCAGGCCGAGCGCGCGCATCCGAGCAGTTACCGCCTCGGCGCCGCCAGCCGTGCGAAGCAGAACGTCGGTAGCGCTGTTGTCGCTGATCAGCAGCATCAACTCCATCAGATTTCGCACCGACACCGCCAGCCCACCTTTGTTAAACAAATCACTGAGGGTTCCGCTCCCTGGATGGAGATCGCTCGGTTTGATCTCTATAATCTGATCGAGCTTCACTTCACCCTTGTCGATTCTAGTGAGCAGCTGCACTGCGATCGGAACCTTGAACGAGCTCGCCATCGGGAAACGTTCTGTTCCGTTCATCGAGACTTGACGACCGGTTTCGAGATGAATGGCGCTTACGCCCACGACTCCGCCGGCAACTTCGGACAACCGGACGATCTCGCGTTCGAGCCTTTTGAGCGACGCGTCATCCGCAGGTCGTGAGCTTGTGGTCAGCGGCGCTTGAGAAAAAACCGACGCCTGCAGCCCTAACGCCATCAACATCAGGAAGGCTGAAGCCAAGCGACGCTTTTGAAGTGAAAAGCTTTTCATCGAGGGTCCTTTCCTGCCGAATTCCAGACGCAAAGCATATCAGACAACGGCACTTGCTTGACAAGCCGAGGCGCTGATTCCATATTTCACGAAAATCTTTATGAGGTCTTGTATGTGGCTTTCAGCTTCGTTACATCGCTTGAAGAAGCGCAATCGCGCCGCGTTTCTGTCGTGCGTTTTGCTGGCGCTCCTTTGCACGCTGCCCGCCGAGCCCTCGGCAGCACCGCCTGAGTACGACATCGTCTTGTTAAACGGCAGGGTCATAGACCCGGAATCGAACCTGGACGGCATTCGCAACGTCGGCATAAGCAACGGCACGATTCAAGCCATCAGCGAAAAAGCCCTGCAAGGCCGAATCACGATTCTTGGGACGGGTCTTGTGGTAGCGCCTGGCTTCATCGATCTTCACTCGCACGGTCAGGACCAGGAGAACTACCGCTACAAGGCGATGGACGGAGTGACGACCGCGCTGGAGCTGGAAGTTGGAACCGGCGACGTCGACCGCTGGTACTCGGAGCGGGAAGGCAAGGCGCTGATAAACTTCGGCGTAGCGATCGGGCACATACCGGTGCGCATCGGTGTGATGCACGATCCCGGAGCCTTTCTCCCAAGCGGCGACGCCGCTCACAAAACTGCTTCTGATTCCGAGATCGCACAGATGAGATCGCAAATCGATCGGGGACTGAAACGCGGCGCGCTCGGCGTCGGCTTCGGCATCAATTACACCGAGGCTGCTTCGCGGTGGGAGATTCTGGAAATGTTTCGCGAGGCAGCAAAACACGGCGCGACCTCCTTCATTCACATGCGCTATGCGGGGGTTAAAGAACCCGGAGCCGTCGCGGCACTCGAAGAAGTCCTGTCCGCGGCGGCGATTACCGGCGCGTCTGTTCACATAGTTCACATTACCAGTACCGGGTTGCGCGCGACTCCACACTTGCTGCGGATGATCGACGAAGCCGAGTCACGGGGACTGGACGTGACCACCGAGTGCTATCCTTACACTGCGACTCAGACTGCCATCGAGTCTGCGATTTACGATGAGGGATGGCGAGAGCAACTCGGCATCGACTACAAAGATCTGCAATGGGTTGCAACAGGCGAGCGGCTGACCGCCGAAAGCTTTGCGCGCTACAGAAAAACTGGTGGAATGGTCATCGGACATTCGATTCCCGAAGATATCGCGCGGACCGCAGTTGCGAGCAAGCTGACGATGATCGCCAGCGACGGAATGCTGCAAAACGGAAAGGGCCATCCTCGCGGCTCCGGCACGTACGCTCGCGTGCTTGGCCGCTACGTTCGCGAGCAGAAGGCGCTGAGTTTGATGGATGCGCTGCGAAAGATGACCATCATGCCTGCTCGACGACTTGAGCGACTCGCGCCGATGTTCAGGAACAGAGGTCGAATTCGAGTTGGCGCGGATGCTGACATCACAATATTCGATCCAGCGCGAGTCATCGACAAGTCTACTTACGAAGAGCCCTCAAAGTATTCAGAAGGAATCAAACACGTCCTGGTCAATGGCGTCTTTGTTGTGAAGGATGGTCAACTTCAGGCCGGCGTTGTTCCAGGTCGACCAGCGCGTGCGCCGGTCGTGAAATAGATTCTGAACGGAGAAACCACATTGCCAAAAAGCCGAAAGCGCAAAACCAGAAGAAGCGGCGGGTCTTCGCGTAGCACTTATTCATCAAAGCGGCGATCGAGTGGGCGAACACAGACGATCGCGGTAATAGCGATCGCGGCGCTCGCAGTGGCCGGCGTGCTCTTCGCAGGCCTGTTCATCTTGCGCGGAGGCGGAAGCTCCGGCGGCGAAGTAACCACCGCATCCGGGCTCAAATACGTCGATGAAGTTATTGGCTCAGGCGCGAGACCAAAGGCTGGACAGAGTGTCACCGTGAATTATACCGGCACGCTTGAAAACGGGACGAAGTTTGACAGCTCCTTCGATCACGGTAAGCCGTATACCTTTCGCATTGGAAGCGACCCCGTAATCCAAGGTTGGGAAGAAGGCCTATTGTCGATGAAGGTTGGCGGAAAGAGAAGGTTAATCGTTCCGCCTCAGCTCGGTTATGGAAGCGAAGGGCGCCCAGGTATTCCGCCTAACGCTACGCTAATTTTTGAAGTTGAGCTTTTGGGAGTTCAGTAACACCTGACCGCTGCTTGCTCTTGTGAGATAATCGCAATTTCCTGGTAAAACATTCGAAAGCGAGCGCTAATGAGAATCAAAATCTTGACTGTCATATTTGTCGTCGTCGCTGCTGCGGCCGTAGCGGCACAGAACAACAAAACGCCAATCAACTGGAGCGACACGACGCGTGATGTCTTCGTCGACAACGAGCTTGATCGATCAGCTCAGGTATTGAATTGTGACTCGCCGCAGCGGCTTGCTCTTATTTCAGAGAAGCTCGACGCTGCCATTGTGCTCGATATTACTCAACATACCGTGAGTACGATCGCGAAGGACGCGTTTAAGCTTGGCGCGGACCGAACGTCAGCCACCTCTAATTCAAGCACGGAGATGAAACCTGTCGGCAAATTCACTCGCATCGACGGGCCGATCTACTTCTTCGTGATCGAAGCAAAACCGGTGCTCATCCGAGCGCATCCGGGCGCTACCGGTGAGCTGACTATGGAAAAGCTTTGGGAGACTGTTCCTGTCTGGCGCTCGGTGATGAAGAACTACGAACCCGATGCGAAAGCAGTCGATGCCATCAAAGCAAATGATAAAGACACGACCGTGACCCTTGCGTTCGGCACGTGGTGCCCGGACAGCAAGAACTACGTGCCGCGTTTGATCAAAGCTCTGCGCGCTGCGGCCAACGACAAGATTCAAATCAAACTCATCGGCATAGACAATCAGTTTCACGAGCCGGTTGCGGTTGTTCAGCCGCGCCGCATCACTAACGTTCCGACGGTGATCGTCGAACGCGGCGGTCACGAGATAGGCCGCATCGTTGAGACGCCAGCCTCGAAGACGATGGAAGAAGACCTCGCGTCGATACTTGCGGGGAAGCAGCTCGCGCACAGCGGTCGATGGGATCGCGCGGCTAAGCTCGCCTCGGGCACTTATTCATATCGCGACCGCAGCGGCAAACAAATCGGCAGCGAAGATTGGGAGCTGTTCAGCACCGCCGAAGGCGGATACCTTGTTCATAGTCGAATCACGAATGGCGCCCTGACAACGGAAGTGTTTCACCGAGTGGACGCGAAGCAGCGGCCTTCGTTTGCCGAAGTCACAAAACTTGAGGGCGACGACCGCACGCGAACTCGCTTCACCATCGATTCGAACACGATGACCGCCCGCACACGCGGCAGCGTGTCGGGCGTGATAGCGCAAACGCTCGAAGTTCCGCCGCAATTCTTTCTTTCGTCACCTGCGATCGCCGCTCAGGGATTCATGCAGTTGGTAGACGGCGATCCCTATCAGATTTCCACCTATCTAACTCCGGGTGACCTCAACAGACCGTCGGGCGCTCTAGCAGCGATGAATTGCGAATCTCGAGGAGAAGAAACCATTCGACTTCCCGCCGGCGAATTCCGCGCGCGGCACGTGTCGAGAAAGACGGACAAAGAGACTTCTGAGTGGTGGCTTCACGCGAGTCTGGGAATTCCAGTTCGAGCGTCGATTGGAGATAGAGAGTATGTCTTGACTTCTCTGCAACTGGCGCCGGGTAAGTGAGAAGTTGGATCGGAAGCCTCGTTGGTAAATGTCAATGAACTCAAGCCTGACCCACCCCGACGCCAACATAGGATGAACTCCACCGTTATTAAGTCTTCTGCCGCTTCAGCGGAACAACATGTCGGGTTGCAAGGAGCGCAAGTATTATGACCTTCCAGGCGTCACGCAAGATTGCCGCACCTCCATCGAGTGTCTTTGCTGGGTTGGAGGACAGCCGTCGCCTAGCGGTTTGGTGGGGACCGGCTGGTTTCAATATAACCTTCAAGACTTATAAGCTTAAGCCAGGCGGGAAATGGTCGTTCATGATGCGCGGGCCGGACGGGAAGAACTATCCCAATGAAATTGTCATTACAGAGATGGAGCCGCCGCCCAAGAGGATCGGTCGGGCTTTTGAGCGCAAGACTCGTGTAAGCATCCATCGGCTTGAAGATCAACGTGCGTAGCCACGGTCTTGACGCTCGGATAGTTGCAGGCCAGAATGACGACCGGATGGACCCCCAGCCAGAGAATTCCAAGGCGAGGAAACGGACAACCGCGATATTTCTGATTTCGCTCACTGGCATCGCGCTGTACTTCTGCTTCATAATCGCGCGCCCGTTTCTGATTTCGATCACATGGGCACTGATCATTGCGATCCCCTTCTATCCGGTCCACGCACGCCTGCATCGCATCATCCGCAATCGAAGCGCCGCGGCCCTGGCGTCGATCGTCATCGTCACACTGATCATCATAGTTCCCACGCTGCTACTCGGCCTGGCTACGATTAATGAACTGAAGAACGCTTTTCAAAGTGTCAGCGAAAGCAGCGCGGCCCAGGGCGGCTGGGCGCCATACATCACCCGAATATGCGACGCAGCGTCGCGGTGGATTGGGGCACAGCTTCAAGCGCCCGACTTCGATCTAAAGCGAGAGTTGCTCAGCCGACTTGGAAACATCAGCAGTCTCGCCGGCTCGATAGCTACGAGCGTGGTCGGCAACCTGGCCTCAGTCCTGGGCCACGGAATACTCACGCTGTTCATTCTGTTTTTCATGCTTCGCGATGGGCACTCAGCGCGCCGCTTGCTGGCAGCGGTGATACCCCTCGGTCACGATCAGGTTGAAAGGCTATTCAACAGCGTCACCGATACGATCATCGCGGACATGTATGGTGTTATTGCCATCGCGATAGCTCAGGGCCTGCTGATGGTTCTGGCGTTTTGGGTCCTGGGATTGCCGTCGCCATTTTTGTGGGGGGCAGTCTCGTCAGTGGTGTCACTGTTGCCAATCGGCGGGACAGCGCTGGTGTGGTTGCCCGGATCGATAATCCTTGTTGCATCGGGTCATTGGGTCAAGGGCATCTTCCTGCTTGCCTGGGGGGCGGGCGTTGTGGGGATGCTTGCGACTGTCGGCCAGCCGATGCTATTGGGGCGGCGCGCCAAGCTTCACACGCTGCAGATCTTCCTGGGGTTGCTCGGCGGCATTCAGGCATTCGGGTTGATCGGACTGTTCCTGGGCCCAATCATTGTCTCGGTAACGTCCGCGCTATTTCATATCATTCGAGAAGAGAATCGAGCTCGGATGTCCGAGCACAAACCAGCGCGTAGCTCCGCTGCGCTCGAATAAAGCCGGGGAAATCCAAACTACTTGTTCTTTCTATCGGGATGTTGTCTGGAGCAACCAGCGCCTAGCCGCTCTGAGGTCTTGGCTAGCATAGGTCGGGACCAGGCTGGCTAACAAGGCCGGCGCAACCGACAAGCGGCGGCGGGTGTGCATCCTATCCCTCAATCTTCACCACCCCAACCTTCTCAAGCAAGCGCAAGTATTCCGACACGTCCTCGATCGCAATAGGTCCGTATGCCGCGGCGATGTAATCGCGGATCGCCTGGATGCTGCGTTTGCCGTCGACCAGATTCAAGATCTCGTAAAGGATGATCCCGCCCTTTGGCCTGCCGCCGATCTGCTGCACGATGCGCATATCATCCCCGCTGGCGCGGTCGGCAACGTAGTTGTAGTAGTAGACATCGATCGGGCCCCTAACCCTTCTCGCGGGGACACGATTGTAGTCCACGACCACTGATCGCGGCCTGGACGCTTCCTTTGGATTCCGCGGCTTCTGTTCTTTGGATTGTGGCGGTTCTTTTGCCTCTAAGGTGAAGACTACACGTTTGCCCTTACGCTGTTCACTTAGCACTCCGGTTAGCAACAACCACATGCCGCTCAGTTGATCGACCAGACCGTCGACTTTGGTTTGGAGAGTTTTGTCGCCAGGCGCCAGCATCAATACCGACGACAACTCTTCAGCGTCGTGTTCGAGGGAACGAGCGATGATGTTGCGGGCTTCTTCGGCTCCAGTCTGAGTACCCGCCGCTTCGGTGGCGCGCGCCCGATCTCGCTCCTTTGGAACGCGGGCCAACTCTCTCGCAAAGACCTCGTCGGCAAGCCTCGCCGCTTCACGCGCGCTTGCACGAGCCAGGAAGTATCCCGACGCCGCGGCAATGAAAGTTGAGCGCTTGATCTTGGTGGCGTCGATGTTAGCCGGCGTGTCGTTGTTGGTGTGAATGAAAACGTCCGGCCAGTCGCGCAAGTAAATCGCCGGAATTCGAAAGGAGCCTTCCTGATAGACATCGTGGTCTGAGCCCATCTCGAACGGGGTGATGTCGGCAACCAGGCTCTCCTTGCTGCCGCCTGGCGAGACAAGCCCGTCCTCGAAACCGGCTCCAGAAGCCGCTTTCACGGCGCCGGCCATCGCGTATTCACCGAAGATATCGCCCACCGTGTCGACGCAACTCGGCAGCGAAGCCGGAGTGTGAGTGATGTGCAGCACAGACTTGGTGATGTTGTAATTCCCGCCGACCATATCGCAATGAATGACGGCTTTCATGCGGCGGACAATCTCCGGATGTTGAGCGAAATAGGCGACGGTACCGCTGATCTCAGGAGGCCAGATAAACCTGATCGTGCGTCGCGGAGGCTCGATGTCCCCTCGACGAATCAAGGCAGTAAGCGCGCGAGCCGCTTCGAGTATTGCAGCCGCCCCGGACGCGTTGTCGTTCGCGCCGGGCTTTTGGTGACAGAGATGACAGGAAAACACGATCTCTTCGCCTGCCGCGTCCCGGCCGGGGATGATCGCAGACACCACTTCGTAGTTACTCGGCTTCATCTCGGCTTTGACAGTTGCGTGAAGCGAAATCTGCTCGCCGCGCGCGAGTCGGGATTGATAATCGCGCGCTTTTCGAAGCGAGACCATGAAAGCAAACTTGTTATTCGGATTGTAGGGCGAGAGGTGGCCCCATCTGACATTGTCGAGATAGTCTCCTGACCAGCCGGTAGCCTGGTTTTGCTGATAACTCAAAATTCCGGCAGCGCCGCGCTCTTCGCACGCGAGCCTGTGAACGCCAACTAGTCCTCCGCCTGCCAGGACGATCAGACCTTTCACATCTTTGCCTTCGTAATCTTTCGGCGACGTGCCCATCCCGACGTCTACAAGCGTCGCCGTCACGTCGGCATTTTGAGAGTAATCAGCGAGTGCTACGCGCATCTCATCCCAATCGGCAACCTTAGTGCGGTTTGGTTCAGTCTCCCACAACTCGCCGCGTTCGGCCTCCCAACCAGGCGCGGACTTCAGCGTGTAATAAGTCTTCTCGCCGTCGGCCGGGAAACGTTCGATCTGCACTTGCTCCAGCCCGTATTCCTTCGCTTTCGCCGCGATGAATTCGGCGGCATGTGAGAATCCCGATGAGGCTTGCACGCGATGATAACGAGCGAGCTCGATTACAGTGTCTCTTGCGATCAAGCCACTGATCTCAGAAGCGAGCGCCGAGACTTCTTTATCGGAAAGCAACGCTGTCTTTGTGAATCCACCTTGGTTTGCTCGACCAGCGACCGGAACGCCGAGAATCTGCAGAACAACAAGCGAGAGAATTATTAAGGCACAGATTTTTTTCATAAGTCTTGAAATCTCTTCTTCCACCACTAAAGTAATATCGGGAGATGCATTCTACACTAGTGGCTTGAGGGGAATGCAAACCTTTGGAGAGGCGTAGTAAATCCCTTTGTTGCCGAGCGGTTTCCAGGCAACGCGGTAGAAGATGGTTAAAACAATCGGCAACCAGCACCGACAGTTTCGATTGATCGATTTAATCCACTAAGGACAGCCGTAGAGGCTTCCGAAGTTTCTTCCGGCTAATGTAATCTGAACGTGACGCCAACTCCAACTCTCAGGTTGTGCCGCCAGTCGGTAGTTCCCGTGAACGGATCCTTCTCTCGAAAGGGAATGTAGTCGACCTGAAACAATCGCACTGCAAAGTCGCGGCTGAGCTTTACGTCCACCCCGCCGCCGACTCCCACCGCGAAGTCCGTCTCTGACTCGAACGACTCGAGCTTTCTTTTAACACCCCCGACCAACGCGTGCGCGAAGCCTTCCACTCGATTGCCGCGCGCGGTCAGGCGCGGGCCGAACAGGAAATTGAACGTGCTGAAATGGAGACCCGTACCTGACAGGTCCTTCTGGTGGTAACTGAAATCAGCGACCGCGCCAAAGTACCTGTTAAAGTACGCGGCGCCACTGAACGCGACTCCGTGGGCGCCTTCACGCTCTCTGGCACTGAAGGGATTGTTGGTGTTGATATCCGCGCTGTAGTACGAATAACCTCCATACAACTCAGCTTTGGGATAGTCGCGCTGCGCGTGAGCAGGAATGGCTGCGAACAATAACGCAGCAAAAGTGAACATCATTTTTGTCATTTCTGTTCGATTCTCCTCTTCTTAGGTTTGGCCCTTTTCCTGGGCAGTCGCAGGAAGAAGAGTGAGCAAACAGAGTTCCAGTCCCGTTGAACAAGGTCAGTTTACGAAAGAGGTTCGCCTAAGATATCAAACTGTTGGGAAAAAGCAACTTAGAACCCGGGCGTCGATCGAGGTGAACAAGAAGCGAACAACCGATCGGCTGGCAATTGCGACTCAAGTCGGTTGCTTATATGCGACTTGCGTAAACACACCGATGAGCCCGTGTGCCGTGAGACGACCAGATTATCCGGTCACGAAGCGGCGATGAGAGGAGGAAGGCAGGTCGCTACTTGCGGCGAAGGTTCATTCGCGTTTGAGCGATCGACATAGCTGCCGCGTATGCGTAGCCGCACAAGTAAATCATTAGGAACGGCAGTGTGCCGAAGATTTCGCTCTCAATCGCATACCAAATCGTGAACACAAAATAGATCGCAAAAAGTAACTCGAGCGCTGGAAACGAGAAGCCGCGCGGCACGTAACGCTTCTTGATCCATGTCGTGTCGCGTGAGTCTTCTATCTTGTATTTCGGCGTCCGCACGAAAGGAGTCTTTACGCCGAAAAGCGCTTCAAGGCCTGCCCGCGCGTTGGAGAAGGTTAGTGCGATTCCCATGCTCATCACAAAGGGAATGTATTTTATCGAACTTTTCCAGGTTTTTGGGTAGAGATACCGCTGCGGGACCAAATAGTAAGCGACGACTGAAAGCGTCGATAGAGTCAGGATTGGAACGTCCAGCGCGAACAGATGAAACAACCCTTGATTGTAACGGACGATCAAGATGGGGAGATTGATCAGCGCAAGCACGATCACCAGCGGCGCGGCGAGGTTGCCAGTCAAGCGGAAGAACTGTTCAAGCTTAACCCGCAACGACAGTCGCGGATCGTGCCACATTCGTCGAACCAATTTCATCCCGACCTGAACAACGCCTTTGGCCCAACGCCGCTGCTGCGACTTGAAGCCGTTGATTTCGACCGGCAACTCGGCGGGCACGTCTTCGTCCACAAGATAAACGAAATGCCAGCCCATCAGTTGAGCGCGATAAGACAGATCGGTGTCTTCAGCCAGCGTGTCGTGTTGCCAAGCGCCCGACCACTCGATCGCTTCGCGCCGCCACATTCCGGCCGTGCCGTTGAAGTTGAAGAACCCGCCGGCGCGGTTACGCGCCGTCTGCTCGATCACGAAGTGCCCGTCAAGCATGATCGCCTGCACTTTGGTTAGCAGCGAGTAGTCGGCGTTGATGTGGCTCCAACGCATCTGGACCATTCCCAGCCGCTCGTCGGTAAAGTAATCGATCATACGACGAATGCAATCCGGGCGCGGAACGAAGTCGGCGTCGAAGATCAGAATGAACTCGCCGGATGACTTCTTCAGTCCTTCTTCCAGCGCGCCCGCCTTGAAACCCGTGCGCTCCTCGCGATGGTGATAGGTTATGTCAAACCCTTGTTCGAAATACTTCTCGACGCTAGCCGAGGCGATTCTCCGAGTGTCATCGGTCGAATCGTCCAGCACCTGGATCTCGAGCAACTCGCGCGGATAGTCGAGCGCTGCAACCGCTCCGATCAATCGCTCCGCAACATACATCTCATTGAACAGCGGCAATTGAACGGTCACCCGCGGCAGGCGATCCGCTTCAAATCTGGATTTCGGTTGCGGTCGATGCTTCTGATAGCGGAGAAACAAATAGATCAGACGGTAGCGATACACGCCATAAATCGACAGGATCCCGAGGATGCCGAAGTAGGCGAACATGAAATAAAGGTCCAGGGTGTCGTTTACATTCAGATAACTTATGTTCCCTGCAGGATAGCGCCCGCCTTGAGCTGACGATGAAGCAACAAATTTATCGACTGCCGTGTTGCCGGTCTCGAACAACGGGAGCGCCAGCAACTCGACTTGCGCGGTTTGGTCAGCTTCTACAAGCGTGGCACCGAGAATGCGGTCGAGGCCGGGGCACTCTGAAGCAATCACATAACGGCCCGGCTCGAGGTTGTCGAACGAGAAAGCCCCCTTCTCATCGGAGGTTATTTCATATTCTTGGCCGCTCGACTGGTTGCGCGCCTTCACGGTAAGCCCGTGCATTATGTAGCCGCGCTTATCGATGATCTTCCCCTGGATGGACGGTTGGCTGTTTGCGCGAGCCAATCCAGCCAGCGTCAAGACGACAAATGCGACCAGCAGTGATCTAATCGACATAATCAAGACTCTTCGTCAATTCAAGCGGGAAGTATAGGGAGGCGGCGCGCTCATTTCAAGACGCGCGGTACGGATTCCATCGAATACTTGCGCCAAACATTTCCAGCAGGTTAAGATGATCATCTGTCAAAGTCACCAAGGAGCATCAGATGCGCTTCAAGACCAAAATCGCCATCGTAGTCTTTTCCACGATCCTCGCCTTCTACGCGATCGTCGGCAGCTTCATGTCGAGGTCGGGCCAGGTCGTCGCTCGGGGAAGCCAATACGGTCAACTTCAAATATTTGACGAAGTGTTGAGCCACATCATTCGCGATTACGTCGACCAACCGGATTTGGAAAAGGTCAGGATCGGCAGCTTGCGCGGGCTCGCCGAGGGGCTCGACCCGTACAGCGCCTATCTGACGCCCGAACAAGTCAAGCAATACGATCCGAAAGCTACTCGCGCCGAAACCGGTTTGATACTCTCGAAAGTGGGCGGTTATGCGTACGCAGTAGCCGTACTCAAAGGCTCGCCTGCCGAACAGGTGGGTATACGTTCCGGCGATTTCATTGAATATGTAGGAAAAGTTCCCTCTCGCGATCTGAGCCTCTACGACATCGAGCAGTTGCTCAGTGGGCAACCTGGCGGCTCGGTTGACGTTCGGATCCTGCACCAGGGCCAACCGCGCAAGGTGTCGCTTGCGCGCGCGAAAATCACTCAACCGGCGATAGAATCGCGCATCGAGGAGCCCGCGGTCGGATACATCAAGATCACCACGCTCGCTGACGGCAAAGCCGCTGAAGTGAAGACCGCGCTGAATGATCTGCTTTCAAAGGGCGCGCAGAAGATCGTGCTGGATTTGCGCGGCGCGGCTAACGGCAAGGTGCGCGAGGGCGTGGCGGTCGCCAACCTGTTCGTGGCATCGAGCACGCTCGCGCGAGTCCTTGGCAAAGGCGACAAAGAGACTGAGACATTCACCGCTGATCCGAGCAAGGTCGTATTCAACGGACCGCTCGTGGTCGTCATCGATCGCAGCACGGCCGGACCGGCTGAAGTGATTGCGGCTGCTGTGCGAGATCAAAAGCGCGGGGAGCTTGTAGGCGAGCGAACCTTTGGCGCGGGGTCCGAACAGCAAAGGTTCGAGCTCTCCGACGGCGGCGCCTTGCTGATGACGACTGCCAAGTACGCGCCTGCGACTGGGAAAGCATTCATGGATGAGCCGGTCAACCCGACCGTGAAAGTCGACCGGCCAGTTGAAGCAGAGGTTATCTTGCCCGAGGGCGATGATGAAGAGGATTCAGAGGAGAAGCCTGAGCAGCAACAACCGCCTCAGGTGACGCCTCCGAAACCCGCGCCGCCAGTCGAAGACGTCCAATTGAAGAAGGCGTTCGAAATAATCAAACAAACGCCTGTGAAGACTCAGGCTGCGCAGAAACGCGCCGCGATGAGGGCCCCGATTCTCGAAAGACCAGCGCGCGAGTTTCGAATTGCGCTTTAGTCGTCCCACGTAGTGACGAATTGATTCGTTACGAATGAATTCGTCACTACGTAGTCAACCCCTGAGCATATTCCGCAACACAAACCACAAATTCGCCGGGCGCTCGGCGAGCCGTCGCATAAAATATGGATACAGTGGCTGCCGTACGGCACGTAGACCCGCATTCTATGACCTTCTCGGACAAGCGCTTCCTGTAGATCGCGTCTTATCCCGTAGAGCATCTGAAACTCGAACTTGTCGGCGGAGATCCCTTGCTCGGCAGCAAACCGTTTTGTCGCGGTGATGATCTTCTCATCGTGAGTCGCTATGCCGTGATAAATTCCAGAGGTCAATAGAATCTTCATCAGTTTGATGTAGTTTGCGTCGACGTCTTCCTTCTTGGGGAACGCAACACTCGGCGGCTCATTGTACGCACCCTTACACAATCTGATCCTTGCGCCGAGCTTTACCAGGTCCTCAACGTCCTGTTCGCTGCGATACAAATAGGATTGAATGACGACGCCCACGTTTTCGAATTCGGCTCGCAAGCGGCTGAACACATCGAGCGTCCCATCGGTCTTGGACGAATCTTCCATATCGATTCGAACGAAGTTGTTGTAAGCGCGGGCCGCCTCGACAATGCTGCGCGTGTTCGCACAGCACAACTCGCGGTTGACATCCAAACCAAGCTGGGTCAACTTGATCGACACATTGGAGTCGAGCGCGTTCTCAGCGATGTTGTCCAGGACTCGCAAGTACTCGTCGACCTCCTTCCTCGCTTCGACTTCAGAAGTGATCGACTCTCCAAGATGATCAAAAGACGCGCTGATTCCCTTTCGATTTAGACGACGTATTGCTTCAACCGCATCGGCAAGATCCTCGCCGGCAACGAATCTGCGAGTGACGTTATTGAAAGATTTGAATCGCGTGAGAAAGTCTTTGAAGCGCTGGCTTTTGGAGAGATAGAGGAAAATTGATTTCGTCACGAGTATGCCGCGTTTGCGCGGAACGAGAATAAGCTACGGTCTCAACCGAAATCAACCAAACGCGACGCATGGGATGCGCGTCAGGTTTTCGCGGATCGCCATCTAAATCCCACCCACGGCACTGGGAGGATTGTTCAAACATAGCCTACAACGCTGGAACGCGGGCTTCTCGGTTCCCCTTCCTTCCCTTCAAATAAGACCGCCCTAAAAAAGCGTGGGTCAGCAAAGAAATCTATTGACACCCGGTTAGTGAGCACATATACTGGCGAATCTGACTTTGAAAATCATTTTCAAGTTCGTCCCTCTGATGGGTGGCGGAGTTAGGAGGCGCTCGATATGCAAATGCGGATTCTTTCTTCCATTTATCTCAGCTCTCGAAGCGGACACTCCTTGTATCGTCGACCAGTTAATGCGGTAAGCACACTCGCGGTCGCGATTGTCTTGTTTTGTCCGGCAGCTTTCGCACAGGAACCAAAGGTAGACAAATCTCAGCCGGCGTCTTCAAACGAAATCGATCGGCTTCGCGCTGAAGTCGATCAACTCCGAGCCGAAATGGCCCAGCTCCGCTCCCTCGTAGAAGCGTTTAACAAAAGCCAGAACGCTAACGGGTCTACAACATCGCAGACCGGAGCGAGCGCCACAGCCCCGGGTGCCGCGAACGTCCAGCAAAACAAACCAGCAAGCGAGCAAGCTGCCAAGAAAGACACAGCGAAGGATCAGGTGAAGGGCTCGCCACAGTCGACTGCCGCCCCCGAACAAGCACGCCTTGCGCTGACATCGAAGGCGCAAGGCGGGGACCTTTCCGGAGCGGGTAATCTGCTGCGAACCGATCGGATAACGATCGGCGGTTATGGTGATTTTCAGTTCCGTCAGTCTTCGATCAACGAGCGGGCTGATGGCGGCGGCACGCCGACGTTCCAGAACACGAGAATGGTCTTGGGCATCGCGGCCGTGCTCGCCGAAAAACAGAACATCGTTTTTAACTCAGAGATCGAGTACGAATTCGGGTCGCGCGAGATCGACATCGAACAAGCTTACGTCGAGTGGAAGATGCGTCCGCAGCTGGCGTTTCGCGCGGGCATAATCGTGCCCGCGATTGGAAGGTTCAATACCTATCACGATTCGTATCTCAACCTGACAACGATACGCCCGCTGATTAATCAGTTCATCATTCCAACCGCCTACCGCGACGCCGGCATCGGCGTCCGAGGAAGGTTCAAGCTCCCTCACAAAATGAAGCTCACCTACGAAGTAGACGTCGTTAACGGTATGCTCGGCAAGAATGCCGACGGCGAACCAACGCCGTTCTCCCGATTGCTGGGTCAATCTTCCGCTTCCGAGCCGGGTTTGTTTGCGTTCCAGGCGCAACACCGGATAAAAGCGGTAGCCGGTCGAATTGGCTTCTCGCCGATCGACGGACTCGAACTGGGCGCGTCCGCTTATAACGGGAGGTTCAACGAGTTTGGAGAGCGACCGCAGTCGGCGACGATTGTTTTTGTCGATGGCTCCTATCATCGTGGCGCGTTCATTATCAACGGCGAGTACGGGCGCTCGAACATAGTGGGCGGGATTCCGCGCAGGAGCCCTGCTCCGCCGGTTGTCGATCCAAGCAATCCCGAGAGTACTTCTGCGCTGGCGGAGTTTGTCGCCGAGCGTTCTCCAGGTCAGGATGGCTTTTACCTGGAGGGGACCTACAAGTTGTCGCCGCGCATTTTCGGAGAGAAGTTCGACGAAGGAGGCTATCTTGCGCCTGTGGTTCGTTATGAAGTTGCGCGGCTGGACCGCACGATACCGACCTTCTATTTGAACCGCTCGCGCGCGACGGTGGGGCTGAACATCGCGCCGTCGTCGACCGTCATCTTCAAGCTGAACTACTTGTTCAATCACACGTTCGGTCCGGTGCCCGACGTTCCGGGGGGAATTGGGGGCGCGCTGTTTAGAGTCAGTCCCCTTCCCTATCGCAACTATGGACGCAACGGATTCACGGGTTCAATCGCGTACGTGTTTTAAGATAGCAGCACGATGGCTGGAAGGAGAACGAAACTGATTGTGGCGCTCGGCTGCGTCGCGGTTGCTGCAGTTACGGCGCTGGCCAAACCGGCTTTTATGGATCGCTACAACAACGATCCATATTCGAAGGCAGAGCTGCGCGGAAAGTGTACGGTATGTCACATCGGGAAAGGGGGCGGTGAGCGAAATGATTTCGGCGAAGCGTTTGAGGACGCAGGCTACCGGATCACTCCGAAGATGCGCGAGAAGTTTCCGAAGCTCTTCGAGCGCGAGCCGCGGAAAGATTGAGTTTCCTGGGAGCGCAGGCGTCCCGCTTGCTCGACGTGGTCACCGCGTCACGACAGGCATGCAGGCGGCGCCCCCGGACTTGCGTTAGCGATCGAGCACTCTAGTCATTTTTTCAACTTCTTCTATGTGCTCGGTTTCCTCCCTGATTAATTGCCGTATCAACTCTTCCAGCGATACGTCACCTTCCACTTCGCTCAGCAGTCCGAGATACTGACTTAAGCTCGCCTTTTCGAACGCCATACCCTCTTTCAGTATCTCCAGCACGTTGTGCTTGTTGGTTTCCGGGACCGGCTGCACCTTGATCGAAGGGTGGCCGCCCAATGCCGTTATCTTTTCGCCGATGATGACGGCGTGGTTAAGCCCTTCGAGGGCGTGGTCGCGAAACCACTTTGTAATGGGGATGCGGTTCGGGCCGAATACCATGAAGCTGTAGTGAAGATAACGCACGACTCCGGAGAGCTCGCCTTCCAGGATCTTGTCCAAATGAGCCACGACCTTTTCTTTATCCATCGCCTACCTCCGCTAGAATGGTCGCCAGTTGAGCGGACCCAAGTCAAGCCCCTCGGCACAAATGTTTTGCGAGCTTTATCAGCAAGTGTATAATCGTGCCGGTAAACCAAATCATCGATGGAACGCGAAGAGAAACAGATTTTTCAGGAGCATATCAAACGCTCGGGGCTGAAGCGCACCGCGCAGCGCGATTTGATTCTGGATGTGTTCCTGGACACCGAAGGCCACGTCTCAAGCGAAGATCTCTATTCGATCGTCAAGGCAAAAGACCCGTCGGTCGGCTTCACGACCGTGTATCGAACATTGAAGTTGCTCAAGGAGTGCGGCCTGGCTCGCGAGCTCGAGTTTCACGATGGGCGAATGCTGTACGAGCACGATTACAAGCACACGCATCACGATCACCTGATATGCACCGGCTGCGGCGCCCTGATCGAGTTCTACAGTGAGCAGATTGAAAGACTGCAAGATAAGATCGTCCGGCATTATCGGTTCAAACCGCTGCATCACAGCCATCGCATTTTTGGGCTCTGCGCCGACTGCCAAAAAGCTCAAAAATCAGCAAGCGCAAAAGCCAGAGCGTCAGCCAAGTAGGTCCTTCCGTTCGCGCGTCAGATCTCGAGTCGGTTGCCTGCCCCGCGAATCGAACCCTATTATCTGTAGTCCAAGGTGAAAACGCTCGACAATCGACCCCTTGTCATCGCGCATCGCGGGGCTTCAGGTCTCGCGCCCGAGAACACGCTGGCCGCCTTTAAGCTAGCCATCGCGTGCGGCGCCGATGGAGTGGAGATGGACGTTCAACTTTCGGCCGACGGGCATCCAGTCGTAATTCACGACAGGCGCGTGAACCGCACGACAAATGGAGCCGGTTTGGTGTCGCGACTAACACTCGAGCAACTCAAGCAACTCGACGCGGGCCAATGGTTCGAGCGACGATTAATGCTGCGTCCGCGCGCGCGGGTGAGGGTCAGAAGAATCATGGCCAACATCGGCGACGCTCCCGCGAGTTTTTCAGGCGAGGCGCTACCGGCATTGGAAGATGCGCTTGAGGTGTTAGCGCGAGCCCAGATGAAGCGGATTTACGTGGAATTGAAGGTCCGTCGCGCAAACCGGCAGGCCCTACTAGAGTCGGTGGTCTCAGCCGTGCGAGCGGCCCAGATCGATCATCTAGTCACGCTACTCTCATTCGACCACGCGGTTGTTCGCCAGGCGAAGGAGGTCTCGCCCGACCTGCGAAGGGCCGCCATTTTTCCGCCAAAATGGGGCGGCCTCCTCTCAACCCGTTCGATCGTAAGCACAGCCCGGAACGCCGGCGCCGAAGAAGTAGCGCTTCCCTATGGTTTGGCGACAGCACACACGGTCGAGGCTTTGCACAAGCACGGATTTTCCGTTTCGGTCTGGACCATAAACCGCGTACCCTTAATGTCGCGGGCCGCAGCCGCTGGAGCGGATGCTATCATGACGAACTATCCCGACCGGCTGCGTCAGGTTCTTGATTCATAGCTCGTGCGTTATCAAAGTGGTCGAAATGATGGACAGCACAATAATCATCGACGAAAGGCGCGACGCTGTCTCGCTGCCGTTTGGCTTTGAAGAGACTCACAGATTTATCTCGCGTCTCCATTCCACGGCGCGCCATACCGCGACGAGGAACTGCGAATTTCAACCTCATTCCCACTCAGCTTATACCATAACTGCAATCCTCTCGGGAGAAATGGTAGTTACAATCGGCGAGAGCGTTTTCGAGCTGTCAGCCGGACAGACAGCTCTGACGAATGTCGGACAAACTCATTCGGCGAGCGTATCGGCGGTCGAGTTCGTTTCAATTGGCCTGAGCCCGGTTTTGGTGAACGAGTTGATCGCAGATATCGGACTCACACGCGTAGCTGCGGACATCGCGTTTCGCGCAAGCGTCATAACAGACGGCGAGATCGTGCGAATGGCGCGCGCCATTGCTGACGAGATGTCGCATGAGCAGCTGGGCCACGCGGCAATGCTCGACACGCTGGTTCGACAGCTAGGCATCCAGCTTCTGCGGCATCACTTCACGATTCGCATGTCGGATCACATCGAGTTGTCGCGCGCCGGCCCTGTGGATCGGCGCCTCCGCCGGGCGATCGAGTTCATGCACGACAACTTTGGACGCGAGATCGCGCTTGAGGAAATTGCCGCCGCAGCCTATCTGTCAGAATACCACTTCGCCAGACTCTTCAAGCGGATAACGGGAGTTACTCCGCACGCATATCTTTCGAACGTGCGTCTCGAGCGCGCCCGTAAGCTGCTAGCCGAGACGGTGCTCCCGATCGTCGACATTGCCGCGCAGGTCGGTTATCAGAGCCAGAGCCATTTCACCAAGATGTTCAAATCAGTAACCGGAGTTACGCCGCGCGTCTATCGCGACGCCAGCGGGGGCTAAACCTCCGCGAGCACTTAACAAAATGAGCGCCTCGAAGAGACGCGCCCAGGTTCCGCGCCGCTTTCGACAGACGAAAAGCTTGCGATCTGGTTGGCAGCTCACCTGGCGCCATCCCGCAATCAAGGCGAGTCTTCCTCACGCTGGTTCGATACAAGCTGACCTGATTTTATGCAGCATCAATCTTGAATCAATCGAGATCAAAGTTCCGGGCGTACCACAATCGACACACTGGCGACTGGCACGGCATTTGTTACTTTTCCTTTTCTGTGTTCGCTTCAACGTCGAGAAAGGGTTATCAATCATGCGTCGAGCATTACTCGTGATGTTCTTCCTCTTGCTTATGATGTAATCCCCAAGTGATTGATATTCGAACCATCAGCATCGCAAGTCAGTACAATCTGAGTTACCAAAAAAGGAGGTATTACCATGAGCATTCCAAACAAGGATGAACTAAAAGGCAAGTTCCGCCGGGCAAAAGGCTCGGTCAAAGAGAAAGTGGGACGTGCTACCAAAGACCCGCGAATGATCCGAGAGTCGCAGGACGACAAATCCGCCGGTCGAGCTCAAGAAAACTTCGGACGGTTGCGGCGAAAAGTCGGCGACGCCGTGAAGGACGTCGGCGAGCAGATCGGCCGCTAGGCGATTTTCCAAAAAGCGTTCGGTGGATAAATCCATCCGAACCCTACTGGAGTGGCGCAGCGACTTACTTAATTGGGATCAGCGTCCTGCGCCCTCTTCAGAAAACGGAGAGGAATTTGTGAGCGCGCATCGCAAGCCGAATCGCAACGTCGAAATGCCAACCGGGAACCCGCCTGCTCCCGACAGCGGGCCTATTCGCGTACCGTCAGACGAGGAGCATGGGCCTCCGGTTGAAATGCCTCGTGATCGGCCAACCTCCCCCGATGATCAGCCTGATGCGCCCGCGCCGGAAAAACCCGAAGAGCCAATTCGTCTATTGTGATCGACTGAATCACGGGAACAACTGAAGACACCGGGACGCATTTCTCATATCTCTTTCGTTCTCCGTGTCCCCAGCGAGCCGCGTGGTTTTTGATTCTCAAGCCGTCTTTTGCTTGGAAACTTCTTCCAGCCCGAGATCCTCGATTAGCTGCTCCCTCAACTCGAACTTCTTCACCTTGCCACTCGCTGTCAGCGGAAATGACGACACAAACTTGATGTACTTTGGGACCTTGTGCCTGCTGATCCCATCGCTACAGTACTCCCGGATCGCTTCTTCCGTTCCAATCTCTCCCGGCTTCAACCGCAAGACCGCTGCCACTTGTTCTCCCATAAAGCTGTCGGGCACGCCAACCACTTGAGCCTCTGCTATCTGCGGGTGGCGCATCAGAAACTCTTCGATCTCCGCGGGATAGATATTCTCGCCACCGCGAATGATCATGTCTTTCACTCTTCCCACGATGTTGACGTAGCCTTGCGCGTTCATAGTCGCCAGATCGCCGGTGTGAAGCCAACCGTCGGCGTCAATCGTTTCGGCCGTCTTATCAGGCATGTTGTAATAACCCTTCATCACCAGGAACCCGCGCGCCATCAACTCTCCCGATTCGCCAAAACCGACCGGGTTACCGGTTAAAGGCTCCGCGATTTTGATCTCCATATGGGGATGCGGAATGCCCACGGTGGAAGATTTCAATTCGAAGCTGTCGGTCTTTATCGTCTCGGTGACAGTGCCGGTTGATTCAGTAAGTCCGTAAACGATCATGCACTCCGCGCCCATCTTCTGCTTAACCTCTTGCATCAACACGACTGGGACCGGCGTTGCCCCAGTGATGATTTCCCGCAGCGATGAAAGATTGAACTCACCTGCGATAAAACGTGGATGATTCAGCATGGCTACAAGCATCGTTGGGACGTTGAACGAGAATGTGGCTCTCTCTTTGTGGAACAACTCGAGCTGTTTGGCGGGATCGAAATGAATGAGCGGTATCAGCGTGCACCCGAGATAGATTCCGAACATTGTCGCTCCCAGCGACCCCGCGATGTGAAAAAACGGCATCGCGGTTACGTAACGCTCATCCGGCCCCAGGTTTCCGATCAAGCACGAGACGTGCGCCTGATTGATTATTCCGTAGTGAGTGAGCATCACCCCTTTTGGAAACCCGGTGGTTCCGCTTGTGTACTGCATCTGAATAACGTCGTGTGGATCGAGGATCGATTCGCGTTCGGAAAGAGTCTCATCAGCAACGAATTCGCCAAGCGACACAACCTCAGAGTAGGCCATAAAGCCTTGCGCCGTCTTATTCCCGATCAAGACCACCCGTTTAAGCTCGGGCAGATTTGAAGATTGAAGATCGTTGCGGATCGGACCGCTCAGACTCTTCAGCTCCGGCGCGATGCGGTACATCGACTCAACGTACGAGTTGCCGCGAAACTCTTCGATCATGAAAAGGGTGGTTATGTCACCCTGCCGAAGCACGTACTCGATTTCAGCCGCGCGATAGTTTGTGTTGACCGTTACGAGCACCGCTCCGATCTTGGCAAGCGCGATTTCGAGCATCACCCACTCGGGAACATTCGTCGCCCACACTGCGACGTGCTCGGCTTTTTCGATCCCAAGCGCGAGCAATCCCCTGGCTAATCGATTGACTTCTTTTTGGTATTGCCTATAGGTGAGCCGAAGTTCCAGTCCGATCTCAGGGTAGTTGTAAACCAGGGCTTCCTTGTCCGCGTTGGCTTCGCATTGACGGTCGAAGAGTTCGCCGATGGTGAGGTTGATCAACTCGATGCCGCGACTCTCGGGTTCCCAAATGGCTCGGTTGCCTTGCACTCCCATACAAGATAGTCAACTGCGCGTCTTTTTTCTCTGAACTCGTTCGATGATCTCAGACGTCGACAACCGTTCGACATATGGAAGCGCAACCACACGGCCTCCCGACGCCTCCACTTCTTCGCGCCCGATGATTTGATCAATCGGCCAGTCGCCTCCCTTAACAAGCACGTCGGGCAACAGCGCTGCGATCAACTCCCGCGGCGTTTCCTCTTCGAAGATGGTCACGTAATCGACGGCTTCAAGCGCCGAAACGACCTCCGCGCGTTCTTGTTCGTTCAGGATCGGGCGGCCTTCGCCTTTCAACTTTCGAAC